>JBHIDB010000010.1:0-25430 GCA_046759865.1 Thermoplasmata archaeon
AGGTGCCGGATGGGTGGGGTTTCAAGGAGGGGGGAGGTTGCCCATTCGACACCCGTATGAATTTTACCGAGGCACTCTATATAAGTCTTTACCAGAATTCTTTAGGCACGTTTTTGCCCCATGCGGCCCGAGAGATACGCCTCCCGTTGGGCCATCCTAAAAACGTTATTTAGGCCCTCTCCATAGGCGGTTGGTAATAAGCATGGTTCGGTCCCGGACGGCCCTCCTCAGCGCCTCCAACAAGGAGGGACTGGAGGACTTGGCCCGGGAGCTTCTCGCCTGGGACTACGCGCTCGTTGCCTCCGAAGGGACAGCTTCTCACCTTCTCCAGAAGGGCGTGGAAGTCAAGCGGGCGGCGGACGTCACGGGGTGGGAGGAGATGCTGGAGGGGCGGGTCAAGACCCTCCATCCTGCGTTGTTGGCCGGCATCCTCGCACGGCGGAATGAACCGCAGGATCGGGCGGACCTCGAAAGGCGAGGTGTGGCCCCCATCGACGTCGTGGCCGTGAACCTCTACCCCCTCGACCCGCCGCTGCCCGGGGACCGTGACCCCTTAGAGGCCATGGACATCGGGGGCGTGACCCTGATCCGCGCGGCCGCGAAGAACTTCCGCGACGTGAGCGTCCTCACGCACCCCGCCCAATATCCGGTCTTCATCCAGGAGCTGCGGGCCGGGAAAGGGGTCGTTTCGGAGGACCGTCGACGGACCTTCGCAGAGGAGGCCTTGGCCCTCACGAGCCGCTATGAGGCCTCCCTGTACAACCACCTGGCGAAGGAGAACCCCAACGCCTCTCCCGTGGACCTTCGGCTCGCCTTCGACCGAGCCTGGGGACTCCGATACGGGGAGAATCCCTACCAGCGGGCGGCCTTCTACCGAGACCCGGATTTCGGAGGCACGTCTGTCGCGACGTCCGAGGCGCTCTTCGGCCACGACCTCTCCTTCAACAACATCCTGGACCTGAACGCCGCCCTGGAACTCGCGATGAAGTTTGAGCGGCCCACCGCGGCCATCGTGAAACACACCGACGCATGTGGCGTGGCGAGTGCTG
This sequence comes from Thermoplasmata archaeon, assembly GCA_046759865.1. Taxonomy (GTDB): domain Archaea; phylum Thermoplasmatota; class Thermoplasmata; order RBG-16-68-12; family JAJISG01; genus JAJISK01. The sequence goes on from JBHIDB010000010.1 coordinate 1,050, forward strand.
ACGCGTTGCCGGAGGCGTACCTCCAGGCGCGGGCTACCGACCCGAAGTCGGCTTATGGCTGCGTCATCGGGTTCAACCGCGCGGTGGACCGGGAGACCGCCGTGGCGCTGCGGTCGCACTTCGTGGAGGGGATTATCGCGCCCGACTTCGATGCAGGCGCCCTCACCGTGCTGCGGAAGAAGAAGAAACTCCACGCTCTACGCACGGGACGCGAGCTCACCTGGGAACCGGCGACCCAGATCTGGGGCGTACGGGGAGGGATCTTGGTGCAGTCCCGGGAGTACATCCCCCTGGAGGCGGCGGACCTGAAGGTGGTCAGCCGGGTCCCACCCACTGAGGATCAAACGCGCGGAATGCTCTTCGCCCATCGCGTCCTCGGGAGCCTCAAGTCCAACGCCATCGTCTTGGCCAAGGGGGAACGGACGGTAGGGCTCGGCGGGGGCGAGGCCAGCCGCGTCGACGCGGTCGTTCTGGCGTGCCGAAAAGCCGGGAAGGAGAGCCAGGGAAGCGTCCTGGCTAGCGACGCCTTCTTCCCGTTCCGGGACGGCATCGACGAGGCCGCCAAGGGGGGCGTGAAGGCCATCCTTCAGGCGGGGGGCTCCATCCGGGACGCGGAGGTCATCCAGGCCGCCGACGAGCATGGCATGGCAATGGCCTTTACCGGAGTCCGCGTCTTCAAGCACTGACGGGTTAGCATGGGCCGCATGAACGTCGGAGTCCTCGCCTCTGGACGGGGGACGGACTTTCAGTCCCTGATCGACGCCGTCGAACGAGGGGACCTCGATGTCTGCTTGGCCGTCCTCATCTGCAACAACCGGGACGCCCCTGTCATCCACCGGGCCGAGCAGCATGGCGTGCCTTGGGTCTTCGTCGACCATCGAGAACGGAGCCGCGAGGCTTTTGAGAGAGATGTCATCCGGGAGCTTCGGCACCGGGAGGTCGACCTCGTCGTGTTTGCGGGATTCATGCGCCTCGTCACGCCCTACTTCATTGAAAGATTCCCGAACCGCATCCTCAACATCCACCCGTCCCTGCTGCCCGCATTCCCCGGCACCCACGCTCAGAGGGACGCCTTGGAATGGGGGGTGAAGGTGAGCGGGTGCACGGTCCACCTCGTGGACGCTTCGTTGGACGGCGGACCCGTCGTATACCAGCGGGCGGTCCCCGTGCGTCCGGGCGACACCGAGGAGACCCTCGCCTCGCGGATCCTGGAAGAGGAGCATCGGGTCCTCCCTTATGTCGTTAAGCTCTTCGCCGAGGGCCGGGTCCGGGTGGACGGGAGAACGGTTACTCTCGACGAGTCGGGCCTCGAGCCCCTCCCTCCGGTGGGGACCTAGGCAAGGGCCGGTACCTGGTCGTTCAGCTTCCGGCGCGGCGCTCCACGGGGGGGGACCTCGATCCCCAGGCGCCTGGCGATGCTCGTGTACCGGATACGGATGGTAACCTCGGACACGCCCGCTACGCGGCTAATCTTCTCCTGCGGGACCTTTTGGCCCGAGAGAATGGAGGCCAAGTAGATGCAGGCGGCCACCGTCCCTGCGGGGCCCTTGGAGTGGAACCGCTCGGCCTGTTCCGTGGCCTTGACGAGTTCTAGGCCCTTCGCCTCGACCTCCGGGGAGAGCCCGAGATGGCTCGCGAATCGCCGGAGGAAGTCCTCGCCGCGGGGAGGCGCCAGCCGGAGCCCCAGACCTCGCCCCAACGCCTTGTACGACAGCGTGAGTTCCCTCCTCTCTACGCCGAGGGTGGAGGCAATCTCCTCCAGGGTCCGGGGAGCACCCTTCAGCCGGCAGGCGGCGTAGATGGCGGCCGACACCATGCCTATGATGGTTCGTCCTCGCACCAGGCCCTTCCCCGCGGCCTTCCGGTAGAGGAGGGCCGCCTCGTGGCGGAACGAACGGGGCAGGCCTAACCGGGAGGTCATCCGTTCTAGCTCCATGAGGGCTTCTGCGAGGCTGCGTTCACCCGCCTTGGAGTAACGCATCCGCTTCTGGAGCTTGCGCATCCGGTAGATCTGTGGCCGATTCTCGTCGCGGAGGGGCTTTCCCTGCGAATCCCGGAGCCCCGGGGCGATGTCCGTGGTCAGCCCCTTGTCGTGGGAGGCGACGTTCACCGGGGCACCAGTTCGGATCTTGTGCGCCGCATCCTGGCCGGTTCCGGACCATTCGGGCCCTGGGTCAATGAAGGTCTCGTCCACCACGAGGCCGCAGCTCTCACAGACCAGCTCCCCCCGTACGTAATCCCGGGTCAGGTGAGAACTCCGGCACTCCGGACAGGAATCCTCGTCGTGATTGGGCAACAACTCGGCTTCCATGGCACTTCCTCTTCGCTTCCTCGCGGTTAGGGGACACCACGAGAAGGGACAGCTTAAAATTCGACTTGCAAGGTTAAAGGAAAGATTCAACCCACGGTTAACCCCAGCTGATGGTCAGCAGGACGCCGAACGCCGAGGCCTGTGCGATATTGAGAAGGAGGAGGGGCCATGCAAGGACATCCCAACCCGTCGTGGCCCACTGGACCATCGTGTACATAGCGTAGCCGGTCTGCGCGATCAACAAGACGGCGAATACGACGAGCCCGAGGCCAAAGGGGGTCCAGATCTTTCGAAGATTTCGTGCATAGACCACGAGGAGCGCGAGCAGGAGGCCGATGCTGGCACTCCCAAAGATTATGTTCAATGACCAAAGCTGGCTTACCATGGGCTCTCACCTCGGGCTGAATCCTGTTTCATTCTTCCATACTCCATCTACTTTTCCCCAATCTTCTTCCAGATGACCTCGAAGTCCTCCCAGTACCGTAGCATCGTGGGCGTCAGGAAGTAGAGCGTGCTGTACTCCTCCTTGGACGCCATCACCAAGTCGTTCTTCCGGAGGACCCGGAGGTGATGGCGGACCGTCTTGTAGTCGAGGCCCAGCTCCTCCGCAAGGCTGTTCGCGTTGTACGGGCGCCCCTTCAGCAGGAGGAGGACGCGGGCCCGGTTGATCCCTCCCCTGGTCCCCACGATCAGGTGCCAAAGGAGCTTCTGCAAGGGAATCGGCGGCAGGATAAACGCGCCCGTATATGACCCTGACCCGAGGTGGAGTTCAACCTCGCCTACAAGATTTCAAACCGTTTTTATAGCGGCGTCCGCTAGAGCACCCAGGCATGAGAATTCTCCAGATTGCCACCCTGGGGGACGAGGAGGCCCCCATCTTCGCCGGCATCCGGGAGTACCCGGTGAGCAAGCTGGTCCTCGTTCACGAACCGGAGGCCCGGTTCCGGGCCGCCGAGATCGGGCGGAAGCTGGGAGAGCTCCAGATCCCCGTCGAGCGGGTGGAGATCCGGAATCCCGCCCGGGAGATGTACGAGGTTGTCGCCAAGATCATTCAGGAGCAGCGAGGCCAGTACGACGACATCTTCATCAACGTCTCCAGCGGGCGGAAGCTCATGACCTGCTCCGCCATCAGCGCCGCCTTCGTGAACGGGGTAAAGGCCTTTCACGTGGAGGGGGACGTCCCCATGATGCTCCCCGTTCTCAAGTTCAGCTACAGCGAGGTCATCTCGCCGAGCAAGATCAGCGTCCTCCAGGCCTTGGACGACATTGGCGGAGAGGCAGACTCCTTGAGCGCCCTCAGCGAAGCCTCGGGGGTGGAGAAATCCCTCCTCAGCTACCACCTGCGGGGGGGCCGGGAATCCAAGGGGCTGGAGGAGTTGGGGCTCGTGGAGATCGACCGAGGGGTCCAGGGCCGCCTCCTCATTCGGCTCTCGGAGATGGGGCGCCTCCTCCTCATCGGCCACCCGCGTCAGGGGAGCTAGCGCTAGCGATGGCAACGGGATGGCGGAAAAGGCGCTACTCCTCGACCACTTCCCCAATGGCCATGCGTCGGAGAACCCGGGTAATCCGGACCTTCACAGTGTCCCCGATCTTTGTGCCCGGAACGAAGACGACGAAGCTGTCGATGCGAGCGATGCCGTCCCCCTCCCGGCCCAAATCCTCGATGGTGGCCTCATAGACCTGCCCTTCTTCCACGGGCGCCTCGTAAGGTCCCGGGCCACGTCCTCGATCCAGAACATCAACTCCTTGGCTTACGCGTCGATTTCTGGGTCGGTATATAACCCTTTGCGGGAGACTGGACCCGCCGATTATCGGCGTCCCGGGCTCACTCTTTAAATCGCGGGTGCCGTTAGTTTGCCCGATGGCCAAGCTCCTTCTGGGCGTCGCCTGGCCCTACGCCAGTGGCCCCCGCCACATCGGGCACGCCGCCGGGGCCTACGTGCCCGCCGACATCTTCGCCCGGTACCATCGGATGGTGGGGGACGAGGTGCTCATGGTCTCTGGCTCGGACCAACACGGGACGCCGGTGACGGTGGCGGCCGACGAGGAGGGGGTGGGGCCCGAGGTCATCGCGGAGCGCTTCCATCGGATTCATGCCAAGTCTTTCGGGGACCTGGGGATCAGCTTCGACCTGTACTGGAAGACCAGCGCAGCCGGGCACAAGGAGGTCGCCCAGGAGTTGTTCAAGACCCTCCTAGAGAAGGGCCACCTCTACCAGAAGGAGATGCTCGCAGCCTACTGCCCCACCGACGAGCGATTCCTGCCCGACCGGTACATCGAGGGGGAGTGTCCGCACTGCGGCTACAAGGAGGCGCGAGGAGACCAGTGCGAGAACTGCGGTCGGCTCCTCGACCCCTTCGACCTGATTGAGCCACGGTGCAGGCTCGACGGCACACGCCCCGTCCAGAAGAAGACGAGGCACTTCTTCTTCCGCCTGTCGGCCTTCCAGGAGCCGATCCAGGCGTACCTGCAGGACAAGAGTTACTGGAAGGCTCACGTCCTGAACTTCGCGTTGGGCTGGCTCAAGGAGGGGCTGAAGGACCGGCCCATCACACGCGACATCGATTGGGGGATCCGAGTCCCCGTCGAGGGATGGGAGGGGAAGCGCATCTACGTCTGGTTCGAAGCGTTCATCGGCTACCTCTCGGCCAGCATCGAGTGGGCCCGTCGCCAGGGGCGACCTGAAGCTTGGAAGGAGTGGTGGTACAACCCCGATGCCCGCCATTACTACTTCGTGGGAAAGGACAACGTCCCCTTCCACGCGCTCTTCTGGCCGGCCACGTTGATGGGTTACGACGAGGCCCTAAACCTTCCCTACGACGTCCCGGCCAATCAGTGGCTCCGCATCGGCGGGACGAAGATGTCCGCGAGCCGAGGGGCGGGCGAGTTCCTCCCGGAGCTGTTGGCAGAGTACGAACCCGATGCGATCCGGTACTACGCCACCGCCAAGATGCCGGAGCTCCGCGACACGGACTTCACGTGGGAGGACTTCGCGGCAAAGGTCAACGAGGAACTCCTCGCGGTGTACGGCAACTTCGCGCATCGCGTCCTCACCTTCACGCACAAGAACTTCGGCGAGGTCCCCGCGGGGGAGGAACCCACCGCGGAAGATGAGGCGTTCCTTGGTGAGCTAGAGGAGGCGTGGCGCCAGGTCGGTCAGAACCTGGCGTACGTCCACTTCCGAGACGCCCTGCAGCAGATCATGCGGCTGGCCAAGCGCGGCAACCAATACTTCGATGCCCAGGCCCCCTGGGACCTGATCACCACCGACCGGGTCCGCGCGGGCACGGTGCTCCACGTGGCCCTCCGCGTGGTCCGGGGTCTCGCCATTCTCACCGCCCCGTTCCTCCCTTTCTCCGCCCAACGCCTCTGGGAATATCTGGGATTCGAGGACGCCGTCACCGACACCCGCTGGGACGCCGTCCCTGACGGGATTCCCGCGGGTCAGCGGCTGCGTCCCCCCAGACCCCTCTTTCGGAGGGTCGAGCTGGAGGCCGTGCCGGTCGAGCAGGAGGCAGAGAGGCTCGACGTGCGTGTGGGCCGCGTCACCAAGGTGGAGAACCACCCCGACGCGGACAAGCTCTACATCGTGGAGGCCGACCTGGGATCCGAACGGAAGACCATGATCGCTGGGATGCGCGAGGAGTACGAGCCGGAGGAGATCCGGGGGAAGCCGGTTGCCGTCCTGGTCAACCTGAAACCGGGCACCTTCCGAGGCGTCCGGTCCGACGCCATGCTCCTGGCCGCCGTCGACGGCGATGTCATCTCGCTCCTCCTCACAGGGGACGCCGAACCGGGGGCCCAGGTGCTAGGTCTGCCCCGCGCTCCACGCCTGTCCTTTGAGGAGTTCAAGAAGCTCCGGATCGAAGTGGGGGAAGACGGGCGCGTCTACTTCCGCGGGAGCGCCGGAAGTCCGGGTTTTCCCCTCAAGGCGGGCGACCGCGAAGTTACCCTGGACCGTCCCGTCCGTCCAGGGTCCGAGGTGACGTGAGCTGTTCAAGGCCGACCTGCACCTTCATAGCCAGCACTCTCCCGACTCCTCGGCTGAGGTGAAGGAGGTGCTCAAGGTAGCCGTCCGTCTGGACATCCAGGCGGTGGCCATCACCGATCACAACCAGACCAAAGGGAGCGACGAGGCGCTACGGCTGGCCCGAGACATGGAACTCCTGGCCCTGCGGGGGATGGAGCTCTCGGCCCGCAAAGGGCACATCTTGGTTTACGGCCTGCAGGAGCCGGTTCCCCCACGGCTCCCCGCGGCCGAGGTTGTGGATCGGGTCCGCGAGCAGGGGGGCCTGGCCGTCGCCGCCCACCCTCATCGCTTCTGGTCCGGGGTCGGGGAGACTGTAGTCCGGGAGGTCCAGTTTCAGGGGATCGAGGCCCTGAACGCCCGCACGACCCGAAAGGACAATCGGCGAGCGGAGTGGCTGGCCAGAGACCTCCGCCTCCCCATGACCGCCGGCAGCGACGCTCATCGGCTGGCGGACATCGGCCGCGGCCTCCTCGTGCTCCCAGACGGGTACGAGACCGAGGATGACCTCCTGGCGGCCATCCGGCAGGGACAGGGGCGTCCCGTCGGACTTAGCCGAGGTGCGGGGCGCACGGTGCGGTACGTAGGCAAGGCCGTGGGCGAGTGGATGCTTCGGGGCTTCCGGCGGATGTAGCCTCAGAGGTGTTCCTCGAGGCGGGCCGAATAGGGTCCCAGGATCTCCCGAAGGCGCCGGACCGCCACGTCCTCCCCCACCCGGAGGACAAAGAGGGCCTTGGGTCCGTCCCCCACCACCACGAGTTTGGAGTCGCGGAGATGGACGGTGACCGCCTGCATGACCTCCTTCATCTGAGATGTGGCGGTGTCCGCCGATCCCAGGAGGACGGCGAACATGCTCGCGTAGGTCTGCTTCTCGACCCCCTTGGGCAGCCCCCCGGCAATATACGTCCCCGACCGGGTCACGAGGAAGGCCTCGCTCACCCCCTCGTGGGATTCGATCTCCGTCAGAATCTCCTCAATCCGGGGAATGTCCGCCATCGCCGAACCCTCGGGAGGGGCGGGTCCGGAATTGACAGGTTGGGATATAACCCTATTCGGGCCTAGACGCCCTCCAATGCCTCGAGGAGCTTGGCCACCGCCTCCACGGCCTCCCGCGCCTTCTCCACCCGATCTAGGGCCTGACGCTTCGTCTGTCCGTGGCCGGAGATGCCGAGACCAATGGGCTTCTCGTATTCGACGGCCAAGTCGGCGATCTGGCGGGCGGCCTGCTGCATGATCACTTCGTCGTGGTGGGTCTCCCCTTGGACGACGGCCCCGATGGCCACGGCCCCGTCCACGTCATCTCGCCGGATAAGCCGCTTGAGGGCCAAGGCCATGTCGAAGACGCCGGGGACCTTCACGACGTGAGTCACGGTGAGGCCTTGGAAGGCGGCGTGTTCCTCGGCCCGAGCGAGCATCCGCTCCGTGACGTCGGCGTGGAACTCGCTGACGACGATTCCCAGGTTGGGCACCTAGCTCAACTTCCCCGACGTCGTCGCGAGGGGTCCGGCGTCGTCGAACCCCTCCCGTCGGCCCGTCCCCGCGTTCTGTCGGAGCACCTCGGGTCGGAAGAGCATGTTGTAGGCGTTCCGGGCGTGCTCCCGGGCGCGACGGGCCGCGAGCCAGGCGAGCTCCTCGTCGTCCTTCGCTTCCTCCTCATACACGAAGACCCCCAGGACGGGGGTGTTGGTGGCGAGTTGGACCCCCTGAAGTCCCAGGTCGGCGACCAAGGCCGTCTGCTTGTCCACGGCCTGCGGCCCGAGCATGCCCATGGCCATCGCAAGGTCGCAGGACTCGCCCTCGATGAGCAGTTTGCACGCCACGGGCAGGTCCTTCACGCCAGGAACCGTGCGGCGGATGATCTGAAAGCCGGTCCCGAGGGCGTTCAACTCTTCCTCAGCCGCCGTCCCCATGTCGTAGCGGGCGAAGGTCGTATCGACAATCCCGATGGTCCGCAGCCCTAGTCCCCCTCGGGCGGGGTTTCCTCAACCCTCTCCACCTGCTTCTGGATGGACCAGAGGCTGATCACCTTGTTGATGATCTTCGTGGTCCCGTCCAGGTCCCCCTCCATCTTGGCCAGGCGGACGACCTTCGCGACCACGCCGCGGCGTCGAACCTCGGCCTCCACTTCCGCGTCGTCGAAGTCCTGGTCCCACCCGAGCGCGATGATGTCGGGCCGGACTTCCTCCACCGTCTGGTAGATGTCCCCCTCATGGCCCAGGACTGCCCGGTCGACGGGCTTCAGGGCGTCCACCAACTCCAGGCGTAGCGCTTCGGGTGTCACCGGCTCGTGCTTCATCCGACGCACGCGAGTGTCGCGGGCGATGATAACCACCAACTCGTCCCCCAGCTCCCTCGCCTGTTTCAGGTAGTGCAGATGCCCTACGTGGAGGATGTCGAAAACTCCCGTCGCCATGACCCGGACCATGCTCCCCAAGCCTCGAGGACGTCGCTCCCCTCGACGAAGGGAAGATGCCGGGCTGTCGCATAGTTGTTTGCCTCCTCCTTGGAGAGGGCCCCGCCGCCGTCCGCCAGCATCTCACAGAGGGTGGCGCTCGGGAGCAGGTCGGCCATGACGAGAAGGGCCGTTGAGAGCTCCGTGTGCCCGCGCCTCTCCCGCAGAAGGGGCTCCGCGGCGATGAGGAGATGGACGTGTCCGGGGGCCCTGAACTCCTGCATGAACGCCTCTCGCGCCAGGCCGTCCTCGGAGGAGAGGGCATGGCGGCATGCGTCGGCGAGCGCGCCCACGGTCCGCGCCCGATCCCGGTCCGTAATCCCGGTCCGGGTGGTCAGGTGGTTCAGCGTCAGGCTGAACGCAGACCGCGCGTCGTAGGGCGGTCGATGACTCAGGAGGCCCTCGATGACCGGAAAGTCCCCCTTCAAGCGGCCCAGGGCGTCCTCCATAAGCGGGAGCCCGAGGCGCCGGGCCGCTGGAGTAGGAAGAGTCGTGCACACCAGCCCGCCGGCCTCCTGACGCATCAGGCGGATCGACCGGGACGTGACAAACTGAGAGGGAAGGACCAGGTCCGTCTCCCCCTCACGCCCGTCCGCGTCGTAAAGTAGAATTGGCCTCCTCCCCTGGAGGGCTCTCAGGGCCCCCCGCACCACGGCCCGCATCGGTGGGGGCACCAACGGGCTTCTAATAAGATTTTTGTAATTACCAATAAGCTAGTCTTTCCCTCGCCGCAACCCTTTCTACGGCTCGGGCCATCCCTCTGCGTGCTGGACGACCCCGCCCGTCTCGCCCAGGTCGACGCCAGCGGGTTGATGGGAACCTTCGCCTCCCTTCCAGAGCAGATCGAGGAGGGGCTCGCCGGTCTCCAGGGAACCGCGACGGAGGCCCCGCCCTCCGGCCGGGTCTTCGTCATCGGGATGGGCGGTTCGGCCATCGCCGGGGACCTCGCCCATGCCCTGGGACGGTGGTATGGCGGGCTAGAAGTCCAGGTGACGCGAACGCCCCACATCCCGCCCTACGTGGACCCGGACGACCTCCTCGTCGCCATCAGCTACTCGGGGAACACGTGGGAAACGCTCTCTGCGTACCGGCAGGCGTTGAAGCGGGGCCTCTCCTGCCTGACGGTGGGATCCGGCGGGGAACTCGCCGAGATGTCCGCCGCCCATGGCGTTCCTCATGCTTCTGTCCCTCCAGGTTTCGCGCCTCGCGCGGCGCTCGGATATCTCCTGGCTCCTCTCCTCGGCCTGCTCGCCACCGGTGCACCCCGCCTGGGGGAGGCGACTCCCCGGGCCCTCACGGACCTGAGCCGTATCCGGGAGGAGTGGGTCCCGGCCGTCCCCGCGGCCAAGAACCCCGCGAAGGGCATCGCCAAGGCGCTACTGGGGAAGGTGCCTATCGTCTACGGTCCCCCGCCCTACGCGGGCGTCGCCCGACGATGGCAGACCCAGCTCAACGAGAACGCGAAGACGCTCGCGTGGCACAGCGTCCTTCCCGAGGCGAATCACAACGAGATCGTGGGCTGGCTCGAGGGGGAGAAACCGGATCGATTCGCCCCCGTGCTCCTTATGCCCCCCCCGGACACGGCCCTCTACGCGCGGTTCGGGAAGACCCTGGCTCTGCTCGAGGAGCGCATCTCTGCGATCCCGGTCGAGGTTGCCAGTGATGCATTCGTGACGGGTCTCCTTGCGCTCGTCCTCCTTGGAGACCTCGTGACCGTGTACCTGGCCGTGCTGCGGGGCGCAGACCCGCGACCTGTCCCCTCCATCGACCGGCTCAAGGCGGCCATGCGGGAGGAGGAGGACGTCGAAGGGTCGAGCGCCGAGGGGGAGATTTGAACTCCCGAGGCGGTTGCCCGCCACGAGCTATCGAGGGGTTCTCTCCAGGCTCGCGCCCTACCGGACTAGGCGACCTCGGCGTCGGACTGGGGCGGTTCGCATAGGACCGCGGGCGAATAAAGGATGCGTTCCCTCTCAGCGCCAGAGGCGTGGATAGGATCCAGGGTCCATCACGACTCGCTCCAACTCCACGGCCAACCCTTTCCTCGCCGTCGGCCATTCGGAAGCCGCGGACTGGGTGCGGCCCAACGCCACCGCTTCCCCCTTCCGGGTCAGGAGGACCACGAGTTCTCCCGGGGCGATCGAGGGATCCGCCTCTAGGATGCCGGGGACCATGAGGGGGGCGCCGTGACAAAGGGCTTCGACCGCGGTGTCCTTCACCAGGACGCGCCCCAAGTGGTCCAACAACTCCTCCATGGGGCGTAGGATGCGGCGGATCTCCACCTCCTCCCCGTTCTCCTTCCAGTAGGTGAAGGCGTCTCGAAGGGCATTCAAGGGGACGGCTCTCTCCTCGGTGAGGCCCGCCGTTCGGGTCCGGCGGAGATCCTGGAGGTGGCCGCCCACGCCCAGGGCTTCTCCGAGATCCACACAGAGGGTCCGGATGTAGGTGCCCGCCTCGCAGCGCACGCGAAAGAGGGTATCCCGGGCTTCGCGGTCCAGCATCTTCAGTTCGTGGATCCGGCGGACCCTTGGGACGCGCTTGACTGCGGACCGGACCGGGGGTGTCTGATAGATCTCCCCGACGAACTCGACGAAGGCCTCAGAGACACGCTCCTCGGGCACGTCTTGATGGAGGCGGAGGACACCCACGTACTCCTTGTCCCCCGCGTGGAGGGCGTCGAGGACCCGGACCGCGCGCCCGAGCGCGATAGGCAACACGCCCGTGACCCGCGGGTCGAGGGTGCCGCCGTGGGCCGCCTTTCCGATCCCAAGAAGGTCCCGAACCCACGCCGAGACCTGGTGGGAGGTGGGACCTTGAGGCTTGTCGACGACCACCATCCCCGCCTGCAACAGTTCCCCGACCGTCCGCGCCTGTGGCGGCTTCCCGAAGGAAGGGGCGGCGTCCCTCGGGGCCTCGGCGGCGGTCACACGCCGGCCTCTTCCATGATGGCGTCCACCAGCTCTTCGGGGGTCTGGTCCGCAGAGTCCAAGACGAGATCGAAGACACTCAAGTCCGCCAGATCGATGCCGTAGATGGCGGCGTACCGGCGGGACTCGGATGCCTCGCGGGTCTTCATCTCCCGACGGGCGACCTCCTCGCTCTGCCCGTCGCGCTGTGCGATGCGGGCCGCCCGGACGGGGCGCGGCGCCTCCAGCCACACGGCGAACGCCTGCTGGCCCTCTGCCCGCAAGAGGTGGGCGGGAAGCCTCCCCTCCACGATGAGAGGGACCTCCTGAGCGATGAGGTCGGTCACCTGTGCCAGGACGGCCTCATCGAGGCGGCGGTCGATCGCGTGGTCCTCCTCAGCCAGCCGCCCGAAGGCCTCGAGGCCCATACCCTTCTCCTCCGCCCACTCGCGGAAGAGATTGCCGGCTGAGACCACCTCCCACCCCCGCCGCCGGGCCAGCTCCTCGGCCACGGTGGTCTTCCCAGCGCCGGGGAGTCCCCCGATGACCAGGATGATGCCCATGGCGGGTTCCTCTAGGCCTCCCCCAGCGCCACCAGCTTCCGCTTAAACGCGATGTACTTCAACACGCGGGCCAGGACGAGGCTCAGGGGCATCGTGATGAGAATGTAGATGAGGACCCAGCTCTGAAAGAAACCGACGCCCCCGCTCAGGGAGGCGGTGAAATTCCACGGGACGGACACCGAGGGGAAGGGTGTGGTGCCAATGAAGAAGCTGAGCCAGGCGAAGATCGCGATGAAGAGGATCATGGTGATAGGGAGGGTGCGGAACTGGGCCATCTGCACGGGCATGAACTCCCGCATGACCTCGGCTCGGACCTCCTGAAGCTTCTTCATCTTGGCCTGGTTGCGCTTCGACACGGCCTCTCGCATCTCCTTCCCAAGGGCCTTGTTCGTGGCGGCCATGCGCCCCTGGGCCACCCAGTTCGTCATGCGGTGGCGGAGGAGCGTCGAGATGGTGAGCGGGATGGCGCCGGCCAGAATGATGGTCACCACCATGAACTGACCGTCGAAGCCGATGATAGGTTCCAGAATCACCCCCATGACGAACCCGAGGCCATCGCGGGCCTCGGGGATGAAGAGGATGAGGAGCATCCCGATGAACATGAACATCATCAGAAGCTGGTTGGACCCCTGCCCGGGCGCGGCGGGGGGCTGCTGGGCCATAGTCCGTCTAGGCGGGCCGGTGATTTAATGATTTAGTCGGCTAGCCCGCGCCCACGCCCGTCTCCAGGCCCGTCCCCCCCAAGGCCTGGGTGATCTGCTGCTGCATCCGCTCGTAGCGCTCCGCCAGCGTCTTCTCCTGCTTCTCCAGAGTCTTGACGCGGATGGAGAGGGTCTCCTTCTGGTCCTGGAGATCCTTGAGGACCTCCTCCTTCCCTTGGGCCCGGACCAGGAGCGACCCAATGCTCTTGTAGATGGGCGCGTCGTCCTCGGCTTTCTCCAGCTCCTCGAGGGTAACCTCCACCTCTCGGAGGCGGGTCTCCATCTGCACCCGCTGGGCCGTGGTCACTTGGAGCTGCTGTTGAAGCTGGCGGAATTGGTTGATCTGGTTCTGGAGCTGGGGGGGGAGTTCCCTCATCTGCCGGCCTCCTCGACCATGTGAAGGGCTCCCGACGCCCAACGAAGGTAGGAGTTCAACGCGGCCCGCAGGGCATTCGTGTCTCGGGCCTCCACCTCCACTTCCAGGGCCCCTGCGGTGACGGTGAGGGCGACTTTGCTCCTCGGGACGGGGCGCGCGGCTTCGGGGCCAAGGGCGGCCGCCACGGTTTCCGCCGCCTCCGTCTCCACCCGGACCCAGGCCTTGCGCACGCTCATCGCACCCTCAGGACCTTCTTCACGTTGGGTCGCTCCTTGTAGAAAATCTTAGACCCGCAATGCTCGCACTGGATGCCCACCGTGTTGATGTTGGAGCGGACGGGCTGCTTGCAGACGGCGCACTTGTACATTCACTCCTCCAGCCCTTCGGGCACCTCGACCTCCTCCTCGGCCGCCCGGCGAGACACCTGGCGGGAGATCGAGGTCGTGACCACGGGGCGATAGGCCCCTCCGGCGAAGGTGTAGTCGCACCGCCGGCACCGCCAGATGCCCGTACTCACCCGCCTCACGGACGGGTGCCGGCAGCGGGGACACACGTGCCAGCGGGATTTCTCGCGGAGTACCTCCCGGATGCGGCGGCGGACCTTCACGCCGTAACGAGGGCCCAGCGAGCCCGCGGGCCCTGCCTTCTTCGTTCGCCGCGCCATCCCCGACTAGGCCTCCGCGATCGTCTTCCGGATCTCCTTTCCGATCTTCTGCGACAGGGAGACGACCTGATCGACCTCTTCGACCGTGAAGCGGCCGTTTAAGCCTTTCTGCATGGCCCGAATCCGGCCCTTCTCGTCCGTGGCCACCGTCAGGCGCGCGTCCATGATACGCTCCTCGTCCAGGGAGGGATCGATGAAGATCGCGTCGCCGATCTTGGCGGCCGTCACGGAGATGGGCTGATGCTCGACCTCCAGGGGCGTGTCCTCTCCCTCCCCCAACTTGGTGGAATTTGGAATGGTCGTGTTCATGAGGGCCGCGAGGGCAGCGTAGCTCGCAGCGTCGAAGAGGTTGCCCTCGTAATCCAGGATGTGGATGTCAACGAAGACGAGCCATACCTTCTCGCCGGGCTCGATGGAGAGTTTGTCTACATCGATGGTCTTCGTCTCTCGGATGCCACGATCCACCACCCGGGCGAGTTCGATGGCCGGCGGCTTGGGGGGACCCAGCTCGAATGTGGGGCTCGCGAGGGGGCGGAGTTCCGCGTTGGTAATCAAAACGCCAGAGTCGGGGCGATCGGCGTAGGGCGAGCCCAGCTCCATCTTGACCCCCACCAGGACGTCGGTGGTCCCGAGGGTCACCCGGGCGCTCCCTTCGGCCGATTCGACGTACCCCTTCTTGACGGTGACTTCGCGGTGCTCTTCGAGGCCGCGACCGTCTACCCGCTTCCCGGCCTCGGCGAGGCGCTGGATGTGGCTTCGCGTGAGTTCATGGACAACCTCGACCATCTACGCCTCCTCCGTAACGGCCTCTTCTTCGACCTCATCCTCGGCCTCCAGCTCCTCCACGGAGACGGCATACCGGCGCTTGAGGGCGTCCTTCTGGATCTCGTAGATCTCCTTGGCGGAGGCGATCGCCATCTTCATGCCCTTCTGAAATTCCTTCACAGTGAGGTCGCCGTCCATCTGCAGGAGGACGACTTCCTCCGTCCGGGGGATGATGGCGAGAGGGACGTCCGCCTCGCCGTAGTTGTCCTCGTCCTTCCCGAGGTCCAAGACGACCGTGCCACCGATCTTCCCGAAGGCGACCCCGGCGACCAGGTCCTTCATGGGAATCCCCGCATCCGCGAGAGCCACGGCCGCTGCCGTAAGGCCGGCGACGCGGGTCCCCGCATCGGCCTGAAGGATCTCGACGAAGACGTCGATGCTCGAACGCGGGAACTGCTCCAGGAACACCACCGAGGCGAAGGCCTCGCCGGTCACCTTGGAGATCTCTGTGGAACGCCGGTCGGGGCCGGGTCGCTTCCGGTCCCCGACGGAGAAAGAAGCCATGTTGTAGGTCACCCGAACTAAGGCCCGGGCGGGTTCGGCCAGGTGGCGCGGATGGCATTCCCGCGGCCCGTAGACCGCCGCCATGACCTTGTTGTTTCCCCACTCGAGGTAGGCGCTCCCGTCGGCGCGCTTCAGGACCCCTGCCTCGATGTTCAACGGGCGCAGCTCATTCGCCTTGCGGCCGTCCAGCCGCTTGCCTTTGGAATCGATTAACTTGGGCGTTTCCGCCATCGTGCTCACCTAGGGTTACTCGGCCTTGCCGTAGGTGGTTTCGAGAAAGTCCCGGACGGCGTCGGTGAGCCCGTGGACCTGGGCGTCGGATTCGATCATCCGGACGGCCGAAACGGCGTTTACGACGTCGTCAATTTCCCCGTCAATCCAGATGCGTCCATTCTGGCCCACGAACATCCGCGTGTTGGTGAAGCTCTTGATCAGGCTGATCATGCTCCCCTTGCGGCCAATCACCCGGGGGACCTTGGCGTAGGAAATCTCCACGATGCGCCCGCCCATCAGCTTCCGGGCGGACCGATCTTTCATGGTGATGTTGACCCGCTTCGTCTCATCCACGTTGACTATCTTCACGAGGACGCTATCCTCAACGTCCAGATAGCGGGCCGTGTCCCCGAAGTCCACCTTCCACGGCACCTCGTTCACGTGGAGCGGGGAGGGGTGCGGGCCGTTGATGTCGACCAACCAGTGGGAGGGTCCCAGGTCTTCGACCTTCCCGATGACGAGGTCTCCCGTGCGCGGGATGTAACGCCCGCCCAGGGGCACGACGTTGACGTAGCCGCCCCGCTCCCGCTTGATGCCGAGGAGAGAGGCATAGATATGGCCTCCTTCGCTGAAGGTGCCGTCGCCAGGCTTCAGGCTTTCGCCGTCGAGAACATCTCCCGGAACGACGACTTCCCGTTCGGGACTACTCATTCCACCTCACTTGCCTTGCAGGGCTCGTACGGGTGGGCTCACTTAAGCATTTTCGTCTCCACGTTTCCGTGGGTCCGCTCGTTCAGACGGTCCAGGAACTCACCCTGGAGGCCCGCAGCGACCTCCACGACCCCGATCCAGGAGCCGTCGGGCTGCCACTCCTCCTGGAGGATCGTCCCGTAGGAGCGGACCTCCCCGTAGGCCTTCCCGGCATCCGCGGGGAGGAGTTTGATGGCGAACTTCGCCTTCTCTACGCTGAGGGGAAGGAGGGGGCGAAGCGCATCCAGGGTGGGATCGATCTGCTCTTCCACGGGCCGGAAGGGATCCACGTGGATCCCGGCCTCCTGCATCGCGTTCTCGATGCGTTGAGGGGGGTGCGGGGTCCCCGTCTGGGGGTTGATGGCGTTGGCGGCGATGTAGGCGACGATCTGCTTACGCTTCGCCTCCCGGAGGGCTCGCCGTTGCTCCGTGGTGAGGGCGATGTCACCTTCCTGGACGATAAGGGTGGCCACCTGCAGGGAATCGGCCGTGCCAAAGAGCTCGACCATCTTCTCCTCCGAGGCCCGGAGTCCCTTCTTCACGTCCCGGAAGATGGCGTCGCTGGCAAGCTCGTCGACCAGGTTGACCTCGCCTCCCGTCCGGACGGCTTCAACGGCCTCGGGACGCACGAGAATCTCGAAGGTCTCACCGCCTCGGTCGAGGCGGGCGATGACCATATCCCTGGTAATCTCGTCCTTGCGAGAGGTCCGGAGATCCCAGGGCATGCCTCGCCCCTAGGTCTCCAGCTGGCTCAAATACGCCTGCACTTCCTGCGGCGTGAGGCGGACGAACCGCTTGCCGACCTCGACGAGCCC
Organism: Thermoplasmata archaeon; assembly: GCA_046759865.1. Taxonomy (GTDB): domain Archaea; phylum Thermoplasmatota; class Thermoplasmata; order RBG-16-68-12; family JAJISG01; genus JAJISK01. Next base: position 18,154 of record JBHIDB010000010.1, read on the forward strand.
GACCTCGATGGCGTCGGCCTGCAGCTTCTCTTCGGAGGCCTTCTGGAGCGCCTCGAATCCAAGGATGATCGCGGCGTCCCGGTCCATGTCGTCGTCGTACTTCTCTTCGAACGTCTCCCGGACCGTGTTGCTCCCGGAGCCGATGCTTCCCGCTTTATAGGACACCATGGCCCCGCTCGGGTCCGTCTCGTAGAGGTGGATTCCCTGGTCGTCCGCGCCCCCGATGAGGAGGGCCGTCCCGAAGGGGCGAACCCCGCCGTATTGGGTGTAGTTCTGCTTGTAGTCGGACACCCGCTTCACGAGGAGGTCCACGGAGATGGGTTCCTTGTAGGTGACCTTGTTGACTTGGGCGGCGATTCGGGCGTAGTCCACCAAGACCCGCGCGTCGGCCACCAGGCCGGAGGTCGCGCAGCCGATGTGTCCATCGATCTCGAAGATCTTCTCGATGGAGTCCACCTCCATGAGGCGACTGCTGAGGCCCTTCCCGGCCATCAGGACCACGCCCTCCTTGAACTTGACACCGGCCGTGGTGGCCCCTCGGGTGACAGCCACCCGCGCGTACTCGACTTGGAAGAGTCGCCCATCGGGCGAAAAAACGGTAATGGCGCGATCGTACGCCATCTGGCCTGGTTGCATGAAATTAGCCTCTCGCGAACTAAGGATGTCGAAATTATAAACCTTCGCCACTCAGTTTTCAGGACTGGAACAGGTCCGCGTAAGGCGGGGAGGAAGGTCCTTCTCCGTCATGGATCGGGGGGTTCTAGGTATTTCCGGATGGCCCTGCGGACGGTCCCGGTGGTCCCGAGAGTGCGGACGGTGACCCGCCTCGCGGCGATGCGCTGCAACGAGCGGAGCAACCGCAGGGCGGTGTCCTTGTGGAGATGGGACACGCGCACAATCCCCGCCCCCGTGCGAAAGCGGACGAGCCACGGACGGGCCTCCTTCGGTTCGTGCCAGGAGGCCTCCGTGAGGGCCGCCTTGACCTCCCCCGCCTGCAGGTCCTCCCCCCCCTCGATTCGGAAGGCGATGTAACGGTTTCGGCCGACACGCTCCTTCACGACCACGGAATCCCCCCATCACGAGGGCGAGGGTGAGAATGAAGTTTGTGGACGAGCCTGCCTAGGTAATCAGGTCCACTTCCCCTTCCAGGACGTGGCTCGTGTCCTTCCCCAGCAGGTTCTCCCCCTGGACACCGGTGAGCACCACCAGGACCCGAACCTCCTTCTCCAGCTCCGGATCGACGGAGCATCCCCAGATGATGCGGGCCATGGGGTTCGTCCGCTCGCCGATGAGATGCGCCGCGCGTTCCGCCTCCTCCACGGTGAGATCCGGGCCGCCCACGACCCGGATGAGCGCACCGCCGACCTGGCTCGCGTCCACCTCACCGAGCAGGGGGGACTGGAGGGCCTCTTCCACGGCCAGGTCCACCCGGTCCTCCTCCCCTCGGGCCTCTCCCAACCCGATCATGGCAACGCCGCCTTCCTCGATGATGGTGAGCAGGTCGCTGTAATCGATGTTGACGAGGCCGGGCTTCGTGACGATCTCCGTCATGCCCTTGATGCTCTGCGTGAGAATCTCGTCCGCGACCTTGAAGGCGGCCTCGAGGGGAAGGTCGGGGACGAGCTCCAACAGGCGGTCATTCTCCACCACGGCCGTGGTGTCGCAGTGACGCCGGAGGCGTTCCAGGCCCCGCTCCGCATTGTCTCGCCGCATGTGCCCCTCGGCGGCGAAGGGCATGGTGACGACGCCCATGACGAGGGCGCCCAGGTCCTTGGCGGCCCGAGCGAGGATGTGGGCCGCGCCGGTGCCGGTCCCACCCCCGAGGCCGGCCGTGACAAAGACGACGTTGGCCCCCTGGAGGAGGGCCCGTATCTCCGCCATGCTCTCGCGGGCGGCGCGTTCGCCGACTTCGGGGATCGCGCCCGCCCCGAGGCCTCGGGTGACCTTCTTCCCGAGAAGGACCTTCTTCGGGGATCGGATGTGGAGCAAGTGGTTGGCGTCCGTGTTGAGGGCGCTGAGTTGCGCGCCTACGATACCGGACTCCGAGAGCCGGCTGATCGTGTTGCACCCTCCGCCTCCGCATCCCATGATCTTGATGCTGACGCTGAGCGAGTCGACGAGCTGTCGGAGCTCCTCATCCTCCTCGGCGACCGCAGGGGTGCCCGACTCCTCCGGGCGCGACGAGGACTGCTCTAGACGAGCGATGGCCCTATTCACAATCGAACGCATGCCACATCCCATCCCGTAGGAGATGGCGGAAACTGACGGGTCTATTTAAGACAATCGGGAGGCGTTCACGAGAGCCGTCTGCCCGCTAAAGGCGCAGCTCGTCGAGAAGATCGGCGGCCTGGATGACGCCGTAGCCGTAGAGTCGGTCATGCGGCTCCACCTGCCCCGCCAACGGGAGGGCCGTTCCCATAATCGCCACCTTGACCGTGGAGACGCCCGCGGCCGAGATGAGACTCTGGAGAGTCGGCTCCCCCTCCAACACCAAGGCGAGGATCGCGCTCACGATGGCCGAGGCGGCGGAGGTTCCAGAGACGGTTACGTAACCACCATCGAGGCCGGTGGTCGTGAGGCCCTCTCCGGGCGCGACAAGTTCCGGCTTCCGGTTGGGGTCCGACCGAGCGCCGTTGTTACCACCCTGGCTGAAGACGGAGATCTCGAGGCCGGCTTTCACAGACCCGACGGCGATGACCAGATCCTGCGACGCGGGCGATTGCACGTCCGATGCATCGGGCCCGTCGTTGCCCACTGCCGCCACCACCAGGATGCCCTGACCGATGGCCTCGTTCACGCGGACCGAAACGGGCCCGTCGGGAACGCTTCCCCCTCCCAGAGAGAGGGAGATGATGTCTGCCTGCGTCCCGTTTCCGAAGGGGTCCATGCAGAAGGCGAGGGCCTGGACGATGGCCGAGGCGCCTCCCGTCCCGGTTGCATCGATGGCCTTGGCGACCGCGAAGGAAACCCCGGGGGCGAAGCCTCGGACGAGGCCCCCACCCACCATCAGGCCCGCCATGAACGTCCCGTGTCCGTGGTCGTCGTAGGGGAGCGGCTCGTTGGCCACGAAGTCCCGCCACGCCGCCAGGGTGACGCCGCGCAGGTCGGGGTGGCCGAGGTCCACCCCGGTGTCCACCATGCAGAGGAGGACCCCCGCTCCCGTCAGCCCCACGGCCATGAGTTGATCAGCTTGGGTGGCGGAGAACGCCCACGCGTTATCGGAGACGCCCGCGAGGAACCGCTGTATGGCCACCAGGTTGGCGAGGACGAAGAAGACGGAGCCCAGAAACAGCACCACGATGAGGAAGATAGCGAGAACCTTTCGCCAGCGCGGCGGCGGGGGGCCGAGTTCAGGGAGGGCCATGGGGGTGGACTCACGGACGGGATCGGGTCCCGATGGCCCTAGGACGGTCGGGCATGAACGGCGACGCCGCTCGCGTCGAGCACCATGGGGACGATGGACTCCATGTGACTCGAGCCCTTGAACTTCTCGATGGAGATGAAGCGCTTAATCCCGATGTCCTGACGAAACTTGTAGAGGCGAATCTCGCCCCGGGCGAGGAAGGTTTCCAGCTTGGAGGAGGTCCCATTGGTGGGGGTCTCCACCGTCAGGAGGGCCGTCTTCTCCGACTCCGTGAGGAAGCGCATGAAGGACTGGGTGGAGACGTTCTCTTCGAAGTTCCGCATGCAGAAGGCCCGCAGGGCCGTAACGCTGTCGATGACCACCCGGTCGTAACGCTTCTTGGCGAAGAGGTTCTTCAGGGACTGCTGAAGGGAGTGGACGGTGATCTCTCGCGAGGCCCCGTCCGGCGTTCTGCGAATCTTGGCGGGGACGTTCTTCATCGCCACGGGAGCGATCTCGGAGGAAATCTCGAGAGTGGGATTGGGCTCGAAACGCCGGATGTCGGAGTTGGCGTCTAGGATCTCGACTTCCCCGACCTTCCAGCCGTAGGACTCCACGTTGTAGCGGACCTCGTTGGGCGGTTCCTCTAGGGCCACAAAGAGCCCGTGCTGCCCCTCTTGGAGTCCTTGGAGGAGGAACTGAACGCAGAGGGTGGTCTTTCCGCTGCCGGGCGGGCCGGAGACGATGTAGGGTCGGTGGGGGATGAGCCCACCGTTCAGCATCTGGTCCAATCCCTCGATCCCGGTGCGGACGCGCTCCTCAGGCATGGTCTACTCCGAGACGACCTGGGGGGACGACCGCTGCCGCCTCCTCCGCAACTGTTCCAGGAGGAGCATGGACTGCTGGAGGGCCTCTTGGCGCAGTCCCATCTGCCAGTGGGTGAAGGCGCGGTAGATCCGGGGGCGCAGGTCGCTGATGTTGAGCTTCTCGGCCTCGCAGTGCTCCCAGAGTCGGAGAACCTCCTCCATGGCCTCAAAGAGCTCCTCGGTCTGGATGTCTTCGATGAAGCTCTCGACGATGCCGTCGGTCCGTTGCCCATGAAGCGCCACTTCCCCGTCCCCTTGGACGTAGAGGCCCTGGTCCCCGATGATCATGGGGCGGTAGCGATCGTCGAAGGCCGACCCCCGGAGCTTCTCGACGGAGACCGCGCGCCGTACCATGCCGGACTCGTACCACTTGTGCAGCCGGACTTCACCGCGCGCCAGGTGGAACTCCGTCTCGAGGGCCTCCCGGGAGGGGAGGTCCGTCGTGATGAGGATGGTCGCCTCCAACTCGGAGAGGAAGCGCATGAAGGATTGAATGAGGATGCTGCTGTCCTCTCCCCGCATGCCGAAGAGCTTGAGGCTGGTCAGGGAATCGAGGACCACGCGGGTGTAACGCTTGCCCGTGAGCCTGAAGTGTTCCGTGAACTCCTGCTTGAGCATCTTCTGCACGGAGTGGACGGAGACCTCCATGATGCGCTGCTGGCTCTTCCGCATTTTCGAGACCTGCTCCATGTCCCGGACGTCGAGGGTCGTCCCCACGTCGATAATGGACTTGGACCTGGAGTGGGCCCGGATGTCGGGCGTGGCGTCGAGGATGCGCAGCCGGTCGAGGCTCCACCCGAAGTGGGCCATGTTTGTCTTGATCTCATTGGGCGGCTCATCCACCGACACCAGGATCACGCTCTCGCCGCTTCGGATGCCCTCCAAGAGAAAGTGCATGCCCAGGATGCTCTTCCCGCTGCCGGGCGGGCCGGTCAGCACGTAGGAGCGACCGGGGACTAGACCCCCGTGGAGTATCGTGTCTAGGCCTTCAACCCCGGTGGAAACGCGCTGCATCAAGACCCCGGGTTTCTTCGGGCCTTGGCTGATAAACGTATCTTTCCGATTCTTTCCACTGATAAGGCGAGTCAGGACCGCTCGCAGCGGGGTGCCTTGCCGGATCCTGCTACAGATCCTGGCCTCAGAAGCGCCAGATGGCCAAGGTGAGGGGAACAACGGCCCACAGCGTCATCGAAAGGCTGGTCGTACCGATCGTCACGAAATCGGGCAGTTCGATGGGGACGCCGAACGCACCTGTGACGTTGAAGGCCCGGCTCGCGAAGGATTGGAAGGCGTCTGGGGGGTTGGCCAGGGAAGCCGCAAAGAACCAGTCGGGGAATGCGAATTGTTCACCCGGGAGGGGAAAGAGACTCCCCCCGGTTGCGACCAACACCCCCACAAGGACCAGGTCGAAGATGAAGGCGAAGAAGAACCAGAGGAAGACCGCCAGACCCATGGCCACGCCTCGCCGTTTCGTCATGGAGGACAGGAGGAGGCCGATGCTCAAGAAGGAGGAGGCCGATGCTCAAGAAGGCGAGGGAGAAGATGATGGCGCCCAATAGGAACACGATGAAATTCTCCCATCCCTCCGTGCCGGTGAACGTCATGATGACGATTCCGCCGATCCCCAGCCCTGAGAGGACCGCCGTGAGCATGACCGCGCCCAGGCCAAGAAATTTGCCTAGGATGGTTTCGAGGCGAGTGATGGGCATGGACAGGAGGAGGAGAATCGATCCCCGGTCCTTCTCCCCCACGACCGCGGCATAGCTCACCATCAGCCCGAGAATCGGGATCAGAATCGTCGCGATGGCGGTCATGCCGACTACCGTGTCGACGAGGCCTTGGAAGCCCGTCCCTCCGCCCGCCTGGGTGGCTCCAAAATAGGACCACACCAAGGTCAGGACGAAGAAGATCGCAGAGAGGGCAATGATCCACCGGTTCCTTACGTTGTCCAGGAATTCCTTCTTCAGGAGGACCCACACGGCGCGAAGGTCGAGGGGGCGCCGAGGGGATTCGGAGGAGCTCACCGGATCTCCCTCCGGACATCTTCCGTGAACTTCAGGAAGACCTCCTCCAAGGACAGATCCTCAGTCCGGAAGTCTTGGACGGTGATTCCTCGCTCCTCCAAGCGGCTGAGGACCTTGGTCTTCGCCGGCGCGTCCAGGGTCACGAGAAGCTCCCCGCCGGATACCTTGGCCTCGTCGACGCCCTCCACATCTCGGAGGACTTCGGCGGCGGCCTCGAGCTCGCCGGTCACCGTGATGTGGAGACGGGGCTTCATCTCAAGGCGGCTTCCCAGGTTGCTCACAGTGTCCTCCGCGAGGAGCTTTCCCCGGTTGAGGATGCCCACGCGACCGGCGAGTTCCTGAACTTCGGTGAGGATATGGGAGGAGAAGAACACCGTCCCTCCTTCCCTGTTGGCCATCAGGATGCGGTCCTTCACCACCCGAGTCCAGTTGGGGTCGAGACCCGTGGTGGGTTCGTCCAGAAGAAGGAGGCTGGGGCTTCCCATGAGGGCCTGCGCCACTCCGAGAAGCTGAATCATTCCTTTAGAGAAGGTCCCGACTTTCTTATCGGCGAACTGTCGCAGCCCGACCGTGTCCAGGAGTCCTGTGAGTCCGTCCTGGTCGTGTCCCTTCAGACTGGCGTAAAACTGGAGGGTCTGGAGGGCAGTGAGGTTATCGTAGAAGGCCAGGCGTTCCGGCAAGAAACCAATTCGGCGTTTGATCTCGTGGGGTCGCTGGGAAAGGTCGAGGCCGTCGATCAGTACGTCGCCCGCGTCGGGGTACGTCAGACCGAGAATCATCTTGATGGTGGTGGTCTTCCCTGCCCCGTTCGGCCCCAGGAAACCGTAGATCTCTCCGCGTTTGACCTCCAACGAGAGGGAGTCCACGGCCTGGAGGCCGTTGAATGCCTTCGACAGATTCTCGACGGTTAGGGTACTCTCCGCGGTCGTGCCCCGCGGACGAAAGGGGGCGTACTTAATCGTTTGGTGAGGGGACTTCGACCGGGGAAAAGGGGGATAGCGGGGCCTGGAAATCCAGCCCGGGGACAACGGTTCGCACCGCCCC
>JBHIDB010000011.1:0-25289 GCA_046759865.1 Thermoplasmata archaeon
TCAGGATGACTTCGACGTTGGTCATCTCCTTCGTCCAGGGGCTGCTTCGTCCGTAAGCCCGGGGGCGGAAGGACTTCACGGGGCGCCCGCGGTAGGCGGAGATGTGGTGTACGATCATGCTCTCCGCGTCTAGCCCCTTGTACTCGGCATTCTCCTCGGCACTCTCCAGGAGCCGTAGGAGATACTGGGCCACCTTCACGGGATATCCAGCGGGGCCCACGCCTGCCTGGTGGGCGACCTCCTTGTTGTAGCGGCCGTAGGGGATGGCGCGGCGCTTCGCCATGACGTCCTCGAGCATCTCCTTCGCGACGTCCAGGGGCATCTTCCGGAGGGCCCGGCAGACTTCTCGCGCCTTCTTGGGCGAGATGGGCAGTTCCCGGCCGTATGCCTTCGCCGTCGTCTCCTCCTCGACGTCCTGGGAATAACCCATCGCTCACCCCTATTTCAGCGGGAGGAACTTGGAGGAGCGGGTCGCTCCCACGCCGGGGCCCGAATGCTTCACCGGCTTCCGCGTCATCGCGAACTCCCCGAGGTAATGTCCAATCATCTCGGCTCGAATGTCAAAGGAGACAAACTCCTTCCCATTGTGGACCGCCACGGTCCGCCCAACGAATGCGGGCAGGATCGGAATGTCCCGACGGTGTGTACGGACCACCTCACCGTCCCCAGCCTGCAGTTTCCGCACGACCACCTGATGCTCGTGGGACAGCTCCCGGGCATAGGTCCGTCGGACGCGGGCAGGCAAGAAAGGCAGAAGCTCTTCGAGGCTCATGGCCTGGAGCTCCTCCAGGCTGTGTCCGCGGTACGTGAACTCCCGCTTCCGTCGGGCCTCGGCGGCTCCCGCGCGCTTGCGTGCCTTCCGACGTGCCGCCTTGGCCGATCCACTTCCTCGCTTGGGCATGGTTATCCTCTCCTACCTCGCGCCTTCTTCTTGCGCTTTTTGGGCGAGAGGCGTCCGACCTTCCTCCCCGGTGGGGCCGTCCGGGAGACCGTGCTGGGTCGTCCTACGTGCTGATGGCTCCCGCCGCCGTGGGGATGGGCCACGGCGTTCATGGCCACTCCGCGCACTTTGAAGGCCTCCTTGCCCGTGCTGCGAAAGGCCTGGACTTTCTTTCCTGCCTTCCCGAACGGCTTCTCTCGCTGGCCGGACCCCGCCACGACCCCGATCTGGGCCCGGCAACGGGGGTCCAGGTCCTTAAACTCGCCCGAGGGGAGCTGGATCACAGCCTGCTCACCACGCGAGACGACCACCGCGGCCGTCCCCGCCGCGCGGCAGAGCTTCCCGCCATCCCCTGGCTTGACCTCGATGTTGTAGATGAGCGTGCCCTCAGGCAGGCGTCCGAGTTCGACGACGTGGCCCCGCTCGACTTCGCCGCCGCCCACGCGGACCTCCTGTCCCTCCGCGAGGCCGTCGGATGCGAGGAGGAGGAACTCCCCTCGTTCGAACCGGACCCGGGCCAAGGGGGCGCTCCGTCCCGGGGCGTGGAGAATCTCGGTCACCACCCCCGCCCCTTCCCGGAGGGAGGGCAAGGCAACGGCCCCCGCATGCCGATGGCTGGGGGATCGGAAAGTCGACGATCCGCGTCCTCTCCGCTGGACGATGATTTTCTTTCCCATGAAGGCCCTCAAAACACGCCTATCCGCATGCCGATCTCCTCTGCCGAGTAGTCGGCTTGCAGCTTGACGATGGCATGTTTTCCGTCTTTCTTCGTATGGGTATTAACCTTTTCTACTTTGGCCTCAAAGAGGGACTCGAAGGCCCGCCGGATCTCCCCCTTCGTGGCGTCTGACCGTACCACGAATTCCAGCCGGTTGCCGTCCTTGAAGTCCTGCGAGGCGGTGCCAGAGAGATAATTGAGGGACTTTTCCGTCACGATGGGATAGAGCAGGACGCCGTGGGGGTCTTCGATCATAGCGATTCTCCGAGTTCATCTAGGGCCTTCTTGCTGAAGAGTGTGAGCCTGCCCGGCATGCCGCCGGGGGCGAGGACCTCCGCGTTCAGGGCCTGCGGGTCCTGCACCTCCACGCCCGGAAGATTGCTAAAGGCCCGCCTCCCCACCGACTGACGGGTGAGAACGAGCAGAGGGCCCTTGGGCCTGCGATACCGCCGCCCGCGCATGGTCCCTCGTCCCGCCCGGACCTTCCGCTTGGAGGCACGAGCGAGGTCCTCGTCGACGCCCAGCCGCTGGAGGAGCTCCAGCGCCTCTGCGGTGTCGGTCAGTTCCTCGACCTTCTCCTCGAGGACCACGGGGACAGACAGGTCCTTCGGGAAGAGGTGGCCTCGCCCCCGCACCCGAGTCGGATCTGCCGTAGCTGCGAGAGCGGAGGCGCGAGCGAGCCGCCGTTCCTTCTTATTCAGCTTCTTTCTCCAGTTTCGATCCGGCCGAGGTGGGTGGGCGCGCCGTCCCCCCACCGTGCTCGGAGCCTGGGCTCCCCGTCCGCCCCGGCCCTTCAGGCGGGGAACCCGGGAAACCCCCCGCCCCTTCCCCCACCACTCCACGGCGTGCCGGAGGCCGGCCTTCGGGCTGGGACCGTACGGCTGCCGGCGGTTGGCCTGGAAGGCGGTCACCGCCCGTCGAATCGCATCCACTCGGACCTCGTGCCCGAATACCGGCGGGAGATCCACGGCCTTCACGGGTTTGCCCTTCATGGAGTAAAGGTAAACCTGCCCTCCCTTGCGCCTCGGACGGCGGACGGGCTTCTCCTCTTCCTCTTCCTCAAGGACCAGGTACTCCTCCCCCTCCAGCGCCGCGAGTAGGCGCTCCCGCAGTTCTGGAACAGTCCCTGAGGCGTCCAGGTCCAAGCCCTCGGACCACTCCTGAAGCTGCGCCTTCCGGGCCCGCCGGACGTCCTTCGGCTGGATTTCCGGCGTGGCGGCCACCTTCCCTTTGATCTTCTTCGCCACGCTAGGCCCCCTGCTTGGAGGTGAGAGAGACGTACGTGAACTCGGGCTCCTCGACCACCTTCGACTTCCGGGCTCGCATGGGATCCCGAAGCCGGACGAGGCGCTTGGTCGGACCAGGGATGGAGCCCTTCATCAGGAGGAACGTGTTCTGGACCTCCCCGTACCGGAGGAAGCCTCCGGAGGGGTTGATCTCCTCCGGATCCTCGCCGATCTTCAGGAGGAGCTTGTTGTACTCCGTTCGCTGATGGTACCCCATCTGTCCCGCCTGCGGAACGGTCGGGCGAGTGTATCCGGGCTTGAACGTGCCTAGGGTGCCCACCCGACGCCGAATCTTGCTGTCTTTGTGGCTGAGAATCTTGATGCCCCAACGCTGCACGGCTCCTTGGAACCCCTTGGCCTTCGTGACGGCAGCCACGTCCACGAGCTGACCCTCCTCGGCAAAGTCGCCGACCGCGACCTCCTTCCCTAGCTGCTCCCGAGCGAACGCGAGTCGTTCGGGAACCGTTCCTCCCCCCACCCGAGTCTCCATGGCGTCGGGGACCTTCTTTGGAATGCCGGGGACAAGGCGGGGCTGGGTGTACGTGAGGACCCGGACTTCGTCGAGGGTCTCCGGGTCAAAGCGGTCCCAGTTCGCCGCACCCTTTCCCGTGCCCAGAGGATGCCGCCGACCCAGTTCTCGGTCGAGATCCGGGCTCCAGACCTCCCCTCTCGCCCGGAGCCCAGAGGAGCCGCGCTCGTAGAGGCGGACGGCGCCGACCTTCATGGGTGGGGTCTCGACCACGGTCACCGGGACCTGAATCTCCTGCCCACTCGTCGGGCTATTGGGGTTGAAGTCCACCAGGAGGACGTGGGTCATGCCGGCCTTGTAGCCGGCGAAGGATTGGATGCGAGGGCCTCCGCTGACTTCGGGCCAGGAGGCAAAGTGAGGAACCTCCCTGCGAGCCCGTTTCCGCGGCGAGTACGCCATAGACCCGCGTCGGGGCCGGCGGACGTTCGGCATGCTTCCTCGAGGTCGGGAGCGGCGCTCCCGCGCCGAGTCGTGACGCTTCCCGTGGCCCAGAACCCTCGGGCCCCGGTGTTGGGGCAATCCGTTTCCCAGGGCGTCTGACCCGGCCTGCCGCCGTTTGATGAGGGGGGTCTATATAATCGTTGGCGTGGGCGGTGGGAGTCCCAGAGAGCCAGGCACCCGCGGTTTTCGGCCCTGATAACATTGGCCGAACGTTTATATGGGCACCTTCGGAGAGGGGGGCGAGGGTCATGCCGGGCAAGAGGATGAAGATGAAGGTGTGCCTCGTGGGGGAGGCCGCCGTCGGGAAGACCAGCCTCATCCGTCGGTTTGTGCACGAGGACTTCGACGACAAGTACATTCAGACCCTCGGCACGAAGGTGTCCAAGAAGGAGATTGACCTCGATGTCCCGAAGCAGGGGAAGTTTACGGTGGACATGACCGTCTGGGACATCATGGGGCAGAAGGGGTTCCGGGAACTCCTCAAGGAAGCCTACTTCTACGGGGCCAAGGGCATCATCGCCGCGTGCGACATCACTCGAAAGGCCACCCTAGACGACCTCGACGATTGGATCGAGGGGGTCTACAGCGTCACCGGCCGCGTCCCCATCGAGATCCTCGCCAACAAGGCGGACCTGAAGGACAAGCGGGAGCTGTCCGAGGAAGAGGCGGAACAGTTCTCCCGGGCATACGACTCCCCTTACCACTTCACCAGCGCGAAGACGGGGGACAGCGTGGAGGAGGCGTTCCGCAACCTCGCCGCCCGAATCGCCAAGGAACGGCTTGCGGAGCAGCCGGCGGCCGTTCAGGCCTAGCCGTTCTTCTCGCAACGAAAAATCACGGATGATAGGCTCGTGGGGAGCTTTATCTCCTCGCGACCCCAAGCCCCTATGGGATGCCGGTCCTACTCCCCCCCAAGGAACAGGTCCTGAAGCTCAAGGTCTGCCTCGTTGGGGAATTTGCGGTGGGGAAGACCAGCCTGGTGAACCGCTACGTCCACGATACATTCAAAGGCCGGTACATGGCGACCATCGGGGCGAAAATCGAGAAGGTGGACATGAAGGTCGACCACTCTCGCGTCGTCATGACCGTCTGGGACATCATGGGGGAGAAGGGCTTTCGCGAGCTCTTGCGAGAAGCCTACTTCGAGGGGGCAAACGGCCTCCTTGCGGTCTGTGACGTGACTCGCCCCGGAAGCCTGTTGGACTTGGAAGAGTGGATCGCCGCGGTATACCGGATCGCCGGCCGGATTCCCCTCGTCCTTGTGGCCAACAAGTCGGACCTGACGGAGCACAGCGTGGTCCGCGAGGAGGAGATCTCGGCGTTCGCGCTCCGTCACGGCTGCGAGTACCACATCACCAGCGCGAAGACGGGAGATGGGGTGGGCGACGCTTTCATGTCCATCGCCCGGAGGATGGCGACCCTGGCGTGAGCCAGGAAGGCTGACACGAGCCTAAGATATCGGGCATGATAACGGGGTCTATAGGGTTTTATAACTCGACCCAAAGTAGCTGAGATTGCGCGTGGGGCGTGTCTCATGGTCGAGCAAGAGAAGATGAAGGTCAAGATCTGCCTCGTCGGCGAGGGAGCCGTCGGGAAGACCTGTCTCATCCGGCGCTTTGTCCACGATGAGTTCGACGACCGGTACATTTCCACCTTAGGAGCTAAGGTCTCCAAGAAGGAGGTCGTCATCGACGGGGCCAACGGCGGCGAAGTGGCCGTGGACATGACGATTTGGGACATCATGGGTGAAAAGGGCTTTCGGGAGCTGCTCAAAGAGGCCTACTTCCATGGCGCCCAAGGCATCCTCGCAGTCTGCGATCTCACCCGCCGGGACACCCTGTACGATCTCCACGACTGGGTCAAGGCCGTCAACAAGGTGACCGGTGACATCCCGGTCCACTTCCTGGCGAACAAGAAGGACCTAACGGACCAAGTCAGCTTCGACGACAAGGAAATCGAGGGCGTCGCCTCGAAGTACAACTCCGCCTTCCTCCACACCAGCGCGAAGACGGGGGAGAACGTCGGAGAGTCGTTCGAGAAGCTCGCACGGATGATTGCGACGCGACTCGTGCCGCAGTAGCCCAACCCTCGGCCGTTCCCCTTTTCCAAAGCCCCAAGGGACTCCCTGGCAGTCCCAGCTCGAAATCCTGAACAGGCCTTCGCACTCTGGCCTGAGAACACTGGCTCCCCCCATCGATTCTCTGGGAGAAGGTTTAATATCAGGGCTAGCCTACTTTCACCCGTTCAGACGGGATGACGCTCGATGGGTGTTAAGGAGAAAGAGGCACCGACCGAAGAACGACTACCTCATCTCGACGAGTGGGTCGAAGCTCAAGAGTTTGAGACAACCGCGGACATTCGGGTCCCCGAGCGGCTGGTCGACCAGGTCATTGGGCAGGATGAAGGCGTCAGAGTCACCCGTAAGGCCGCCGACCAGAAACGCCACGTCATGCTCATCGGCGACCCGGGCACTGGCAAGTCCATGATGGCCCGGGCGATGTCGGAACTCCTCCCGCGCGAGGAGCTTCAGGACACCATCGTTTACCACAATCCGGAAGATCCTAACGAGCCCAAGATTCGGATCGTGCCGGCCGGCAAGGGCAAGGAAATCGTCCAGGCCCACAAGGCCGACGCCATGCGCCGAAAGGAACAGCGGGCCTCGATGATGACGACCATCATCGTAGTAATCGTCCTGATGTCCGCCCTCCTCGCCTTCATTACCGTCCCGCCGCAGCCCATGATTCTTCTCTTCGGCATCCTCATCGCGGTCATCATCTTCTGGGCCACTCGGACCATGGGGAACCGCCAGGACATGTTGGTCGTCCCCAAGCTTCTCGCCGGCCATGACCCCGATGACATGCCCCCCTTTATCGACGCCACGGGCTCCCACGCGGGTGCCCTCCTCGGGGATGTCCGCCACGACCCGTTCCAGTCGGGTGGGTTGGAGACGCCGTCGCATGAGCGAGTGGAGGCCGGGTCCATCCACAAGGCCCACAAGGGCGTCCTCTTCATCGACGAGATCAACACGCTCCGCCTGGAGAGCCAGCAGAGCCTCCTGACCGCCCTCCAGGAGAAACAGTTCAGCATCGTCGGCCAGAGCGAGCGGAGTGCAGGGGCGATGGTCAAGACCGAGGCCGTCCCTTGCGACTTCATCCTCGTGGCTGCTGGGAACTTGGATGCCGTGGGCCACATGCACCCGGCCCTCCGGTCCCGCATCCGCGGGTACGGCTACGAGGTGTACGTCAAGAGCATGATGCTTGACACCCTGGACAACCGGCAGAAGATGATTCGGTTCGTCGCCCAGGAGGTCGTCAAAGACGGCAAGATTCCCCACTTCGACACGGAGGGAGTGCGCGAGGTCATCCACGAGGCCCAGCGACGGGCGGGCCGCCGTGGTCAGCTGACTTTGCGGCTCCGCGAGCTGGGAGGCCTCATCCGGGTCGCCGGGGATATCGCCCGCGAAGACAACGAGGAGGTCACCACGGCCGACCACGTCGTCGCCGCCAAGAGGATGGCCCGGAGCCTGGAGCAGCAGGTGGCCGACCGCTACATCGAGCGGCGCAAGGACTACAAGACCTTCGTGACCGAGGGGTCGATGGTGGGGGTCGTCAACGGCATGGCCGTCCTGAATGCGGATCCAAGCATGTCGGAGTTCTCTGGAATCGTCCTGCCCATCGTCGCCGAGGTGACTCCGGCCCAGAGCCGGAACGACGGGAAGATCATCGCCACGGGCCGGCTGGGCGAGATCGCCCGCGAAGCGGTCCAGAACGTCTCTGCCCTTATCAAGAAGTACACGGGCGAGGACGTCAGCAACTACGACATCCACGTCCAGTTTGTCGGGACCTACGAAGGGGTGGAGGGAGACAGCGCCTCCATCTCCGTGGCCACAGCCGTCATCTCCGCCCTGGAGGAGGTCGACGTGGAACAGCGATGCGCCATGACGGGCTCCCTGAGTATCCGGGGCCAGGTCCTCCCCGTGGGGGGCATCACCGCAAAGATCGAGGCGGCGGCGGAGATGGGCTTCAAGAAGGTCATCATCCCCAAGGCCAACCTCAACGACGTCCTCATCGAGAGTCGCTACCGCGGTGAAATCGAGATCGTTCCGGTCGAGACCCTGAAGGAGGTCTTGGAGCACGCCATGGTCGGCCCGAAGAAGAGCAGCTTGGTGAGCAAGCTGGCCGACATGGCCTTGCCCCACCGCGAACCCGTCGTCTCCCCCGACCGGGCCGTCCCCCAGTAGGGGTTTTTCGTTGCCCGAGGGCAGCGCCGCGCGCGTCCTCCTCGTCGGTCGCTTTCAGCCCTTTCACCTCGGACATCTGCACATGGTGAGGTCCCTGGCCGACGACTTTGACGAGGTGGTGCTGATCCTCGGGAGTAGCCAGGCTTCCCACACGGCGAACAACCCGTTTGACCTGGAGGAGCGCACCAGAATGATTCGAGAGACCCTGCAGGCAGAGGGTGTGGAGGGGGTTCGGATCGTGCCTGTCCGGGACGTCGGTGATCACGTCGTCTGGCTGCGTGACCTCCTCTCCCTCGTGCCTCCCTTCGAGGCGGTGGTAAGCCATGACCCCCTCACGAGCCGCCTCTTTCAGGAGGCTGGACATCCCGTTCTCGATCGCCCCCTAGTTGACCGGGAGACGCTCTCGGGGACGGAGGTCCGACGCCGCGTTCGGGCTGCAGAAGACTGGGACGAACTGGTGCCCCCCACCGTTCGGACCATCATCAAGGAGCTTGGCGGCGAGGGACGCATCCGCGCCCTCGAAAATCAGTAGAGGATGAGGAGCGCAAGGATCGTCGCAATCGAAAGGCTGGAGACGAGGGGGCTGCCCTCGGACGCGCGGCGACCGTCCAACAGGGTGAAGCGACCCCACTCTCCCCCTGCCTGCGGCCAGGTGAAGATGCCTGGTTCCTCGAGGACGTCGAGGAAGAGGTGCGAAGCGACTCCCGTGAAGCAGGCACCGAGCAGGATCGGGAGGGTTGCGACCGGCAAGATACCCAGCCAGCCGGCCAGGCTCAACGCGGAAAGGGCGAGGAGGGCCCAGAGAAGCAAAAAGGCGAAGGAGTGGCCATGGGGCGTCCTCCTCCTTCCACACGCCCCCTCCAGGTCCGGGGCTAGGGATGCGAGCGCGGCGACGAAACCGTACCCACTCAATGGCGCGCCGAGAAGCACGGAGGAAGGAACGGAGAAAAGGGCGAGGGCGAACAAGGCGTGCGCGAGAAGGTTCGCCATGCACGTGGGTTGAGTAGCATACCCTGAGAGTGGCGACTACGTGCACACTGCGCAACGGGGTTCTCAACCCTGAGAGAAAGAAGGCTTAACGGCCGAGGCCCTTTGCCTCCGGGATGTGTACCCTCATCCTGCTTCGCGACCACATTCCGGGGTATCCCCTCTTCCTATTGATGAACCGGGACGAGCTGTACGGACGCGTTTCGGAGGAACCCACCCTCACCCGCGAACCTACATCAATCCTGGCACCCCGGGACATCCAGGCAGAGGGGACCTGGATTGGGGTGAACGAGGTGGGTGTCGTGGCGGCGATTTCGAACCGGGACGAGGGCAGCTACGATTCGGCGCGTCGCTCGCGCGGGCTCCTCTGCCTGGAGGCCCTACGGCACACCTCGGCCCTCGAGATAAAGGACTTCTTAGAGGAGGAGGTCGCGGAGGAGACGTACAACCCGTTCAACATCCTGTACGGAGATCGGGGTCACGTCTTCGTGACCCACTACGCGGGGGAACCACGGACGGTGGAGTTGGCGGCCGGGCTGCACGTGCTGGCCAACATGGACGTGGACGATGCGAGACAGCCCCGGGTCCACCTCGCCCAGGAGGCCCTTCGGGACCAGCCTCTCGCCGACCTCTCCGCGGCGATCGAAGCGGTTCAGAGGGTGGCCTCCGACCACACGGTGTACCAGGGAGAGTCGGTCTGTCGGCACGGGGATCGGGCGGGAACTGTCTCGAGTTCCCTCCTGGCCATCTCGGAGAACTTTCCGCGCGACAGCCTCTTCCTCTACAGCGCGGGCCGTTCTTGCGAGGTGGACTACCAGGACTACTCGGCGCTCCTCGAGGGGTTCATGCGCTGACGCCCGCCTTATGCCCGCCCCGGAGCAGAAGCAGAACCGCCCCTCCGCTGGCCACCATGAACAGGGCCAGTGGTGGAAAGATCAGGGCGAGGTCGGCGACACTTCCAATGTACCCTCCCAGGGCCGCACCGATGGCACCGATCCCGAAGACCGAGAGGAACACGAGGCCGTAGGCGAGCCCTCGCAGGTTCGGCGGGGCTAGCCGGGCGACGAGGACGTTTTGGAGGGGTTCAAGGGCGAAGAGTAGGAAACCGAACAGGAACGCGACTCCGACGACCGCGGCAGCTGCCGGGAGCGCTAGGAGGAGGAGGAGAACGCCCACCAAGATGGAGGCTCCCGCCAAGGTCACCTCGACCTTCGGCCGATCCGCCAGAAACCCGCCCGCGACCTGGCCGGCGGCGCCCAGGGCGAGGATCGCTGGGAAGAGGTAGAGGCCTGCAGTGAGGTCGCGGCCGCTCACGGCTAGCGGGGGCAGGCCCAGGCTATCCAGGTAGGCCGGAAGAAAGGTGAGTGCGCCCCAATAGGCGATCCCGGCGAAGACGTACACCATGAACACGAGGAAGAAGCCCGTCGTAAGGAAGACGCTCTTCACCTCGGCCAGGCTCGTTGGTCTCCGAACCGCCTGCTCCGAAGGGGCGAGGAGGATCATCCCAACCAGGACCACAAGGGCCGGCAGGACGAAGAGCGCGAAGACGGCCCGCCACTCCAAGGAGAGGAGCAAGAGGGCCGCCACGAAGGGCCCGAGGGCGACCCCGATGCTCCCGCCCATCCCGTGGTAGCCGAACCCTCGCCCCTGTTGTCGAACCTCGCGTGTAATCATGGCGGTCCCGGCGGGGTGGTGGGGGCTCAGGAACAGCCCCAAGAGCGCGAGCGCGAGGGTGAGTTGAAGAAGCGTCTGAGCGAGTGCTACCAGAAGGAGGGCGACCACCGCACCCGCGAGGTACAAGCTGATCAAGGGCTTCGAACCCATCCGATCGGCCAGGTATCCGAACAGAACGCTCCCCCCACCGTACAGCGCATAGGCGACGGCCGCGACGAGGCCGAGGACGCGTAGATCGGAGCTAAACTCCACAATCCAAGTGGTCAGGAAGAGGGGGATGATGAGGATGTACGCGTGGTTGAGCGCGTGAGCCGCCGTAACGTAGCCGACTAACGCCCTCTCGCGACGGTCCACGCGGGTGGAAGATACCGGCCCCTTAAGCCTTGCAGCAGGGAACCTCGCTGACGAGGGGGAAGTCAGAGCTTCAGGGCGGGACCTATGCCTTCTCCTCCGACAACACGCGAGCGACCTCGTCCCTCTCGGAGGGTTCGAAGGCGTGAGGGGTTGCCCCCTTGACCCGCACGCCCACCCCTCGGTCCCCTACGCAACCGACTCGGGCTCCGGGAATGCCTTCGCCTTCTAGGAGATCCAATAGCGAGGCAGTCTTCTTGGGTGGCATCGCGATCACCAGGGCCCCGGAGGCCAGCAGCCCAAATGGGTTGAGTCCGTAGTAGGCACAGATCGCCTCGGTCTCCTCCTGGATTGGAATGGTCGCGGGGGTCACATGATGGACACGGCCCGAGGCATGAGACATCTCGAGGAGGCTCATTGCCACGCCCCCCTCTGTGGGGTCGTGCATGGCGTGTGCCCCCTCGTCGGCTGCAAGGCGAGCCTCCGAGATGACCGAGAGGCCTGGGTTCTGGAGAAAGTTCGCGGCCCGGGCGACAAGGGTCTCACCAAACTCTCGGACAAGCTCCTCGCCTCTCGCCCTAGCGAGTAGGGCCGTCCCCTCGATACCCGCCGACTTCGTGAGAATGAGGTCGTCTCCCTCCTGCGCTCCGGCGGTGGTCACGAGGCGATCCCGGGGCACCGTCCCCTGGAGGTCTCCCACGACCACGACCCGGTCCACGGCGTCCGTCACCTCACTGTGGCCCCCCGTGACCGCGATGTCCAATTCCTTGCAGGCCTCGTGAATCTGACGCACGACGCCTCGGACCACCGAGGCTGTTGTGCCCGGAGGAAAGAGAAGGGCTGCCTGGAACCAGCGCGGGCGGGCTCCCCGCGTCGCCACGTCGTTCGCGTTGGCGTGGACGGCGTACCAGCCAATCTCCTCCTGGGCGAAGGTAATCGGGTCGGTGGTGAGGACGAGGTACTCCTCCCCCATCGCAACGACGGCCGCATCCTCCCCGATGGCAGGGCCGAGGTGGACCCCTGGGTCCTCCGCCCCCCGCAACGCGAGGATTTCCTCCTGGAGTGCCAGGGGCAACTTGCCCAACCGAAGAGCCATGCCGGCCCCAGGGTCGGGAGGCGTATAGAGCCTCCTAGGCGACGAGGAGCACCACCAGGGGCAGAATGAGGGCCCCCATGAGGTGAACGCGTCGGACCCCGACGAGGGGCGGAAAGAGGCCGATGAGGGTTGCGACGGCGGCGATGGCTAGGCCGGTGGCCCCGGAGAAGAGGAGAATGACCCCGATGAGGAGGAAGAGAACGACGACGACGAGCTTACGGTACGGCAGGGCCCCGGTCAGCCGGGCGAAGAGCGCCCCGAACCCACGCGTGAGGAAGAAGGCCGTGATAGCCACCACGGAGGCTGCCAGGAGGAACCAAGCGAGGGCGCTCGGGAAGGTCAGGAGTGGATCCCACGCGACGATGAGGTTCCCTGCGAGGGCCTGAATCGCCGCCGCACCGCCGCTGCGTGCCCGGAGGATGACGAAGAGGGCCAGAATGGTGAAGAGCGCGGTCGCGGTGTTCACGCAGGAGAGGGACAGGATGAACGCCTCGTCGTTTGCTCGCGTGCCTCTCCTTCGACCCGAGAGCAGTTGGGAGAAGATCGTCGCGGTAGCCGCCGTCACCCCAGGAATCCACGCCACGAACGACCCCGCAAGGGAACCCCCGAGGACCGCCCGAATTCGGTCCCTTCGGCGTAGGGTCGTCCCTTCCAGTGGGGAATCCTGGGGAGGGAGGTCGGGCGTCTCGGCGAGGCTGATCAGGAGGGTGGGTAGGGCGAAGAGCCCCGTCAACAGCGGGAGAAAGCCGACGTTTCGTGGCTCGGTCTGCAGGGCGGGGATCGGGAACCAATTGGCGCTGAGGAGTGGAGTGAGGAGGGCGAGAAAGCCGAGGTAGCCAGCCGCGAGGAAAACAAGGGTCGCCCATCCCTTCGGGACCAAGGCGGCCCAAGGCGAGGCCTCGGGGGTGGGCGCCACGAAGAGCGTCACGTCCCCCTCCAACGGAGCCGAGAGCTTGCCGTCGACCCGTACGCGAACGTTGCCTCGGGCATCGCCGACGACCAACCGGCTCCCCGCGAAGTTTTTCACCTCCCCGCGCAGAAGAAATGCCTCCTCGACATGCCGGGCCTCGGAAGGGGAAAGGATGCGCACCTTTGGGGTCACCTCGTCCTCCCCTAGGATTCCCTCCGGCACCCGACAGACCAGTCCCCGACGGCCCAGCCGGGGATTCCCCGCATCGGACACGATGAGGATGCCGGCGACGAGCAGGAGAAGGTAGGGAATCACCGGACGAAGGTCTTCGTAGGCGCCGACCGGTCCGCCCATCACGAGGCGGAAGGGGAGGACGAGAAGAAGCGCCAGAAAGGTCGCCGCGAGACTCCCCCACGCCGAGAGGCGAATCGCCTCGAGTCCTCGACCCTGCAACAGCATCCGATGTCCAGGCAGGACGGATAGGGCGGTCTCTGCGTCCGGGGCGCCGAGGAAGATCGAGGGAACGTAATCGAGGAAGGTGTGGGCAATGACGTTTCCCACCACGAGCGCCGCTGCCAACAGTGCCAGATTTTGGGACGAGGGGGACGCCCACGCAAACAAGGAAGCCGCAAGGCCGAGGACCGTCCCTTGAAGGGCGAGGATGAGGGCGGCCACCGTGTTCACGTGGAGGCCGGGGGTCAGCCCCGTGACCACCCCGGCGGCCGTCCCCACGAAGGCGAAGAGGAGGACGCCGAGGGCCAAGGAGAAGGGATCCACGGACAGGGACGAGAGGACCGAACAAAACTCCCAGGGCCTACATGCAGGCTACCCGATCTCTCCGTCTGGGCGGCCCCAACCACCCCCGCCGGGGGTCGCCACCACGATGATGTCGTCCCTCCGGAGGCCGATGGTGGTCTTGGAGGGAAGCGGGAGCCGATCCTCGCCCCGAATGAGCACGTTCTCTCCGGGTTTGCCGTCCAATCCTCCCCGCAAGCCCCGGGGAGGAAATCGCCGCCGTTCAGTAATGAGAGACGCCGTTCCCCGCTCTCCCAGGAAGCGGATGGACCTCCTGATACCGAGCCCGCCTCGAAAGCGACCGAGGCCTCCAGAGCCCTCCCGCAGCCGGTACTCCTCGACTCGAAACGGGTAGGCTGTCTCCAGGGCCTCCACCGGCGTGTTCATCGTGTTCGTCATATGGGTCTGCACGCCGCTCATGCCATCTCGGAAGGGAAGCGCCCCCTCCCCCCCGCCGATGGTCTCGTAGTAGGCAAACTCCCGCTCTCCGCTCTTTCCTCCAATGAGGAGGTTGTTCATCGTCCCCTGGGACTGGGCCGGAACGATGGCTGGAAGCGCTTCCTCGAACGCCCGCAGCAGGACGTCGACGATGCGCTGGGAGGTCTCCACGTTCCCCGCGGCCACGGCGGCGGGCTTCCGGGGATTCAAGAGCGAGCCTTCGGGGACGGCCACCCGGATTGCCCGATAGCACCCCTCGTTTGGTGGGGCGCCTGGGTCCGTCAGCGTGCGGAGGGCGTAGTACACGCTGGAGAGCGTGACCGCATAGGGGGCATTGACGTTCCCGGACGACTGCTCTGCGGTTTCGGCGAAGTCGACGGTGACGTCCTCCCCCTTCACGGTGACGCGGGCATGGAGCGGGAGCGGCTCATCGAAGACGCCGTCGTCGTCGAGCTGGTCTTCGGCCTCGAAGGTGCCGTCTGGGGCTCCCTGCAACGCACGCCGGACCCGACGCTCGCTGTAAGTCAGAATCTCGTCCGCGAACTCCTCAAAGGAGGGTCGCCCGTATTTGGCAAGGTACGCCCGAAAGCGGCGGTCCCCCGTGTTGTTGGCGGCCACCTGCGCGCGAAGATCCCCCATCCGCTCATGCGGGTCTCGCATTCCCTTTCGCACGCGTTCGGCAAGGAGGGGATCCATGCGGCCCCGAGTTAGGAACCGCTGGGGCGAGAAGACCACACCCTCCTCGAAGAGGGTCCGACTGCCCGTCGGCATGGAGCCGGGGGCGATCCCGCCCACGTCGGCATGATGCGCCTTGTTGGCCACGTACCCCGCCAGCTCCTCCTCCCAGAACACAGGTCTGATGAGAGTGATGTCGTTCAGGTGGGACCCCCCGCGGTAGGGGTCGTTGAGGATCACCTGGTCCCCCTCCTCCAAGTGATCCCGCAGGTGACCCTGGATGGCCTGAATGGCCAGGGGCATGGAGCCTAGGTGGACGGGGATGTGCTCTGCCTGCGTGATCATCCGGCCCAAGGCGTCGAAGATCGCGCAGCTCGCGTCCATGCGCTCCTTGATGTTGGGGGAGTAGGAGGTCCGTCGAAGGGCCTGCCCCATCTCCTCCGGGACGAAGGTGAAGGCGTTCTTCATGACCTCAAGAGAGATTGGGTCCATCAGCTCACCGCGATGCGCAGGTTCCCCCCCTCGTCCACCTCCAGGGTCGCCTCCGGGTCCACCACCGTCGTGGCCGTCTCTTCCTCCACGATGAGCGGGCCCTCACGCGTCATGCCAGGGGCTCCCCGTCCAGTGAGAACGGTCGTGCTCCTCCTCCCGCTTGCAAAGAGCACCTCCCGGCTGCCCTCCGGCCCCTGAGCGCCCGAGGGTGGGCTTGGAATGCGCCGGTCCCTCCCGACCACGGCGGTGAGTCGGACGTTCACGACCTCGAGGGCTTCGTCCTCGCTCGCATAACCATAACGGGCCTCGTGGCTCTTATGGAACCGAGCCTCCAGGTTTTCCCCGGAGGGCACGTTAATCTCGTAGCTCTGGCCAACGTATCGGAGATCGAGCGACCGGAGGAGAATCGCGTTCCCTGCGACCGCCTGGGCGGTGAGCTCCCCTCTGGCCGTCTCCTCCAACTCTTGGAGGGCACTCTCCACCGCCTCCCGGGAATCACTTAGCGGCCGAAGGATGGACCGGCCGTAGTCCAACCGCAGATCCGACAGGAGGATGCCGTAGGCCGAGAAGGCGCCCGGGAGCGGGGGAATGACGACTTCGGGGATCTCCAACTCCCGGGCTACGTCGACGGCGTGCATGGGTCCGGCTCCCCCGTAGGCGACGAGGGAGAAGTCACGGGGATCCAAGCCTCTCCGTGCAAAGGCCGTGGCAGCCGCCCGGACCATGTTGGCGACGACGACCCGCTGTACGCCGCCCAACCCCTCTTCGAACCCCAGTCCTAAGCGGTCGAACAGGCCCTCCAAGCCGCGTCTGGCCATCTCTGCATCGAGCGTCATCTGGCCCCCGATGAGGGCCGGCCCCAGATAGCCGGCGAGGAGGTTCGCGTCCGTGAGGGTGGGCTCGGTTCCGCCGCGGCCGTAACTCAACGGGCCGGGATCGGCGCCCGCACTCTCGGGCCCCACGCGCAGTGCATCACCCTTATCTCTCCACGCCACCGAACCCCCCCCGGCGCCGATGGTGGTAATGTCCAGGACGGGAAGGGCCAGGGGATGCCCAGCGATCTCGGCCTCCGTGGTCCACACGGGTTCCCCGTCGGGAAGGAGAGAGATATCTGCACTCGTCCCACCCATGTCCAGCGTGAGCACATTGGCTAGGTCGAGGGCGTCCGTCAGGTACTTCGCCCCCGCCACCCCGCCGGCGGGTCCAGAGAGGAGGGCTTCGACGGGCCGCCGGAGCAAACTCTCAGCGGATCGGAGCCCGCCGCTGGAACGCATCATCCACAGCGGACCGGGAAGGCGTCCCATCATGTCGCCCAGGTAGCCACGGACGACGGGTCCCACGAGGGCGTCCAGGACCGTGGTAGAGGTCCTCTCATACTCCCTGAACTCCGGTAGAACCTCCGAGGAGAGGGAAACGGAAAAGTGGTCCGCGAGCCGGCGCCCGACCCGGGCCTCGTGATCGGGTTTCAAGAACGAGAAAAGGAGGCTCACGGCCACCGACTCGATGCCGAGGGCCTGCAGTCGGGGGACCAGCTCCTCGACCTCGCCCTCGTCAAGCGTCCGGATGACCTGACCTTCGGCGTCAACACGCTCGCTCACCCCAAAGGTTGCCTCTGGAGGGACGAGAGGTGGGGGCTTCGTGGCGTGGAGGTCGTAGAGGCGAGGACGATTCTGCCGGCCAATGACGAGAAGATCCTCGAAACCCCGCGTGGTCAGCAGAGCCGTAGGGCTTCCCTTCCCCTCCACGACGGCATTCGTCGCGATGGTCGTCCCGTGCCCGAGCACGTCGACGTCGAAAGGCCGGAGACCCTCATCGAGGACATCTTGGGGTCGATCGGGGGACGAGGGAAGCTTGAAGGCCACCAGGCGCCCCTCCTTCACGACGACGAAGTCGGTGAAGGTGCCCCCAACGTCGACGGCGGCGTCCACCCTCGATGGAAGGTCGCTGGCCTAAAAGCTTCTGGGGACCGACGAGGCCGGGGACGGACTCAGGCTACCTCCAGGCCACCGTGCATGTACTGGGCGAAGCCCTCCATGTCCAAGAGTCCGTGGCCGGAGAAGTTGAAGAGGATTGTCCGCTCCTCGTCACGCTCCTTCGCCTCGCGGGCGAGCTCGATGGCTCCCTTCACCGCGTGATTCGTCTCAGGGGCCGGAATGAGACCTTCCGTCTGCGCGAAGAGGGCCCCCGCTTCGTAGGTGGACAACTGGTCGTAAGCTCGTGCCTGGATCTGGCCAATGTTGACCAGAAGGCTCAGGGTGGGGGCGGCGCCGTGGTACCGGAGCCCTCCCGCGTGAATCTTGGGCGGGACGAACGCGTGGCCCAGTGTGAACATCTTGAGCAGCGGGGTCATCTCTGCCGTGTCCCCGAAGTCGTAGGTGTACTCCCCTTCCGTCAGAGAAGGAACCGCCGCCGGCTCGATGGCGTAGAAGCTGGACTCGGCCCGCCCGCGGAGGACGTCCCCCACGAAGGGATAGGCGAGACCCGAGAAGTTGCTTCCGCCTCCCACCGAGCCCACCACGGCGTCGGGGTAGAGGTCCAGGGCCTCCATCTGCAACTTCGCCTCCTGACCCACGACCGTCTGGTGGAGCAAGACGTGGTTCAGGACCGATCCAAGGCTGTACTTCGTGGACTCGTCCTGAACGGCCACCTCGAGCGCCTCGCTGATCGCGATGCCTAGGGAACCGGGGTGGTCGGGCGCCTCCTTGAGAACCCGCTTCCCGAACTCCGTGAAGGCGCTTGGAGAGGGATAGACCGTGGACCCGAAGACCTCCATCATGTGCTTCCGGTAGGGCTTCTGCTCGAAGCTCACCCGGACCATGAAGACCGTGCAGGCCATGTTGAAGTAGCTGGACGCGAGGCTCAGGGCGGAACCCCACTGGCCGGCGCCCGTCTCGGTCGCGAGCTTCTCGACTCCCTCCTTGGCGGAGTAGTAGGCCTGAGCGATGGCCGTGTTTGGTTTGTGACTCCCCGTCGGGCTCAGGTCCTCTCGCTTGTAGAAGATCTTCGCGGGGGTTCGGAGAGCGTCCTCAAGCCGCTCGGCGCGGTAGAGGGGAGAGGGGCGTCCCAGACGGAGGTAGGCCTCCCGGACCTCGTCTGGGATGTCGATGTTGCGCTCGGAGGAGACCTCTTGTCTGATTAACTCTTGCGGGAAGAGAGGAGCCAGGGCCTCAGGGCCGATCGGCTCCATGGTTGCTGGGTGCAGCGGGAAGGGCAAGGGCTCAGGGAGATCGGCGGCGATGTTGTACCATCGCCTCGGCACGTCGTCGACTCCTAGCAAGACCTTGCTGTGACCGTTCTCCAGCGTCGTGGCCATCATAGGTAGCAAGATACGATACACTATATAACATTTATGAACTATAGTGTTCTTTAATAGACATCAACCGAGAGGGAGGGTTCCCAGTCTGGGAACGACGGGGTTATCTAGTCGTGTACGATTTGATGCATTGGTGCTTCCATGTGGGGCCAGATTCGCCACTATTTCGAGAAGTTCCCCGCCCAAGCCCGGGTCGCGCAGCTCATGCTCACCTACGGCCTTCGGGTGAAGGGGGATCGAATCTACTGCGGAGAGGTCGCCGTGGCCGAAACGGCCGTGGGTCGTGCCCTTGAGGTGGATCGCCGCGTGGTCTCCGCCACCGTCCGTACCATTAACGCAAACGAGGAACTCTCTCACATCTTTCGGAGGCTGTGGCCGGTTGCCCACCTCAAGGAGGTGGCCCCGAAGATGGGGTGGGGCGCCATCGAGATCGTCCCCACGGACGCGCACACACCGGGCATCCTGGCCGGGGTTTCCTCCATCATCGCCCGGGCCTCCATCAGCATTCGCCAGGTCATCGTGGACGATCCGGAAGTGGTGGACGAGCCTCGGGGGTTCATCATCACGGACGCACCGGTTCCCAGCGAGTTAATCCCTTCGATGAAAGCCGTCGCGGGCGTGCAGGGCTTGGTCCTCTACTAAGCTGGAGGATGGGCGAAGGGAGAGCAGCTATCTGCAGTCCCGGCCGTCAGCCAGGAGAGTGGACGCCGCGGAGAATCAACTCCGTGCGCATGCAACGGTCCTGAATCACCTGAAGTCCCGCCCGGCGGGCCACATCGGCGGCCTTGTCGTGTCGGATGCCCGATTGCATCCAGATGACTTTGGCCTTCGTCTCGAGCGCTTCGTCGACGATGCCCGGGACCTCCTCGGAGGGCCGAAAGATGTTCACGATGTCCGTGGGGAAGGGGATCTCGCGGAGCCTCGGGTAGGCCTTCTCCCCCAATATCTCCTCGGCGAAGGGGTTCACGGGCACGATCCGGTAGCCGTGTGCCTGCACAAAACGAGGGACCTGGTGGGCGTCCTTTGCCGGGTTGGTGGAGAGGCCTACAACGGCGACGGTCCGGTAGCGCTCCAGGATCTCCCCAATCGGGTCCGCCTGCTCGAACGCCATCGCACAGAGGAGCGCTCTGCCGGTTGATATGCCTTCCAGGTTTCAGAGGCCGGCCCCTGGAATCGTTATGTACGCCGGTGGCCCATGGTCCTCCGTGGAGAGGCTCGCGGGCCAGGCGGCGGACCGCGTGACGCAGGCACGGCACGTCGACATCTTCAGTCACATCGACCCGGACGGCATTACGTCCGGAACCATCGCCTCGCAAGCACTCGAGAGGCAAGGGATCGAGCACGAAATTCACTTCCTGAAGAACTTAAGCTCCGGAACCGTGAAGGAAATCAAAGACCGGAATCCGGAGATGGTCTGGTTTACGGACCTAGGTAGCGGCCTCTCCCATCGGCTCACCGACCTCCGCGGCGTCATCACCGACCACCACCTGCCCTCCGAGGTGGTCGTCCCCGAGGACCAGAGGAAGGACCTCCTTGCCTACACGACCCCTGACCTAGTTCACGTCAACCCCCATCTCGTGGGCATCGATGGCACGTCGGCGCTGAGCAGCTCGGGGGCCGCATACCTCGTGGCCCGGGCCATGGATCGGGGGAACCGAGACCTGTCGGCCCTTGGGGTCGTCGGGGCGGTCGGCGATTTGCAGGATCGGGCCGAGGGTCACCTCGTGGGGACCAACCGGGAGGTGGTCCATGACGGCGTGGCGGCCGGGGTGCTCCAGGTCATCCGCGACCTGCGGCTCTTCGGGCGAGAGACGCGTCCGGTCTTTCGGCTCCTGCAGTACGCAACCGATCCCCCGCTGCCGCACTTGACGGAGGACCAGGAAGCGTGCATCGTCTTCTTCCTGGAACTCGGGGTCGCCCTCAAGGGGGAGGCCGGCTGGCGTCGTTGGATCGACCTGGAGGCCGAGGAGAAGCAACGGGTCGTCTCCGAGTTGGTGACCTCGCTGCTGCAGAAGGGGTACGGCCACGCCCAGGCCCGCAGGCTCCTCGGGGAGGTGTACCTCCTGCCCCGGGAGGAGGAGGGGAGCCCCTTACACGACGCGAAGGAGTTCGCGACGCTCCTCAACGCGTGCGGGCGGTACGACAAGGCGGAAGTCGGCTACGGCGTCTGCCGAGGGGACCGGGAGGAGGCCTACCGTCGGGCCCTCAACCTCCTCAAGGAGCATCGGGGCCACATCGTGACCTCCCTCGACGTCGTGGACGAGGTCGGGGTCGAGAGTCTCACCCACATTCAGTGGTTCCACGGAGGCGACCGCATCAAAGACACGGTGGTCGGCATCGCCGCAGGGATGGTCCTCGGGTCCGGCGACATGAAGCCGGATATGCCCCTCTTCGCCTTTGCCGACGCCGAAGACGGGGTCAAGGTAAGCGCGCGGGCACCCCGGAACTTGCTGGGACGCGGCCTCAACCTCGCCATCGTGCTCCGAAAGGCCGCCGCGAAAGTGGGTGGCGAGGGAGGCGGGCACAGCGTGGCGGCGGGCGCGACCATCCCACGGGGCACCGAGGACGAGTTCCTGCGGATCGCGGACGAGCTCGTCCGCTTGCAGCTCCAGTCCTGACCAGCCGGCGATCCGTAACCCTCGGGATCCCTCCGCGGCGGCCCGACCGAGGGGCACGCGCCTGAGAGATGATTAATAAAGCTGCCCCATATTCGAGGGGATGCCAAGCGAGTACGACCTCGCCTTCTTTCGGGAGAACGGCTTTACCCGCGAGGTCTGCCCGAGTTGCGGTCGGCCCTACTGGTCCCAGGGGACCCACACCTCGTGCGGGGAGACGCCCTGCCAGGAGTACGAGTTCATCGGCCGCTCTCCGATGAAGAAGACGCTCGACCTCGCAGCGATGCGGGAGACCTTCCTCCGCTTCTTCGAGGACCACCACCACACACGCGTGAGGCGCTACCCGGTGGTGGCCCGCTGGCGGAACGATGTCTTCTACACGCAGGCCTCCATCTACCCCTTCCAGCCCTGGGTCATCGAAGGCCTGGCCGAGCCTCCCGCCAACCCGCTGGTCATCTCTCAGCCTTGCGTGCGCTTCAACGACCTGGATAACGTGGGAAAGACGGGCCAACACTTTTCGGCCTTTGAGATGATGGCGCATCACGCGTTCAACGCTCCCCACCGAATCTACTTCAAGGAGCGAACCACGGAACTCTGCCACCGGTTCCTCACGGAGGAGCTTGGCATCGACGCCTCCGGTCTGCGGTACGTGGAGTCTTGGTGGGCGGGCGGCGGGTACAGCGGCCCTTGCCTCGAGGTTACGACGAACGGGGCGGAGGTGGCGACCCTCGTCTTCATGACCTTTCGGGGGGAGGAGGAGCAACGGGAGCCCCTCGAGGGACCCGTGGTGGACACCGGCTACGGGCTGGAGCGGCTGACCTGGGTCTCCCAGGGATCGCCCAGCGCCTACGAGGCGGTCTTTGGGGACGTGCTTGAGACGCTGAAGAGGGCGGCAGGTATCGAGACGGACGAGCGCGTGCTGGCCGAGTACAGCAAAGTGGCGGGCGGGATGAACATCGAGACCCACGGGGACGTCCGTCGCCTCCGATCGGACGTGGCTGAGCGACTCGGCCTGGGCGTGGAAGAACTGACCGAGTACACCCTCCCGCTGGAGTATGTGTATGCCTTGAGCGACCACACGCGTGCCCTGGCTTTCGTGCTGGGGGACGGCGTCGTGCCGTCCAACGTGAAGGAGGGATACTTCGCTCGGCTGCTGGTTCGCCGCGCGCTTCGGTCTCTGGCGCGGCTGGAGATCGATCACACGCTGTCAGAGATCCTTTCCCTCCAGATCGACCACTTCGCCCAGGACTTTCCCGAGCTGCCGGAGTTGTCGGAGGAGATTCTGACGCTGGCGGAGGTGGAGGCCAACAAGTACGCCGAGACCCTGAAGCGAGGTCGGCGCATCGTGAAGGAGCGTGAAGGGAGCCTCTCCTCGAAGGCCGGGGGCCTCTCCGTGGAAGACCTGGTGGAGCTCTACGACTCCCACGGCCTCGTACCCGAGGTCGTCCAGGAGTTTTCGGAACGTCCAGTCGAGGTTCCGGATGACTTCTTCGCCCGGGTCGCGAAGCGCCATGAGGCCCCAGAGGAAGGACCGGAGGCCGTGGCCGCCCTCCCTGACTACCCTTCCACGCGCCTTCGGTACTACGAGGATCCCAAGCACCTCGCCTTCGAGGCCACCTTCCTTGGGACGCACGACGGTGGGGTGGTCCTCGACGAGACCTACTTCTATCCCGAGGGCGGGGGACAGGAGGCAGACCACGGGACCCTCGGCGACCTCCCCGTTACCGACGTCCAGCTTGTCGGGGGCGTCGCGGTCCATCGGGTCGAAGGAAAGGTGGGGTGGAAGAAGGGGACCAAGCTTGCCGGCAAGGTCGACGAGCGGCGCCGCATGCGGCTTCTGCGGCACCACACCGCCACGCACATCCTCAACGGGGCCGCGCGACACGTACTCGGCCGCCACGTCTGGCAGACGGGGGCCCACAAGGCGGAAGACCATGCAACCCTCGATATCACCCACTACCAGGGTCTCACCGAGGAAGAAGTCCAGGCCATCGAAACCTTGGCAAATCAGATCGTCCTCGAGGACCGGCCCGTCCATCAGCACTTCGTGCCTCGGGAAGAGGCGGAGAGCCACCATGGGTTCATCCTCTACCAGGGGGGCTCCATCCCCGGGCGCGACATCCGTGTGGTCGACGTGGAGGACTTTGACGTCGAAGGGTGCGGGGGGACCCATGCCCTTCACACGGGGGAGGTAGGACTCATCAAGGTCACGCGAAGTCGTCGAATCCAAGACGGCGTAGTCCGCCTGGAGTTCGTGGCCGGGGAAGCCGCCTTGGATCGGTTTCGCGAACGCGAGCGGACCCTCCAGGAGACCAGCGACATCCTCCGGACCCAGCCCGAGGGGCTTCCCTCCGCGGCGGAGCGCGTCGTTGCCGAGTGGAGGGAGTTCTCCCGTGAGGCCGCGCGAACGGAGACCGGGGCCCTGGCCCAGGAGGCGGAAGAGATCCTCGCACGGGCCAAGCAAACGGGTGGGGTCCGACTCGTGGTCCACCAGCGAGCGGGCCGGGCGAAGGATCTCGTCGCCTTAGCGCGGGAACTCCTGCGGGGTCCGGGGGTAGTGGCCATCCTCGGAGCCGGGGACGGGTCAGCCAATATCCTCATCGGCCGGAGCGCGGACGTGTCCCTCGACGCGCGAGAGGCCATCGCCTCGGCCGCCAAAACCCTCGGCGGGAGCGGCGGGGGGAAGGCCGACCTCGCCCAGGGCGGTGGGCCCCGTTCGGACCGTCTGGAGGAGGCCCTCAAGGCGGCCGCCAAGAAAGTCCGAGCGATGCTGAAGGCGTAAGGGCAGCGGTCAGTCTCCGCCTGGAAAACAGCCGCCATGCCTTTTAATATGGCAATTTCCTAGTTCGGCCAGGATGGAGTCCCTGGCTGACGAGGTCGAACTGGTCAGGGCCGTTGTAGGTCGTCACTTCGCCGTTTACGACACTCGGGTCCGACCTGAGGCCATCGCCTTTTACGTCCGGACCGAGGCAGGACAGCTCGACGAGCGGTTCGAGGCCCTGCGTCTGGAGTTGCGGGCCGGGAAGACGTACCTCCCTCTGCTCCGCCTCGAGGGGGGCGAGCACATCCTTTACGTGCAGCGGACTCCCCCTCGGCGTTTCCGCGGCATCTGGCTGAACGTGGTCCTCCTCGTGGCCACCCTCTTCACAACCCTGATCGCAGGGATGGTGCACTGGTCGGGATACAACGGCTCGACGGATTTCTTGGCGGCCTTTACGCTGGCCAACGCCTTCTTCGGGGGCCTCCTCTTCACCCTCCCCCTCCTGGCCATCCTGGGTACCCACGAGATGGGCCACTTCATCCTCGCGCGTCGACACAACGTGGAGGCCTCCCTGCCCTTCTTCATTCCTGCGCCCCCGCCGGTCATCTTCGGGACCTTCGGGGCCCTGATCAGCATGCGGGAGCCCATCCCCAACAAGAAGGCCCTGATGGACATCGGCATGGCGGGCCCGCTCCTCGGCCTGGCGGTCGCGCTCCCCGTGACCCTCCTGGGCCTGTACCTCAACGCCCTGGATCCGCGCCTCGCTGGAACGAACATCGGGGGCTCGGCCGAGGTGGGCTTCCCCCTCCTTTATCAGGCGATGCTCCTCGCCATCCCGCTCCCGGACAACGCCCTCCTCCACCCGACCGCCTTCGCGGGGTGGGTCGGGTTCCTTGTCACGGGTCTGAACCTCCTCCCCGCCGGCCAGCTCGATGGGGGCCACGTCGCACGAGCCCTCCTCGGCGAGAAGGCAAAGTACCTGAGCTATGCGGCCTTCTTCACCCTGCTCGCGCTCGGCTTCCTCACCG
>JBHIDB010000012.1:0-22454 GCA_046759865.1 Thermoplasmata archaeon
TCTCCCGGAGCTCAAGGGCCTTCTCCCGCTCCAAGAGAGCTCGCGCATCTCCTGAAACGGGCATCTTCTTGATCTTCTTCTTCGCCTCCAGGATGCGGAGCTTGGTCTCGGATTCTTGGGCCTCCACTTCCTTCTCCTTGCGGAGAAGGGTCTGAAGTTTCGCGTTGATCTCCTCCCGCTCCTCCTCGAGGGAGGCCTTCGCCTTCTCGAGCTTCGCCTCACGCGCCCGCACCGTGGCTAGCTGGTCCTGGACCTCCTTCTCCGTATGGCGGGCCGAAGAGGCCTGCGAGCGGGCCTCCTTGTAGAGTTGTTCGTACTTGGACTCCTTCTTTCGGATGTTCGCCACGGAAGACTCCACGAGGGCCCTCTGTCGCTCTAGGTCGTGCTCCCGCCGGCGTAATTCGCCCTCCCGTTGGGCAACCTCCTTCTCCCGCGCGGCGAGGTCCTTTCCTTGACTCGCGACCTTCGCGGCCCGCTGCTCCGCTTTCTTCGCTCGGTCCTCCGATTTCCGTACGGCTGCCTCAACCTCCTGGTTGGTCCGCTTCAACTGGAGCTCCCGCTGGCTCAATTCCTTCTCCTTCTCTAGGAGCCGGCCCTCGAGTCGCTTGAGCTGCTTGGGGATGCTCGCGTCCCGGGCGGCGAGCCCCACGCCGCCTCCCTTCATTTCTAGGGCGCTCTCCTTCAGACGAAGCTCGCTCTCCCGCTCCATGAGCCCCTTCCGGTTGCTATTCAGTTCCCGCTTGAGGTCTCTTTGGGCCCGCTCTGCTTCCTTGAGTTCGCTTTCCCGGTCGGCCTGTTCCGCTGCGCGCGCCTCGAGTCCGCCGAGGCTCTTCTCGAGCTTCCGCTCCTGGCTGGCCAGCTGGCTCTCCTGTTTGGAGAGTCTCTTCAGGGTCTTCTTCACCTCCGCCTCCCGGCTATCGAGATCCTTCCCCTTGAGGCTGAGCTTGCGTTCCCGAGTCGCCACCTCCGCCTCCCGCGACCCCACTTTCTTCTTCAGCTGTTGAAGCTCTTCCGTGCTCTTGTCGACATTGGTCTGGAGGGATTCCAGTTCTTTGCGGCCGTCGTCGACCGCGCGTAGACGCTGCTTCAGGGCCTTCTCGTTGACCTCCAGGTCCGCCTCCCTCGTTCGCAGGGCCTTCTCCTTGTAGTCTGCGGCCGCCTTCTGGGACTTCAGCTGGTCGCTAAGAATCTGCAGGCGATCGTTGCTCACCCGGATCATCTCGCGGGTCTGGACCCGGTTCGACGTGGATGAGACGTGGAGCATGGATCCACTGAACTGGACGGCGACGGCGCTGCCCATGAAGGTCAGGATGAGCAGATCCGACGGGATGCCCGTGGAGAAGATGGGGTTGAACCCGTACGCCATGAGGGCCATGGGGAAGGCCGCGGCGAGCATGCTAAGGAGCTTGCGGCGACCCCATCCGCGCCACGTCATGGCCAGGGAGAGGAGGGTGAGGGAAATGCCGGCAAGGGCGCTGGGGTACACCCAAGCGAGGCTCTGAGGGTCGAACCCCTGGAGGTTCTGGAGGGTGAGGAGGAGGAACGTGGCCACGGAGGCAAGCACGGCGATGACCGTCAGTACGAAGTGTTTGCTGGAGCGCTCGCCGGCATAGGGCTTCCACTTCAGGTGAAGGGCCGACGCGGCAATGAATCCCCCCGCCAGGATGGGTACGAGCCACGGGAGGACCATCTTGGTGTCTATGGGGAGGTCCTCCAGCACCCGACCGGGTTGGGTCAGGAGGAGGAGGATCCCACTCGCGGCCAAGGCAAAAGCCGCAGCCATGCTGTACAAGTGCGCCGCCCGGCCGATGCGGAGTTGGAGGAGTGCCATGCGCTCGGCCTGCTTCTTGCTGACCTTGATCTGTGCTTTGCCATGCCTCTTGCCGCTCCGAGAAGAAGACTTCCTGCGGGTTGTGCTTCTCTTCGAACGGGAGGCCCTCTTCTTTGCCATGCGACCAGTCCGAGCCCTGGGAAGCTTGAATTGTGGTTTTCTCACTCTCCGGAGGAGCGTACTTAAGGATTGAGACGGCAGTATTGCCGATGATAACACGGGAGGGGCCGTTACCGTTTGCCAAGAGGGGGGCGGACTGACTCAGTCCTCCGCCTAAAAGGGGAGCCCCTCGGCCACCAGGTTCCTCAGCGCCTCGCTTGGCACGTAAGCCGGAGGCCAAGGTGGAGAGCGACTCCTGAAAAGATAACGCTGACCTTCCATTCTTTTATTCCCCTCGGGCCCGACCGACCCACCCTCTTTATTACCCCGTGCTCCTTGTGCTCTTGGGGCACTCCTTTGCGGTATGAGATCATTGGCGACAATTTGCAGTACGTGTCCGTGGAGCTTGAAGAGAACGAGGCTGTTACTGCCGAGTCCGGGGCCATGGTATACATGTCAGGCAATATGAACATCGAGACCAAGGCCAAAGGAGGGATGTTTAAGGGCCTCAAGCGCAAGATGACCGGCGAGTCCTTCTTTCAGAACACCTACCGACCCACCGGCGGCACGGGGCTGGTGGCCTTCGCCGGTAATGCACCCGGGAAGATCAAGGCCCTAGACATCCAGCCGGGTCAGGAGGTTAACCTGCAGAAAGGGGGCTATGTCGCCGCCACCGAGGGGATAGAGCAAGAACTTACCCGCCAGAAGAAGATCGGCGCCGCCGTCTTCGGGGGCGAGGGCTTCTGGCTCCAGAAGATCGCCGGCCAGGGGACCTGCTGGATCCACGCCTGCGGGGACTTCGTGGAGTTCGACCTGAATCAGGGGCAAACGATGAAGGTGGACAACGGCAGCGTTGTGGCTTGGGACCGGGCCGTGGACTACGGGGTGGAAAGGGTCGGGGGTCTCAAGTCCACCATCCTCTCGGGCGAGGGTTTCGTGGCCTCCCTGACCGGGCCCGGCAAGATCATCTGCCAGTCGATGACCCTGCGCCAACTGGCAGGGGCCCTAATCCCCTTCATGCCTAAGAAATAGGCGGAGATTGAAGATGTCACGGCTGTTTAATGCCATTGTAATCGGAATAATCCTGTTTGTGGCAATCGTTGTGGGACTCGCGTTGTTGGGGTTTCTTCTCCCGGCCCTCGTCCTGCTATTCGGGGCCTTGTTGCTTGTAACCATTTTAGCCATCGTGGTGGGTGTCATCCTAGCGGCCATCTTTGGGACCTACTTCTTCTTGAAGCGCCCCACCACCCAGTCCCACGGTGACTACCGACTCGAGGACCAGAAGGAGTAGTGACAAGGGCTTTTCAACCCAGGCCGAGCTGTCTCGGCCAGATCGAACTGCTCGATGATGGCTTGGATGGGTTCACCCACGACGGACCACCTCCCGTGGGGGCATGCTACTCTGTCCAGTGGCGTTTCAAAAAAGAGGGGAGAGGGAGAGGGCCGACGACCGGCTCCACTATTTCACGTGATAACGAGGGGTCCCGCGGTCACGGTTCTGCCGCTTCCTGGGCTCCGACAACGGCGATCGCCGTCATGTTCACCACGTCCTTCACATCGTCGCCCCGTTGAAGGATGTGGACCGACCCCCCAATACCTTCGAGGATGGGGCCTGTCGCCTCGGCGTCCGCGAGCCGTTGCATGAGTTTATATGCCACATTAGCGGCCTCCAGATCGGGGAAGATCAGGACGTTCGCGGGCCCCTTCAGACGCGTGAATGGATAAGTCGTTTCGAGGATCTCGTAGACCACTGCCGTGTCGGCCTGCATCTCTCCATCGACTTCGAGTTCGGGATCCCGGTCGCGTACGAGCCGCACAGCACGGCGCACCTTGTCGCTCAGCGGATGCCGGGTGCTCCCGAAGTTGGAGAAGCTGAGCATCGCCACGCGCGGATAGATGTCGAACCGGCGAGCCGCTTCGGCCGCTGCGATGGCGATCTCCGCGAGGTCCTCCGCGTCCGGGTCGATGTTGACGGTCGCGTCGGCAAAGAAGAGGACGCGGTCCTTCACCGTGATCATGTACAGGCCCACCACTCTCCGAACGCCCTCCCTCGTCCCGAGGACCTGTAAGGCGGGCCGGAGCGCGTCCGGGTAGTGGGTGGTTAACCCGCTGATGAAACCATCTGCGTCCCCGCGATGAACCATCATGGCGCCGAAGTAGTTCGGGTTGCGAAGCATCTCGTGGGCCTCCGTCCGCGTCACCCCCTTTCGCCCCCGTAGCTCGTAAAGCTCCTCGCCGTAGGGGTCGTGGAGGTCGGAGTTCAAGGGGTCCACGATCTCGGCGTTGAACTCCAGCCGCAATCGCTCCATTTCCCGTTCGATGGTCCTTGGGTTCCCCAAGAGAATGGGCTCCGCCAGGCCTTCCCGGGTGAGGATCTGGCAGGCCCGGAGGATCTTGTCGTGGGTTCCCTCGGGAAACACGATGCGCTTCGGGCCGCTCCGCGCCTTGTTGAAGATGACCGTCATCATCTCCATCGCCTTTCCAAGGCGGCTGCGGAGCTCCTCCTGATAGGCCTCCAGTTCAACCGCCTCCCGCGCGACGCCGCTGTCCATCGCGGCTTGGGCCACCGCGGGGGCAACGCGCAGCAACACACGTTCATCGAAGGGCTTGGGCAGGATGTAGTTCGGTCCGAACGCGAGGTCTTGCCCGCCGTAGGCCCGACGGACCGCATCGGGCACGTCCTCCTTAGCCAGGGCCGCCAGGGCCCAGGTGGCGGCCACCTTCATCTCCTCACTGATGCCCCTTGCCCGGACGTCCAGCGCCCCTCGGAAGACGAACGGGAAGCCTAGGACGTTGTTTACCTGATTGGGGAAGTCGCTTCGACCCGTGGCGACGATGGCGTCGGGGCGGACGGCCTTGACCTCCTCGTAGCCGATCTCCGGGTCGGGGTTCGCCATGGCGAAGATGATCGGATATTCGGCCATGGACGCAACCATCTCCGGTGTGACAATGCCGCCGACGGAGAGTCCAATGAAGACGTCGGCTCCCTGCATGGCATCCGCTAGCGTACGGGCCTCGGTGTCCCGGGCGAAGCGTTCCTTGTAACTGTTCATGTGTTCCTTGCGGCCGCGATAGAGGACGCCCACCGAGTCCACGACGAGAACGTGCTCCGGCCGGGATCCTAACGTCGCGTAGAAGGCCGCACACGCGAGGCCGGCCGCCCCCGCTCCCGAGATGACGATGCGGGCCTTCTCCAGCGTCTTGTCCTGGAGTTCCAGCGCGTTCAGGAGCGCCGCCCCCGAGATGATCGCGGTGCCGTGCTGGTCGTCGTGGAAGACGGGGATGTCCAGCTCCTCGCGGAGGCGTTCCTCGACGAAGAAGGCGTCTGGCGAGCGGATGTCCTCGAGGTTGATCCCGCCGAAGCCGGGCTGAAGGGCCTTGACGACCTCCACGAACCGTTCCGGATCCGAACAATCGAGCTCGATGTCGAACACGTCGACGTCGGCCAGTTTCTTGAAGAGGACCGCCTTCCCCTCCATGACCGGTTTCGCGGCGAGCGGACCGAGATCCCCGAGACCCAGGATGGCGGAGCCATTGGTGACCACCGCCACCAGGTTGCCCCGTCCCGTGTAGGCGAAGACGGACGCGGGGTCCTTCTCGATTTCCCGGGAGATGGCGGCAACCCCGGGTGTGTAGGCGAGGGAGAGGTCTCGCTGTGTGAGCGTGGGCTTGGTCGATACGATGGCCAACTTGCCGGGAGGGCGAAGGCGATGGTACTCCAACGCTTCCTCCTCGCTGATGCGGGTGATGCCCAGCATGAAAACCCCGCCGATTCATCGGAAACCAAGCTATTTCAACCTTTTCGGGTTGTTTCCTGACAGGAGAATCGTATGGTCCGAGACTCCATCGCCCGCCTTTGGGGCTCCGTCGCCGACGTGGAGGGGGTCGAGATGCGAGAGGGAATCGTGCGACGCACCCTAGTGTATGGGGAGAGCCTCATGCTCGTTCACTGGACGATTCGCAAAGGGACGGTCTTCGGGGCCCACACGCATTCCTTCGAGCAGGCGGGCTTCCTCTTGAAAGGCCGGATGCGAATGATCATCGGCGGAGAGGCCTCTGAGCTAACGCCGGGCTCCTCGTACTTGGTTCCGATGGGGTTGGAACACGACGCCGTCGCCGAGGAGGACCTGGAAATCCTCGACGTCTTCGCCCACCCCCGGGAGGAGTATCTCCCCTAGCCCGCCGTAAACCTCTTTAACGGTCCGGTTGCATGGCGCGGCGAGACCAAGGGGCAGCGCGATGAAGGTGTCCTTCATTGGAACCGGTAGGCTCGGGAGCACGATCGCGTACACGACCGCCCTGCGCGGCCTGGCGGACGAGATCGTGATGGTCGACATCCTGGAGGATCTGGCCCGCGGCCAGGCCCACGACATGCGCCACGCCTTGGCGTACAAGACGGAGACCTCCATCCGAGCGGCGGGCTACGAGGAGATTGGCGAGTCGGGCGTGGTGGTCGTCACCGCGGGTCGCCCCCGCCAACCGGGGATGTCCCGCCTCGACCTCCTCGCCACCAACGCGCCCATCATGCAGGACATCGCCCGGCGGGTAGCCGATCTCGCGCCCAAGGCGGTCATGATCAATCTGACCAACCCGATGGATGTGATGAACTACGTGGCCCATCGCGCCTCTGGGCTGCGTCGGATCCAGGTCGTGGGCTCGGGCGGCATGCTGGACACCGCCCGGTTCCGTGCGGCCCTGGCCGATCATCTCTCCGTTCCGGCCACGAGCGTCGAGGCTTACGTCCTCGGGGAGCATGGAGACAGCCAAGTGCCCGTGTGGTCGCGGGTACGCGTTGACGGGGTAACCCAGGTGTTCTCCGAGGAGGAGCGGATCGCGATTCGGGAGAGCATCAAGGAGGTCGCCATCAACATCATCTCCGGCAAGGGGGCCACGGAATACGGCCCCGCCAACGGGACTGCGGACATGATCGAGGCCATCGTCCGAGAGGAGTCGGTCCTCATCCCCTCCTCCATCGTAGCCAAGGGTGAGTACGGGTTGAAGGAGGTCAGCATCGGGATGCCGGTGGTCCTGGGGGCCGGAGGGGTGACCGAAATCCTCGAGTGGGATCTGGAGGCGGGTGAACTGGAGGCCCTCCAAGCCTCGGGGGACGTTCTCGAGAAGGGTCGGGACGACGCCATTGCGGTGCTGGAGCGAGAGGGCTGACTCTCCCAGGATGGAGCTACTTCTCCAGCACCCGCGTCATCCGATCGGCATCGAGAAGATCGTCGAGTTCTTCATCGCTCAGGACGCCCTCCGCAGTCGCCACGTCCCGGACCGTCCTGCCCTCGGAAAAGGCTTTCTGGGCGATCTCGGCGGCCCGATGGTACCCAATTCGTGGGGAAAGGGCCGTCGCCATGGCGGTGCTCCACTCGACCAGAGACTGACAGCGCTCGCGGTCGACCTCGATCCCCCGTACCGCACGGTCGGTGAAGGCCGCCACGCCTCCCGCCGCCACCTGGATGGCGTGAAGGAGGTTGTAGGCGATCACGGGCATCATCACGTTGAGTTCCAGCTGGCCAGCCTGCGCGGCGTACGTAATCGCGGCATCGTTTCCCAGGATCTGAAAGGCCGCCATGTTGAGCATCTCCGCCATGACGGGGTTCACCTTCCCGGGCATGATGGAGGAGCCCGGCTGCACGGGGGGCAGTCGAATCTCCCCGAGCCCGGTCCGGGGTCCTGAACTCAGGAGGCGGATGTCGTTGGCGATCTTGATGAGGCTGACTGCCAAGGTCTTGAGCGCTCCGCTCACCTCGACGGCGGCGTCGGTGTTCTGCATCGCCTCGAAGAGGTTGTCCGCGAGACGGAAGGGGAGCCCAGTCTGCCGGGCGACCTCCGCGATGGCCAACTCCGGATAGCGGGGATGGGCGTTTAGGCCGGTCCCCACGGCCGTCCCTCCCAAGGGAAGCTCCTCTAACGCGGAGGAGGCCTGCTTGACGCGAGCGACGCCGTGGTGAACCATGGAGGCGTACCCGCTGAACTCCTGGCCAAGGCGGATAGGAACCGCGTCCTGGAGGTGGGTGCGGCCAATCTTGAGGACGTCGTCGAACTCTTCCGCCTTGGCGTCCAAGGCCTCGGCCAATCCCTTCAGGGTCGGAAGGAGTTCTTCCCGGATAGCGGCCAGTGCGGCGATGTGCATGGCCACGTGGATCGTGTCGTTCGTCGACTGCGCCATGTTCACGTGGTCGTTGGGATGGACGGGTTCGTATGTCCCCCGCGTCCCTCCGAGGAGTTCGTTGGCGCGGTTCGCGATGACCTCGTTGGCGTTCATGTTCTGGGAGGTCCCTGCCCCCGCTTGGTAGATGTCGACCACGAAGTGGTCGTCGAGCTTCCGGTCCCGGACTTCCTGCGCGGCCCGGACGATGACGTCCCCGAGCTTCTCGTCGAGGAGGCCGAGTTCCGCGTTGGCCTTGGCCGCGGCCAGCTTGATTAGGGCCTGGGCCCGGACGAAGCGCGGCTGAAGACGCAGACCGCTGATGGGAAAGTTGTCCACCGCCCGCTGGGTTTGCACGCCCCAATAGGCCTCCACCGGCACCTGGACCTCGCCCAGAAAGTCCTTCTCCGTGCGGAACTCACTCATGGCCGGTTCCCCGATAGGCCGTCGCGTGTTCTTAATTCGCGCGTATATAAGTTACAGGCCGTGGTTTCACCGGCGCATACCGGAGTTCAGACCTGGGTTTCGGCCCACTTCCCCTGGCCTTCCCACACCCGGATGAGGAACGAGAAATCGAGGCGGCCCTTGAGTTCGGCCCCGAGTCGCTCGCAGATGTTCTCCACCGAGGGGTACTCCATGATGTCATTGAGCGCCTTGTGATCGTACGCCGCCAAGACCTCCCGCACCTGGGCTTTGAGGTCGGCAAAGTCGAGGACCATGCCGGATTTCGCCTCGCCCTCCACGATGACTTCCACCTTATAGGTGTGGCCGTGGAGGCTCCCGCACTTGGTGTGGCCCGGCAGGTAGTGGGCGCTGTCCATGTACTCCGTGACGCCGAGCCGCATGCCCTCACAATCCCGATCTATGGACGTCCCTTTGGCACGGAAAGGAGTGGGTCTTCGATGCCAAGGTCCCGGAACGCATCCTCCCGTTCGCGGCAAGAGGAGCAGGCGCCGCATGGAGCCGCCCGATCGTAGTGGCAACTCCAGGTGACCTCGAACGGCACGCCCAACTCCCGGCCCAGGCGCAGTACGTCGGTCTTGGTTCGACCTTGGAGGGGGTTGACGACCCGGAGCCGGGACGACGAGGCTGTGAGAAGACCCAGCTCCAGGAGTCGGTTCAGCCCCTCGAAGAACGCCGGCGTCGCATCCGGGAAGGTCCCGCCGTCCGCCCCATTGTGGCCGCCGACAAGCCATTGGGCGCCGAGAATCTCGCCGTAGTGGGCCGCCGTCGCGTAAAAGATGAGGTTACGTGCGGGAACGTAGGTCCCCGGAGCGTCCCCCAGCGACGGATTCTCCAGGCCGTTCTCCAAAAGGTCTTCGACCTCCATCAGAAAGGGAAGGTTGACCTCCAGAAGGTCCTCCAGGCTGCTGGACAGCTTGACCACGCTAGCGGTCGCGTTCTTCTCTCGCTCGGGCCTCTCGTGGTAGTGAATCGTCAGCGGGTGAACGGACCATCCCTGCCTGACAGCCCAATAGAGAGAGACGGCGGAGTCCAATCCACCTGAGAGGAGCACCAAAGCCCGATCCATGCCCGTCGACCCGTTTACCCAGCGGCTCCTATTTGAGTTTAGCCTGTCTGGGCTGGCCCAACGTTTATTCCGGCGGGGAATTAACCCGACGACGCCGCATGATCGACCCGCTCGTCCTCCTTCTCCTCACTCTGGTCATTGTCGGCGGCTTCGCCCTGGTCGGCATCCTGCTCACCCGTGGACAGGTTCGGGACGCAGAGGACTACATCACGGCTCGAAACACCATGGGCCTCCACGTGGCGACGGCGACGTTCATCGCGACGGTAATGGGTGCCTGGATCCTCTTCAGTCCGGCCGAGGCGGGCGTCTTCTTCGGGCTGCCTGCGGTCATCGGTTACGGAATCGGGAGTGCCATCCCCTTGATTGTCTACGCCTTCCTCGGTCCACGAGCACGACGGCTGGCCCCGACGGGCCACTCCGTCACGGAGCTGAGCCTGGCACGTTTCGGGCTTTCGATGTACAGCGTCGTCCTCTTCGTGAGCGTCTTCTACATGTTCATCTTCCTTGCGGCCGAGCTGACCGCCATCGCGCTCACCTTCAACCTTCTCGCCGGCATCCCTCCCGTGTTCCCCGCCCTCGTCCTCCCGGCCCTCCTCGTCGGTCTCGCCACGCTCGCCTACACGGCCTACGGCGGACTTCGCGCCTCCGTGGTGACTGACCACATTCAGGTCCTCGTGATCCTCCCACTTCTGGCCGTCGCCTTCGTGGGAGTCATCGTCGCATTGGGCGGCCCGATCGTGCTCTTCCAGGAAATCACGACGAACGCCCCCGAGCTGTTGCAGCTGACCTCCCTTCCAGGCATCTACTTCGCCATCTTCGTGGCCATCGCCATCACGGGGGCCAACATCTTCAACCAGGCGTATTGGCAGCGGTTCTACGCGAGCCGGAGCGAGCGGGTCCTCAAGCGGGGGCTCGGGGTCGCCGCTTTCGCCGTCTTCCCCATGGTGGCCCTCGCGGGGATGTTCGGCATCATGGCTGCCGGGGTGGGGGCGTCCGAGGTCCCCTCGGTGGCGTTCTTCTCCCTCGTCCTGGCCTCTCTGCCGATCTGGCTCGTCCTCCTCATCTACCTCTTGGTTCTCGCCTTGATTATGAGCACGATGGACTCGCTGCTGAACGGATTGGCGAGCATCTTCACGACAGACGTACCTCGTCTCGGGGGCCGACTTTCTTCACGGAATCTCCTCCGATTCGCCCGGGTCATCACCCTCCTCCTAGCCCTGGCGGCGATCGTCATCGCCTCCTTCGGCTTCAGCGTGCTTACCCTCTTCCTCGTGGCCGACCTGGTGTGCGCGGCCGCCGCGTTTCCGATGGTTTATGGGCTCTACTCGGAACGACTCGGAGGCGTGGGGGCCGCCGTCGCCAGCATCGCCGGGATGGTCGTGGGGACCCCCTTCTTCGCTCTGGCGCAGGCCCCAGGCGCCGATGTGGCCTCCCTCTATCTCCTCAGTTTCGGGCTGGCGTTCGTGACCTCAGTGGCGTTGACCCTCGTGTTTTCGCTTGGGAGGAAGCGGTATGACCTCGGCATCCTCGCGATAGAGGTCCAGGAACTGGGGGTCCAGCGATGAGTGCCCTGATCTTCACCGCATTCCTAGTGGCCCTACTGGCTTCGGTGGTCGCCGTCTTCATCTATGTTCTAATCATCACCGTGCGTTCCCTTTGGCGTCACAAGCGAGCCGCGGGGCGGTTTCGTGGGAGTCCCTCGCGGCGACGGTAGCCTTTTATCGGACCGCATCGGTCTTCTCCAGAGGGTTTCATGGGCTTCGAGAACGAGCAAACCTTCCTTCGGGCAACCCAGACGGGTGACGTGGCCGGGTTCCATACCCGCTACGACAACGCGCTCGATGCGATTCAGGAGGGGTTGGGGCAGACGCACCCCGTTTTCATCGACGGGAAGGAGGTCTCTGCGTCCTCAACCTTTCCTGACCGCAGCCCCTCCAATACCGATCTTATCCTCGGCCATTTCCAGGAGGCAGGGAGAGACGAGGCAGGACGCGCGGTGAACGCGGCCCTTCGGGCCTTCCCGGACTGGGCGGCAACCGATTGGCACGAGCGTGTC
The DNA here is from genome assembly GCA_046759865.1 of Thermoplasmata archaeon. Classification (GTDB taxonomy): domain Archaea; phylum Thermoplasmatota; class Thermoplasmata; order RBG-16-68-12; family JAJISG01; genus JAJISK01. The sequence continues at coordinate 11,669 of JBHIDB010000012.1, forward strand.
ACGATCTTCCGGAGGACGGCCAAGCTCCTCGCGGAGGACAAGTTCGAGCTTGCAGCCCTCATCTCTCATGAGAACGGGAAGAACCGAGGCGAGGCGATGGCCGACGTCGACGAGGCCGTCGACCTGGTGCGTTGGTACGCCTACCTCATGGAGGAGAACGAAGGCTTCACGCAGGAGATGGGCCGCGCCTTGGAGAACGAGCGAACCCGGAGCGTTCTGAGACCCTATGGGGTGTGGGGCGTGATTTCTCCCTTCAACTACCCCCTAGCAATCGTGGCGGGGATGACCACAGGAGCCGTGCTTACCGGGAACACGGCGGTCCTGAAGCCAGCCAGCGACACGCCCTACCTGGCCGTGAAATTCTACGAGGCTCTTAGGCAGGCCGGGCTCCCGAATGGCGTGCTCAACCTCGTGACGGGGCCGGGTCGTGCCGTGGGGGCTGCCATCGTCGAGAATCCGGACGTCTCCGGCCTCATCTTCACGGGATCCCGGAACGTGGGGCTCCGCTCCTTCCAAGCCTTCACCAGCGAATTCCCCAAGCCCGTCATCACGGAACTCGGGGGGAAGAACCCAGTCATCGTGACAGAGCACGCAGACCTGGAGAAGGCAATTTCGGGGGTCGCCCGAGGGGCCTTCGGGTATGGGGGCCAGAAGTGCAGTGCGACGAGTCGGGTCTACGTCCATAAGGCGGTCAAGGAGGAGTTCTTGGACGGTCTCCTCGAGTGGACAGCGGACGTCGAGGTTGGAGACCCCACGGACCCTGACGTCTACATGGGCCCCCTGATCAACGAGAAGGCCTACAGGAACTACCAGGCCTACGTGGACTTGGCGCGTCGTGATGCCAAGATTCTCGCGGGCGGGCGCGTCCTAACGGCGGGCAACCTCTCGAAGGGCTACTTTGTCGCGCCCACCGTCGTGGACGGACTCGCCGATGATCATCGTCTCATGGAGGAGGAGCTATTCGTGCCGATACTCAGTGTATCTGCTGTGGACTCCATGGAAGAGGGGATTACGCGGTCCAACCGCTCGGAGTACGGGCTCACGGCCGGCATCTTCACCGAGGACGAGCAAGAGCGGAGGGAGCACTTCCGTCGAATTCAGGCCGGCGTCGTCTACGCCAACCGAGAGCAGGGCGCGACAACGGGCGCAATCATTGGTGCCCAGCCCTTTGGGGGCTGGAAGCACAGCGGGATCTCCGGGAAGGGTGCCGGAGGCCCCTACTATCTGGAGCAGTTCCTTCACGAGCAGAGTCAGACGTACTACGAATAACTCAGTACCACTTCTCCACATGGGTTCTGTTCTTGGGTGCGCCCATGTCCATGAACATCTCCCGGACCTCGTCGACCATTTCCGGAATGCCGCAGATGTAGACCTCCTCGTTGTTCCATGCAGGAACTCGCTCCTTCACGAGGCGCTGGACGTATCCGCGTTCCCCGTCCCAGCCGTTGATTGGACGGCTCAAGGTCGGTACATACGTGAACCGCGCATGTTCCTTCGCCAACCGGCGCCAGTGGTCGTGGTAGATGAGGTCCTCCTCCTTCCGCACGCCGAAGTAGAGCTGAATGGGCACGTCCTGGCCCACGTGGTACATCGTGTCGATCATGGCGCGGAAGGGGGCGATGCCCGTACCGGTGGCGATGTAGTAGAAGCCGGTCTCGATCGGGTTGATGAGGATGACCTTTCCATAAGGACCCGCGCCGTCGATGAGGTCGCCCTCCTTGAGCCCACACAGGATGGGCGACATGGCGCCGCCCTCTACCTTCTTCACACAGAGCTCGAAGTAGTCCTTGATGTGAGGCGGGGAGGCGACGGAATAGGCCCGGCGGATGTCCTCGCCGTTCTTCTCCACACGCGTTAGGACCCATTGGCCGGCAAGGAAGTCAAGCGGCTTTCCGTCGGTGCGCCTAAATCGGGGAAGCCACACCCACGGAGTGTGATGGATGTTCTCGGTGACCTCAAGCTGAAACTTCTCGATGGGGGGGAACACGGGCCTGTCTGCCATCTCGCCATCCTGCGAAGATGTGTGCCCGTTAAAAAGATGGTGTATGGATTTCGCGCCTGAGATTTCGGCCTTTGATAGCACGAGAAGTTGTGATATAACAGGAGGCGGATGAGAAGGGCTACAGGAGTTGCGGAACGTGAGAGGAAATCGGGTATGGCTTCTGGTCGTGGCGGTCTTGGCCTCTGCCCTCTTCGGGGGTCTCGTAACCCAGGAGGCCGCGGCGCAGACGTATTCCGTCGAAGTAACGACGTTGCAGCGTACGTTCGTGGAGTTCGGATTGGGGCGCACCCTCGAGATGGGGCAGGACATCCTCGTCTTGGTGGATTTGACGGTGGTTCTACCACGGAATGCCACCGATACAGTCAGGGTAACGGTCATCTCCCCCGATGCGGGAGTCGGCTCGAACTCGCTGAATCTCACCCTTCCCACAACGGTGCCGACGGGAGCCCGTTTCACCTTCGTCGTTCAGCAGGTGACGTTCGTTCCCGGGGACTTCACGGTGGTCGTGACTTCCACCCTGGATGGCCAGATCGGACCCATCTTGACCTTTCCCACGCCAAACTACGATGTCACGGTCGGGGTCAGCACGATGACAGGGCAGGTCGGGACGCAATTCATTGTCACGACGACCGTCGACGTGGGCGCCATGTCCGAGATCCGGACCCGCCTCGACATCGACTACGTCCTCGATGGGGTCCCCCTTCGCCAGAGCCACATGGTGATCTTGTTTGGAGAGACTCAGGGCATCATCAACGAGGACCTCTCGTTCATCCTGTTCTCCCTTCCGCGAACTCCGGACCAGATGACCTGGGTGACCACCCAGGGTTTCACGCTTTCGCCAGGGAACCACACTCTCACCGTGGAGGTCGTCGACCGGTCCATCAACCACGTCGTCGCCTCGGAGACGTTTAGCATCCAGGTGACCGACCAGATCGGTGACATCGAGACGCGTGTCGACGAAGTGGCTCTGGAGTTGGGAGGCCAGATTGACGACCTGAGCGGGCAGGTGGAGGACGCGAATCGCCGCGCAGCGAGTGCCGAGGCGGCCACCGCGACTGCAAGCGCCTTGGCCATCGTCGCCTTCGCCGCCCTTGGGCTGAGTGTCGTCGCGCTGCTTCTTCAGCTGGGGATGCTGAAGCTGTCGTGGTTCCGACGGCGCAGGCCAGGGGAACCCGAGGAGTAAAAGCCTAAATACGCCCCGTCTGCTGAACCGGGACGCCCCGGGAGGGCTGCGTACGTTCACGGCTGACGAAGTTAGGGTCTGTTCTCGGTGTGGGACAGAGATGATCTACTTCGTCCAGCACGCCCACGGGAACTACCCGCTCCTCGACTACGTCTGCCCCCGGTGCGACCTCGGGCTGGAGGAGGGAGAATCGCCGGTGGAGGCTGCGGATGAAGGTGCGGGCGCTCCCGAGTAGCGGTTACGTCCTCGGCCCCTGCGCCAGGTGCGGGGAGGAGGAGCGCGCGATCCTCATGTTCGATGACAATCGCGTGGGAGTCGAGTGCATGGCCTGCGGGGACATCTTCGACGTCGACGCGGTCGAGTGGGTGGAGTAAATTGTCGCGGCGTCGGCTACAACAAGGTTAAAAGTGCCAGCTCTCGTTCCCGCGTCGTGCCCATCGACCCGGATTTCCAGCAGAACCGGGAGGTGGTGAATCGCCACCTGGAGCATGACGTATGGGGGCCAGTGAATCCCCCCGACGTGCTGGGAATCCACGGGACCATCGCGGCGGTGGACTTTGATATCTGCACGGCCGACGGCTCCTGCTTTGTGGCTTGCCCCGTGGACGTGTTCGAGTGGTTGGAGACACCGGGTCATTCCACGGCAGACAAGAAGGCGGATCCCGCGCTGGAAGAGGACTGCGTTGTCTGTTATGCTTGCGTTCCCGTTTGCCCAGTGGATGCCATAAAGATCATCTGACGGAGCCGCATTGGTCGCGTCCGGGGTGCCAGCTTGGCTGCGCGGCGTCTCGCCCGAAAGATACCCCTTTTAGGCGCGATGCGAATGAGGAGGCATGAGCTGGATCGAGGTGGTGGACCCCGAGTCGGCCGAGGGGGCGCTGGCGGATGTGTATGATGAGGTGGGGCGGCGTCGGGGCGAAATCGCGGATATCCACCAGGTCCAGTCCCTGAATCCGGCCGCCATGAAGGCGCACTTGGACCTCTACCTGTCCGTCGTCTATCGAAGAGGGGGCCTCTCGCGGGCCCAGCGAGAGATGATCGGGGTCGCCGTCTCCCGCCTCAATCGATGTCCCTACTGCGTGGTGCACCACGCGGAAGCCCTCATGCACTACGAGAAGTCCCCGGAGATCGTGGACGGCGTAAAGGAGGACTACCGGGAGGCTCCGCTGCGGCCCGAGGAGCGTGCCATGCTGGATTACGCCGCAAAGTTGACGACGGCGCCCTGGGCCGTGACCCCCGAGGACGTTGCAGCCCTTCGCGAGGCCGGATTTCACGATGCGGAGATCCTGGACATCAACCTCATTGCCAGCTACTTCAACTTCGTCAATCGCATCGTCCATGGCCTGGGAGTCGAGCTGGAGCCCGTCGAAGAGCGTGTCTATCGCTACTAGCGAAGGCAGGGTGCGAGGCTCAATCCGAGGACGTGCTCTCCGCCGAACCTCGACTACGTGCCCGTGTGTGGGAGAAGGTTCATCTTCGAGAGGGCCATCCTACCTTGCCGATGGAGATTAGGGCGACCGAGCTGGGTGAAACCCGTATCCTGCAGAAGCACTACCGCGGCGGAACCCTGAGGCTCGTTGCGGAAAAGGGAGAGGAGATAACGATCGTGTGTCGATGCGATCGATCGCACTGGCTCGCCACGGTCCAAGAGGGCGAGTCGGGTGCGGTGTTGACCCTCGTTTGCCACAACTGCGGCTCCCGCTTCGGCCTTCCCTATGTCGGCGCGATCGCGGGCCGTCATTAGGACCGGAGTCAGAGGTGTTTTTCGACCTCCTCAAGGAGCTGGCGTGCCAATTCGTACTCAGGGTTGACGTCCAGGGCCCGCGCGAACTCTTCGCGGGCGGCCACGAGGTCCCCCCGAAGCATGTACACACGCCCGAGGTTGCAGTGGGCATAAAAGGCACAACAGTAGCGGTCGGCCTGGGTGGCACGTTTTAGCCACGCGACGGCTTCGTCGGCCCGCCCGAGTTCGATCAGGTAGGCCCCGATGTCGTTGTAGGGGTTTCCCAGGGTCGGGTCCACGTCGATCGCCTCCCGGCACTCCCGCATTGCGTCCTCCAGGCGGTTGAGAAAGCTGTACGTCCACCCGAGGAAGGTGTGGGCTTCCGAGGTGGGGAAGGCCTCCAGGGACCGTCGATAGAGACGCTCGGCGTTCTCCAAGTCCCCCAGCATCTGGTGGATGTGCGCCAGCCGAAACACCGTCTTCGCGAGTCGGGAGCGGTCCATCTCCTCAGGCGTGAGCCTCCCAGTGTCCCAGGGCCCCCCCTCAAAGGTGGTCTCCGCCAATTCCCTGAGGTGTGCATCCCGCTGCGAGGCGCCCCCTGTCCAGACGTGTCCGAGAAGCTCCTCAATAGCGAGGAGGCTCGCGAGGTTGACCGGGTGAGTTCTGGTTCCCTCCCCCGCAAGGCTCGCCTCTCGAATCGCCAGCTCCGCAAACTCGTCGCCGTTTCGAACCACCTGGACGAGTTCGTGTCCCTGGGGGCCCTTTCGGGGCATCAAGAGCACCCCCATCTCCGCTAGTCGCTCCCGCAAACGCGAATCGGAACCTCCGCCTGTCCGAAGCTGGAACACCCAGGCGGCCTCCTCACTGGGAAGATTCGGTTGCACCCGGATCTCTTCGAGCCCGGCTCGGGCGAGATTCCGGGCGGTCGTTCGCGCAAGCTCCTCCTCCTCCTCGACGACGACGAGGTCGTGGGCGGGATCCAAGTGGCGGAGTAGGGCAGCTAGGTATCCGCCTTCGGAGCCGTAGAGAACGCGACTCCCTCCGTGCCCGACTCCCACTAGCTGAAGGAGGGTCACGGCGAGGCGGCGCGAGGGAACGAGCCCGACCGAATCGCCCTCGTGGAACGGGACCGGGGCATCCTCGTATGCGAGCAGGCGGTAGCGGGGCAACACAAAGTCCCCGGGGTCGACCGCCTGAAAGGCCCTCTTTGCTGAGTCCGAGGCAAGAAGGCCCCGCTTTTCGAGGCGGCCGGCGAGGCCGCGAAGATCCCCCATGGGCGTCGTAAGGAGTGTGTACGAGCCGGATTGCTAAAAGGCTTCTTGGTTCCCTCGGTCCGTGCGATTGGCGAGGTCCGGAGCGCTAGCCAAGGAGGCCCTTCGAAAGGGAGGTGGCCACCTCGACCGCCTTATCGGCATCCCCTTCCTTCGACCCCTTCATGAGGTTCCCCAGGGCCTTGGTGACCGTGAGAAGATCGGCGGGGTTGGCCGTGGGGCCCATGTGACCGATGCGCAGAACCTGCCCCTCTAGCTCGGTGAGGCCCCCGCTGACAAACAGGCCGAAGTCCTTCCGGAGGCGCGTCTGCAGCTCGGGGGCCTCGAAACTCGGGGGAGGCCGCACCGCGGTGACGGTGTCGCTGCAATCCTCTTCCTTGGGCACGGTCGTAAACCCAAGGGCTCGGAGGGCTTCTCGATAGGCCCGGCCGATGGTTCGATGGCGCTTGAGGCGGAGTTCCAGACCCTCCTCGAAGACCAGCTCGAGGGCAGCCTGGAACGCGCGGAAGACGTTGGTAGAGATTGTCGTCGGCTGGGGGTGCCATTCCCCCCAATTTTGGCGGAAGCGATCCCAGATGTGCAGGTTCGTATACCATCCCCGCACTCGATCGGAGTCCACGGCCTCCAAGATGGAGGGTCGTATGGCGACCGGGGCGATGCCCGGGGGACCCCCGAGACACTTCTGCGAGGCCGCAAAAGCGGCATCGACCTTCCACTCGTCAGAGGGAAGCGGCAGCCCGCCCAGAGAAGACACGGCGTCCACGACGAACAGCGAGCCGTACTCGTGGCTCAAATTCCCGAGCTCGGCGATCGGGTTGACCATGCCCGTGGAGGTCTCCGAATGGACCGCGAAGACGGCCCGGATGTACGTCCCGCTGAGGACCTCCTCGACCCGGCGGAGGTCGGGCGGTGCGCCCCAGCGACCGTGGATGGAGAAGGCCTCCACCTGATGGGCGTCGAGCATCTCGCGCAGGCGTCGGCCGAAGAACCCGTTGTCGATGACGAGGGCCTTGTCCTCAGGCCCGAGCAGGGTCGTAGCCAGGGCCTCCATGCCCACGTGGGCCGGACCCGCCATAGGAAAGACCTTCGCGTCTCCCATACGGAAGAGCGTCCGCAGCAGGTCCTCCGTCTGCCGGTAGGTCTGGACCCACTCCTCTCCGTAGTGGGGCAATGCGGGCTTGGCCAGTTCCTCCGCCACCCTCCCCTCGAGTGGCACCGGCCCCGGAATCAGGAGCCTGGGAGTCTTCATGCGGTCTGGGTGTGGATAATCGTCCATCTTTTACACCTTTCGGCCTGGATTCGCGGAGGTGAGAACTACTCGTGGATGGCCTAGAGGAAGGTGATCGCGAACACGTAGACGAGGACGGCCAGGACCACAGTAATCAGGGTGAGGGCGACGACTGCCAACTCGGAGGAGATGGCCGAGTCGTCGTGAGTCTCATCCACGTCCTCACGGGGCCGAGTCGTCATAGCGGGTAGGACGGACTCCGCGATTAAAAGGCTTGGCCAGGACACCGGTCGCGGCCTCCAGTACGTGAGCAAGGGTTTTACGGCCGGACTCCAATCTGGGGGGCTGATGGATATCGCGTGCGACCGTCATGGATCCCACCACCTGTGGGACATGCCGAAGCGGTGGGTGGAGCGCGGGGAGATCCGGACCAAGGAGGTGTACTGCCCAGACGACGAGCGCCTTGCCGACCCCCTTGCTGCGTGGACGGGCTCGACGTGGATTCCGTTGCCCGGCCGAGGGGTGACGTCTGCTTGGTGTCGGAAAGAACGGAGGGATGTGTCTCTAGAGAGCCTAGAGGCGATCGTGCGGGAGGGGAGCAGGGGCGAGGTTACCGTCGTCGTCTGTCCTTCCTGTGGATCGGAGATCGCCAGGAGGAACCGTTGGAAGTATTGGGAACCCTTCTACCTGAATCCTTCTGAGGCCGCCCGATAAGTCGCGCCCGCCCCGGACCAGGCCTACCATCACGGGGGCCCTAGGCTGACGTGGAAGCCGATGCCTTGGTGGAGCGCCGGCTACCCGGGTCTCTGGGCCTTCAAGGCGAGAATCTACGAGCTGATGGGGAACCTCAAGATGGCAGAGCTCTGCCTTCAGCGGGCAAATGAGCAGGAGTAGGTCCGCTCTCACCCTTTAATACGACTACCCAGTTTGCGAACCCGGGATGGCCGAAAAGCTGCTTCAACATGGTCATTGTCTCTCCTGCGGGAAGGCGGTCCGGACTTCGGAGGACTTCTGCTCGGACGAGTGCCGGGAGAAACACACGGGCGTACTTCGCCGCAAGCGCCGCCAGCTTGTTTACCTCTGGCTGGGCGCGATGGCCATCCTCGTCCTGGCCTTCTTCTTCTTGCGGTGACGGCTACGGTTCCTCGTCCCCCGGCCGCTCGACCTTGGCGACCCGGACCCTGCGCCACCACTCCCGGACCTTCTCGATGGGCTCCCAATAGCGTTGTTCGTCCCAGGGATCCCCGATCATGTGGTAGCCCCGTTGCTCCCAGAAGCCGGGGCGCCAGTCGGTCTGCCACTCCAGTCCGTTGACGTACTTCGCGCTCTTCCAGGCGTAGAGCTGGGGGACGAGGAGACGCATCGGAGCGCCGTGATTCGGGGTCAGAGGCTTTCCCCCCATCTCGAAGGCGAGGATGCTGTCCTCGAGACGCAAGTAGTCCGCAGGAACGTTCGAAGTGTACCCCTCCAGGCAATGGGCCATGACCTGGACCGCATCGCTCTCCGGCCGTACCCGTTCCACGATCTGCGCAGTCGGCACCCCCCTCCAGCCGAGCGCCTTCTTGGACCACTTGGTGACGCAGTGGAAATCGGCCTCGACTTCGACCACGGGGAGTGCCATCAGCTCCTCCCAGGTCCATTCGAGGGGCTCTTCCACCGCTCCCCACGCCTTGAACCGCCAGGTCTGTGGGTCGAAGACTGGTCGCGCAGGTGTGATGTCGTAGACAGGGAAATTACGGACGTACTTCTGGCCAGGGGGCAGACCCCGACTGAGGTTGGAACTTTGGATGGTCTCGCTGGCCATGCTGGTTCCACCTAAACGTCCGCCGCCTTTTTCTGGACGAGTCGGCCGTGCTGATAGTCCGTGATCGCCTCGAAGATCTCCTCCCGGGTGTTCATCACGAAGGGCCCCCACCGAGAGATGCTCTCCCGCACGGGCTCGCCTGCCCCGAGAATGACCACCGAGTCGCGCGCCGCTTCGAGGGAGACCCGGTCTCCTTCGCCCAGCACGGCGAGATTGTGTTGGCCGACGCGCTTGCCTCGGGGTCCCACGGCGACCTCGCCTTCGGCCACCACGACGAAGGCGTTCATGGGCTTCGGGACGGCTCGTTCGAGGGTCGCACCCTCCTCCAGATGAACGTCGGTGTAGAGCATGGGGAAGAAGGCAAAGTTCTCCTGGTCCCCCCCGGCTAGAACGTTCTCCCTCACGTCGCTCTCGCGCATCTCCACCGCCTTGAAGTTCTTGTAGAAGGGATCGCTCCACCGCTCTCGCGAGGGGGCGTTCAGCCAGAGCTGATACCCCCAGAGCTTCCCCTCCTTCATCTTGGGCATCTCGCTATGGATGACACCGCTCCCCGCATTCATCCATTGGAGTCCGCCGCTCGAAAGGGTCCCGTTGCTGCCGGTGCTGTCCTCGTGCCGGAAGCGACCCTGCATCATGTACGTCAGGGTCTGAAAGCCACGATGCGGATGCGGCGGGAATCCGGCCACGTAGTCCTTGGGATCCTCGCTCCGCATCTCGTCCAGGAGGAGGAAGGGGTCGATGTGGTCGAGTTCCGGGCTCCCGATGTAGCGGCGGACGCGAACCCCCGCGCCCTCCATGACCTCTTTGCCCCGGATGACGCTGAGCACGTCCCGGGTCGCGTTGTTCGGCATAAGTCTGGGCTCCTCGCTCGGCTGACCTCACCCGTGGCGGACTATTCGCTCTTCCTAGAGCCTTCGGTCTATCTAAGCATCGGGGTACACCTTCACCGGACGGACGCTTACGGTGCGGCCGGTGGCTCTGCCACAGCCGGAGCGGGTTGCGGCTCCTGGATGGAGAAGAAGGCGACAATCATTAGAATCTCCGCGATGAATATGATGATGAAACCGATGCCAATCGCGATGATCAGGATCGCCCCGACGAAGTAAAGCAAGCCTACCGTCCTAAACCTTGGGACGTTCATGTGCGTCGCAATGGAATCGAAGCTCCGTCTCAGGAAGACCGCTGAGATAATGGCGAGGATCCAACCGACGATAAGGCCGAGGGCGATGGTACCAAAGACGAAGAACGCCTGTGGGTCCGTAAGCGGAGGGAACTCGCCGCCAGGGATGATACCGAGACCGAATAACGGGAGCAGAATCAGGAGGGAAACCACTAGGATGCCGATGATGGCTATGATGACCCCGTACAGCATATTGTCGAAGACGGAACGATCTCTAGTGACGTCCGAGATGTACTTAACGGCGATGAGGACCAGGATGAAGCCGATGATCCCCACAAAGGGAATAAACGTCCCCAGCACGAGGAGGATGGCGCCAACACCACCTAGGGTCTTCGCCTCCGCAAGCGTGGCCATGCGACTCGGGATAGCGTCTAGGGTTTCAAGGTTTGCCCTCC
>JBHIDB010000013.1:0-22155 GCA_046759865.1 Thermoplasmata archaeon
ACGCCGACGACGTGCAATCCATGGTCCACCGGCTGGAGAACGACCCCATCAACCTACCTCGGGCCCTCGTGGCCGCCCTGGACATCGTGCTCCTCCAGGGGCAAGTCAAGGTGGGAACGGAGATGACGCGACGCGTGAAGTCCCTGACGGAGGTCATCGGGGTGGACCCGGAGTCGGACGAGCTCATCACGAACTCCGCCTACACCTGGAACCCGGCCGAGGATTCCTTCTCGTTCAGCGGCCACAGTTACGTGTACGAGAAGATCCAGACGGCCCGCAACTGGACCCCGAAGCGGATGGAGCAGGAGGTCAAGAGGAGGCTGGAGCTCTTCCAATACATGGAGCGGACGGGGGTCAAGAACTACCGGGACGTCGCCCGGATCGCATCCGCCTACTTCAAGGATCCCGAAGAGATGATGGGCATCGTTCGAGCGGACGTCGGTGGGGAATAGTCGTTCTTTGGTCCACGAGAATCGAGGACTCGCGTCCTTGGCCACAGCTATAGCCACAACCAAGGCGTGAAAGCGCTGGTTGGCAAATGTGACCTTGCCACTCCCGGATTGGGTCGCGAGCATCCCTTGGGAACGTCTAAGTCGGTGCATCCTGTTGGATTCTCGCTTGGCAAGGGCTCTGGTCAACGGAAGGTTGAACACGAGAGCGTGTTGGCCTAACCCCTCGCATAGAGGTCCCACCACCGATGGCGCACGCCCAGATCGCGGAGCTTAACGATGAGGCGGGAGGCCAACTCAGGTGGAAGCATGTACACGGACTGCCCCATGCGGAAGCCCCCTTCGTGCAGAAGACCAGGATACCGGTAGATCTTAGTGGACTCCTTCGACTTCCTCCTCTCGACGCGACCGTGTAGAAACCGGTGAAGTTTCCACCGCTTCCCAGGTTCCCCCTCGGGGATGTCGAAGTGCACAACCGTCGTCTCCTCAAGCCCAAGTTTCTCCAGATACCGTGTCCTCTTCTTCCCTGTGGATTGCATGATTGGCCATTTCCATGGCCAACTTAGGAGCTTCCCTGGGGGGTGAGTGAAAGTGAATGTGCTTCTGGATGCGCCTGTCCCCGCTTCGCCATAACCACGGGAGTATAGGCCATAGCTATAGCCAAAGACCCAAAGCTTCAGGCAGCCATCCGGGGGAGGTCCCTCACTCGAAGCCCCTCCTACTTCTTCGTCTTCCGTTTGGCGAAGGGCTTCTTTACGATTTTCTTCAGGACCGCCCTCTTCTTGGACGGCGGGGGCGGAACGCCTCCTGCCGGAGGCTCGGAGGGGGCCCCGGGAAGGGTCGGGCCTCCACCCGAGGGGCCTCCTGGCCCGGGTGGCGGGGCTCCAGGCGGGGTGGCCTCGCCGGACATGGGAGTCCCGCAGCGGTGGCAGATCTTGGCCGTGAGGGAGTTGAGGCTGTTGCAGCGCGGACAGGGCTTCGAGCCCATCTTCCGCATCTCCTCTTCCTCCTTGAGCCACTGGTCGAACGTCACGTAGGTCGGCTGCCGACGCCACCACTCCTGGAACTCCTTCTCCGAGGGCTGATGCGCGAGGGCGCGGGCCGCCACGCCCCTGTACTTGTTGACGACGCGCTCATACTGCGACCGCAGCCGGTCCTTGACGTCGATGGCCTTGGCCTTGCCCGTGGTGAACTCGACCCCACACTCGGGGCACTTCTTCACATCCGCCGGGATCCAGGCGTGGCAACTGCTGCACTTCGCCATCTCGTGTTCGAACTCGGTTCCACACTTGGGACACACGTCGCTCGATTCGGGGATGAAGGCGCCACACTCGCCGCACTCCACGAGGCGTCCCAGCCCGAAGGAGCGCATGTAGGCGCCCACCCCGAAGACCACGAGGAGGAAGGCCCCGACGGCCGCCAGGACCATCCAGAGAGGCAGGTTGATGAAGGGAACCCGGATCTCGTACCAGGGCACGTCCTCCGCCACGCTGATGCGGACCGAGGCCGGACTGATGGAGCCCGTCTCCGCGAACCCGGCGATGGTCCACTGGCCCGCCGGCCCGTTCTCGTCGATCGTGAGGCCTACGACGAACTCCCCCGCTTGGTCTGTAAAGACGACGTTGGAGTCCCATACGCCCGCCTCCTGATCGCGAAGGACCAGGGTCACCTGCATGCTGGGGATGGGCGCGCCGCCGGGCGTCGTCACGAGGCCGCTCACGAAGATCTGGTCGCCCTGGTTGTAGGCCTGGCCGTCCGTGGGGAAGGTGAAGAAGATCGAGCCCTCGGGCGGGACGATCTGCAACAGGATTTCCAGACGGTTGTTGTCCTCGCTCGTCTCGGGGATCACCCCATTGGCGTCCACAAAGATGAAGAGGGAGAAGTTGCCCGCGGTCGGGCGCGCGCTGGCCTCGACGGCGATCGTCGCGTTCGTACCCCCCGCGATCGATACGTCTTCGGCGGCACCGATCTCGTTCTCGGTCGCGATCGAACCCAGGTAGAGGCCCACCTTGAAACTGACGGCGGCGGTGTTTCCGAGGTTGTGGATGACGACATTCACGGTGAAGGGCCGACCCTGCACCGCGACGACGTCGGGGTTCTCTGCGGCCCGGAGTTCGAGGTCGGGCGGCGTCTGAACGTTCACGACCAGGCTCACGACGTTGTTCCGGAAGTCCCAGTCCGTGCTCTGGACGGTGTCGTTCCGGCTCAAGACGCGGACCGTGACGCTGTGGGGTCCCGCAAAGGCGGGCGTCCAGTTGAGGGAAATGATCCGTGAACCGCCCCACGGGACGTTCGCCTCGGCGGAGTCCGCCAGCGCGAGGTTGTCAAGAATCTCCACCGTGGCGGGGACGGCATCGGCCATCCCTATGTTGTGCACGTCCACCTGGACCTCTACGGGCCCCCCCTCGACGGGCACGCGGGTGAAGACCACGTCGGCGAGCCCGATGCTCAGGTCGGGCCAGTTCCAGTACACGAGGTCCGCCGTCTGGCTGGCATCCATGGACACGGAAACGTTCGCCTCCGCGTAGAAGGTCACGTTGTCTCGGACGATGGAACCGTTGGCCTGGTAGGTGGAGTTCGCCCAGCCTTGGGACGCGAGGCGTTCATGGGCGAGGGCCCGATAGAGGATGGTCCCAGAGGGGGATTCGATGTGGGTGGGCGTATAGGTCCCAAAGTACAGGTCGTCCGGACCGGGGGCGGGGATCGCGACGAACCCGAGGGTCCCCGGATCGAGCCGGCGAAGGGTAATGTTCGCATCGGTCACGGGATTCCCGATAGGGTCGACGGCTTTCGCGGTGAGCCACCAGTGGAAGCCGACCTTCGCGCTGGCGAAGATCCGATTGTCCCACCAGTTGGGGGCGTCCACGAAGGTCACGTCGGTAAGCTGGGCGTACTGGGTCCCAGTGAAGACGACGCTCGGTCCCAGGCTGGGGTCGAAGGTGGCGTTGCGGATGTCGAGATCCAAGGTGTCGGTGTTGCCGTCGTCCGTGAGCAGGGAGAGACTAACGTCCTCGGCGAAGGTGGGATCCCAGAGCCGGGAGGTCCCGCTCGTATCGAAGGTGAGGTCGCTGTCGCTGAGGGTGATGTTGCGGAGGGCCACGCTGGCCCCCCGGGCCTCCACGTTCCCTGCGAGCGTGCCATCCCGGAGGTCGATAACGGAGGATCCTTCGCTGTAGATGAGGCCCCGCGTTGTGGGGGCGTTGAGTTGGATCTCGGTCCCCTCTGTGACGAGTTGTCCGCTGTTCTGCAGGAACACCGTGAGCTGGTAGTTGCTTCGGAGGGCGCCGTTCCGGATGGTGAGCTGCCCCTCCTGCTCGATGATCAGATAGTGCCGTCCGGCGGAGGCACCGTACTGGAGGATCGTGAGGGTGGCCCCGTCGAGGATGACGGGCGCGGTCACCCGCACGTTCCCGTCCACCATCACGTCGAAGTCGACGGTCCGGGGCGCATCCCAGAGGTACGTGTTGTCCGGAGAGGGCCACAGCAGATCCGTCAGGTTGCCCGTCAGCGCAATGGAGTTGTCCACCTCGGCGATGGCCGGATAGGCGGAGAAGGCGATGTCGAAGGTGGCCATGGAGCCCATGTGACTCCCCTCGATCCGGTAGTTCCCGTCGAACACGGAGTTCGGCACAGTCGGATCGAACACCGTCTCGTCAATCCACTCGGTGAGCAACGGGATGCGAGCCTGGCCGAAGAAGTCGGTCCTATTGAAGTTCCCCGCGGTCTTCCCCAGGTAGTTGAGGAGCGTGACGCTGGGGACGTTGCCGTTCCCGTTGTCCGGGTAGTAGGCCAGGGTTCCCATGGGAAGGACGCGGGACTCGATGGCCGCCCCTTCGATGGCGCTGCCGAACCGGTCCAACACCATCGCGTCCAACCAGCGGTGGATGTAAAAGGCGGAACTCGACCCCAACGGCACCAGGGCGGGGATCCACGCGCTCACATTCGCCGTGATCGATTGGATGAGGTTGGGGGTCATGTTGTACAGGTAGACGTTCGAGCTTCCACCCGCCTCGATGACGTTGTGGAGTTGGGTGTCGTTAAGGAAGTCTACCGCGACGTAGGTATCGATGATCGTGAGGGAGGCCGACCCCGTCGTCGTGATGTTATAGCGGGGATCGGGACCCGGCGAGACGGGGTTCTCATAGAGGCGATCCACCACGGACTGGGCGATGACGACCTGCGAGGACCCGCCGAAGCTCATAACGGGCGCATCGTCGTTGTCGTCAGGGTCCAGGGTAAACGCCGAAATCTCCCCGGGAGTGAATCCGGTGATGGTCGAGTCTCGCACGTCCATCGCCGCCGTGCCGGAGAGGGTGAGGGTTCCGGGGTGCTTGATCATCGCCCCGTTCCGAAGGGTCAGGAGGCCATCGACGACGATATCCAGCTTCAGGTAGTCCGACAACTGGTTCGGCTCCGTGGAGAGGAGGCTGTTGTCCAAGACCAGCTCGCCATCGCCGCTCCCTCCAGTCTCGATGGTGAGCGTGTAGATGTGGAGGCTGTCCTCCAAGAAGATGAGGCCCCCGTTCCGGATCTCCAGGAGGGCCCCCGACGTGATGGTCACATCGCCGTCGACCTTGAAGGTGATGCCGTCGAAGACGTTGTCCACGCCGGATACGGTCCAATCCCCGTTAACCACGACAATGGTTGCGGCCGCGGGCGGGGTCGCAAGGAAGACGACGAAGGGGGCGACCAGGAGGCCTGCGATAATCAGGATAACGAGCGCTCTCGAGGCAAGTTGGCTCTTTTTGAGTCCCATTGAGAACTACCCCCAACCGTCGCCCTTTGGGGCCAAAATCCTTGTCTGGCAACCCCTATCCAGCATGGGTGCCGGTTGTTGCCGGGGGACCGTATTTATACGTTCTTTGCCGATTCTCAAGCGGCATAATTAGGAGGCGCCAGGCTCACTTCCGCTTGCGGACCTTCTTCTTCCGCATTTTCCCCTTCTTGCCGCTCTTTTCCGCGACGATAGGTTGGCCGCACGCGTAACACATCACGGCGTCGGCGCTGATCATCGTCTTGCAGGCCGGACAGGGGATCTCGGCCTCTCCCTCGCCCCCTTCCTTCAGCTGATACCCGCAGGCGTAACAGATGGCGGCGTCGCTGGAAATGAGGGTCTGACAGCCCGGACACATGATCTCTCCGTCGGCCGGCTGAGCCGGTGCCTCCCCTTCGGCCGGCGTCTCCGAGGAAGTAGCTTCGGCCTCTGCCGGAGGGGCCTCCGCTTCGGCCGGTGCCGGGGCCTCCTGGGCGGGTGCCTCGGCGACCGGTGCCTCCCCGGCTGCGCCCTCTTGCGCGGGTTCTCCCGGAGGGGGCATCCCTCCAGGTGCCGAGGCGGAGGATGGTTCCGACGCGGGCTCCGGTTCTGGGGGAGGCGGTCGGTATTGCTCGGGAAGTTCGCCCTTGGCAAGGAGACTCCCCTCCAGCTCCCGGAGACGGCTTGCCTCCTGGGCCAGCCGCTCACGTTCGCCGGTGATGAAATCGCGTTCCCTCGCCATTTCCTCCTCGTACTGAGCGAGCCGCTGAGTCTTGGTGCCGAAGTCCTGCACGGCCTTCTCGAGGGAGGTCTGAATCGTGCCGAGCTCCTTCTCCTTGTTGGCCGCGGACTTCGTGATGGCGCCGAGCTCCTTGCTCTCCTCCGCCAGGTTCTTCTCCTTGGTGGCGACCTCCCCCTCCCGGGCGAGAAGCTTCTCATGGCGGGCGTCGACCTGTTGCTCGCGGCCGCCGATCTCCGCCATGGCCTTGTCGTGGGCCTTCTTTGTCTTCAGGAATTCCTGATGGTCCTTGGCGAACTCGGCCTCGCGACGTGACAGTTCCGCCTCCCGGGCCTCAATGCCTTTCTGCAGCGTCTCGAAGTTGGCCTTCTCCCGGGCGACTTCCTCCGCCCCTCGCTGGATCTCGGCCCCCTTAGCGTTGAGCTCGTCACGCTCCTTCGCCATCTCAGCCTTCTGCTCGGCGGCGGCCGATTCCTTCTGCTTCAGGTCGGCGACCTTGCCCTGAATCAGGTCCCAAACGTCTCCTTGCTCGTCTGCCACGGAGTCACCTTCCTTGGCGGTCCCACGGTCGCCCCAAGACGGTTAAGAACGTTTGCCCCTCAATCTCAGGGGTGAGAAAACATGGTGGGCGGAGCCTAGAGCTCCGAGGTCTCCAACAAGGGGCCGAGGATCGAGAGGCCGCCGGTGCCTACTTCCAAGAGGTGTTTCTCGACGCTGTGACGCGCGGCTCGCATCTTCTCGACCTGTACGTAGCGGACCAGCTTGCCCTTGATCCGGTCCAACCCGAGGTTGACGATGCCGTCCACCAGGAACCCCTCGTTCCCCAGGAGTTGGCTCTCCCCCCCGATGGACCGCTCCATGATGATGAGGGAGAGGAGATCCTGTTCTCGGAGGAGCCTGAAGAAGTAAAACATCCGTTTCCGCATGTGGTCCGTGTCGGCCATGAGGCTGTAGAGGGCACCCAAGGAGTCTAGAGAGAAGAGGGCGAAATTCTTGCCGTGGACCTTCCGGTAATGGGCGATCATCTTCTCCAAGAATTGAAGGTAGTCGGCTTGGTCCCCCTCCTCCATCACCTTGTCGATATCCCGGAGGTCCGTGAAGTCGGAGATCTGCATGTTGAGGGAGATGTCCACCCCTAGGCTCTCCATGTTCCTCAGGTGGGAGGCGACCGTCTCTTCCAGTGTCGTGTAGAGCCCGAACTCCCCCGTCTGCTTCAGGTATCGGGACATGGTGGCGTAGCAGAACGTGGACTTCAAGGCGCCCGCAGGCCCCGTGACGAGGATCACCTTCGGCGGTTCGATTTCCGTTTGGAAAACCCGGTCCAGGCCAGGGAGGGACTTCCGAAACATGGGGCCACGCTACGCTTTCCCGGGCCTTCCGTCGGGCGCGATATAACCGTATCGTTTTCATTATCTGTCTTGATTGGACCTTATCATCTTTCGGAATCTCGTTCGTCGTTCCCCGCTTTGGCGGCCGCTGGACGTTCGAGGTTAACGAGGGGGTGAGGACGTGACGAAGCCCCGCACCTGGACGACCGCCTACGGGAGGTCTTAGACCTTTGACGCAGGGGGCCTCGCCATTTCGTGCTGTTTCCGCGGATGATAAGCAGACCTTATCATCTTTCGGAATCTCGTCGGCAGATTCTTAACCGCTCATACGCCTAGAATTGGTCACCCCCGGGTGAACCTCGTTGGCGGACAGCGACTCCAACAACTGCGGCCTCTGCGGCGCGGAGTTGGAGACCGGCTCCGACGTCTGCCCCAACTGCGGGGCGGACCTATCCCTCCTCGACCTGGAGGAGGGGGAGGGGCTGGACGCCATCAAACAGTCCGCCTCCCTTGACGACCTCCTGGCGAGCGTGCTGGACGATCCCGGGATGACCTCCTCGAAGGAGCAGAAGAGCGAGAAGTCCTTCGACGATCTCGACCTGGACCTCGATATCCCGGATGAGCCCGTGGCGAAGCCAAAGCTGGATCTCGACGTCCTCGAAGAGGGCTCCTCCGCTGAGATGGAGGCGGAGGCGTCGGCGGGACCCCGTCGGGAACCGGATGACAAGCCTTCGACCCCGAGAGAGCCAGGGGTGCTGGATGAGGCGCCGGCAGTGGCCGACCCGCGAGAGGCCGAGCCCCTCTCTCTGACTGAGGACGTTCGACCGGAGCAGGAAGAGCTCACGTACGAGTGTCCCGAATGTGGGGCCAAGGTGGCCGAGAGCGCGGAGATGTGCTTCTCTTGCGGTGCCTTGTTTTCGGAGGAAACCTTGGCCTGTCCTGAATGCGGAACGGAGGTCGTGGCGGGAACTCCCCAGTGCCCGCGGTGTGGCGTCCAATTCGTCCCGGAGGAAGTCGCTATGGCCACGGCGCCGTCCCTCACCCCTGAAACGCCCGCGCCGGCCCTCCGACCCGGGATTCACCTCTCGCCGCGCGCTTCCGGACGGATCGTGAGTACGGTTCTCGATCGGTATGAGACCCTAGAGCGGCAGCCTTTCTCACCGAGCCAGGATCCTCTGGACCTGCAACGGTCCCTGAAGGAGTACGTGACGTACCTCCGTAGCCTCCTGATTCTGGCGAAATCGGTTCGCGTCCCCACCGACAGCATCCAGCTCAAGGTAGCCGACGCTACGAAGCGTGCCAAGGCTCGCGACCTCGAGGGCGCCCTGCGTATGGCCCACAGCGCGAAACTGGCCCTGGAACAGACCCTCTCCCTGCAGATCGCCAAACGGCTGGAGACGCTTCAGGCGGACTTGGAGAACGACCGTTCCCGCGGGTTCGCACATCCCGTGGCGGAGGACCTTGTGCAGCGGGCGGTGGCGGATCTGGAGGCGGGACGTGTGCAGAGCGCCTACGAAGGCATGGAACGGGCGAAGGAGGACGTGGCGGCCAGTTCGGGGAGTCAGACGGACGCCCGGTACGCCCTCCAGACGGCGAGGGAGATGGTAGACGAGGTCGCCCCCCTCGGCCTGGGAGACGGCGAACTCCGAAGCTCTCTGGCCGAAGGGGAGAAGGCGCTGCAGAGGGGGAACTGGGAGACGGCGGCCCAGATGGCCTCGTCCGTCCAGGCGAGAGCCACCGAGACCCTCCAGGACGGGCTCTCGAGGGAGATGAAGCGAATCCGAGAGAGGGTGATGCAGCTGAAGATTCAAGGGCGGGACATCAGCCGTCCCATCGCCCTCCTCAAGCAGGCGGGGGCCAGCATCAAGGAGAAGAGCTACGAGGACGCTTTGCGATACCTTAACTTGATCAAGCGAGACATCAAGATATAGCTCAGGTCAGGCGAGGCTCACGACCTCCGCCTCACCTTCGAGGGTACGGAGGTCCCGCTCCTCCCAGGTCGACGGATTCAGCGTGAGGAGGAATATGAATTCGCTCTCGGCAATCTCATCGACGAGCCTACGAAGGAATTTGAGGACCGCCTCGAAGCTGTTGCTGCTCTTGAGGAACTCCAGGCCCTCGAGCATGAGGATGCCCTGACCGCCCGAGATCATGAAGCTCTCCATGCGATGCAGGATCCGCTCCAGCACGGGCTCCACTGTGCGCTCCTCGGAGTCCTGTTTGTCCGTCAGCCAATACACCTCGGCGCCTTCGATGCCGAAGTTGTCCCTCACGCGACCTGGGTTGGTTCGACACACGAGGAGGCCCCGGACCCGCGTCACCTTCTGGGCAAAGGCGCGGTAGGCAGTCTCGCCCTTCGGTTCCTCGAAGATGTAGCTACGGCCCGGCAGGAGATCCGGGAGTCGCGCCGGGGCGGTTCCGGCGGCCTGGCCCTCGTCAGCCTTTTCCCGATGGCCCCCCAGTGCCTCCCGCGCCGTGGCAACTTCCAAGGGCTTCCCCATCGCCTCGGAGTACGCCAGGACCCGATTCACCCCACCCTCGAGCTCGCGCATGCCGACGGTGAAACGTTCGGCCAGGAAGTCCGGAAGGTCGGCCGAAAAGCCCACCTCCTTGCGGGCGAGCTGAAAGACGACGAAGGCACGGCGGATTTCCGGGTCGGGGGCGCTGAGATCGACCACGAGGCCCGACTCGAACCGGGATCGCAGGCGGGCATCCACCCCCTGCATGCCCGACGGGTAGCGGTCGGCAACCATCACGAGGGGTTTTCCTTGGCCCCGGAACTCCTCAAAGAGCTCGAAGAGCTCTTCTTGGACCCGCCGTCGACCCTCGATGTCCTGGAGGTCGTCCAAGAGAAGGATGTCGAGAGACCGGAGGTCCTTCCGGAGCTCGGCGATGGTCTCGTCCCGGTCCGCAGCCTGGATCTCGGACCAGAAACGGGTGGCGGTCATGTATCGTACTTGCGACGCGGGATCCCGCTCGAAGAAGTGATTCCCCGTGGCATGGAGGAGATGCGTCTTGCCGAGCCCGGGGGTGCCCACGATGAAGAGGGGGTTATAGGGGTCCACGGCCCCCTCCGCGATGGCCATGCAGGCCGCATGGGCGAACCGGTTGGAGTCTCCCACGATGAAGCTGTCGAAGGTAAAACGGGAGAGGATCCCCATCTCTGGACCTGCCTCTTGGCGCCCCTTCTTCGCCTTCCCCCGTGTCTTCCTGGCTTTTGCCTTGCGGGCCTTGGGCTTCTCCTCCCGTTCCTCCGCCTCGGGAAGGTCCGTCTCGGATTCAGGAGGCGACTCCGCCGCGACCTCATCAACGGTTACCTCCTCCATCTTAGACTCGGGCTCGAGCGACTTCGCTTCGAGGTCCTCCGAAGGGGCTGGGAGAGGCGGCTCTTCGATCTCGGCACCCGGATCGGTCACACCGGCCTGATCCGGAGGAGGTGGGGGGACCTTCTTTCCCCCTTTCTTGCCCTTCTTGGGTTTCTGGGACTTCGCCTTGGCCTTCTGGCCCTTGGCCTTCGCGGCGGGCTTCTGCACCTCCGCCCTCTTTAGGTAGTCTGCGAGGTCCCGGATGGTCTCCTTCGCCGGAGGTGCTTTCTCTGCTTCGGGTTCGTTCGCCTTCGTCCGAATCTCCTCGAGCTTCTTCTTGAGGTTCCCGAACCCCTTCGAGATGCGACCTGACTTTGTCCGGAAGGAATCGAGGAGGACGTCCATGTCGAGGTCGGCGTGGATCTCGATGAGAGAGCCTGGGTCCTTCGCGAGCTCCCGGACCCGAGGCTGGGCCCCCTTCCCCCGGAACAGGCCGTCGGGGGCCACGTAGAGGGACATGACCTCCTTGCCGTCCTTCATGATCAGATAGCCCTCGCCCGGCTCGTCCGACGGCACGACCTTGAGGTACCCGGTGAACCCCTTCTTCTTCAGGATGGGTACCATGCGCTTCATCGCGTCCGGCCGGCCCTTGAAGACCTTGGAGACCCGTCCCTTCGGAAGCTTGAGGTTCTTAATCACCCACGGCCCTGTCGTCGAGCTCTGTCGAGGCTCATATATATCTTAACGTGCCAATTCCAGAGGTGATAACGGTCGCCGGCGCCGCCGCGTCGCCCCTCCCCGGAATCCTGCAAAAAGCACCGAATCTATTAAGAAGCCGGGGCCCTCCATTCTCCCCGAGACAGCGCGAACCGGGGGATGGCCCTGAAGTTCTACACCCTGGACGACTTCGATCCCGCGGGAAGGACCGTCCTCCTGCGCCTGGACATCAACTCCCCCATCGACCCGACGTCCGGCCGCATCCTCAATGACAACCGCATCCGTCAACACATGGTCACGCTGCGGGAGCTCCGAGACGCACGGGTCGTTATGATGGCCCACCAGGGACGTCCGGGAAAGGACGACTTCACGACCATGGAGGCCCATGCCGATCGGCTGTCGTACTACCTCGGCCGCGAAGTCCGGTACGTGGACAGCCTCTTCGGCCGGCAAGCCTTGGAGGCGGTAACGGGTCTCCGGCGCGGTGAATTCCTGCTGCTTGAGAACACCCGGTTCTACTCGGAGGAAGTCATTCTTCAGGGCATGGGAGCCGAGAAGATGGCCTCCTCCCGCCTCGTCACTACACTCGGTCCGCATGCCGAGATCTTCGTCAACGATGCCTTCGCGGCAGCCCATCGGTCCCAGCCCAGCCTGATCGGGTTCTGCGAGCGCGTTCCGAGTCTAGGCGGGCGGGTGATGGAGCGCGAGGTTCGGGCCCTCGATCGCGCTCTGCACGGAGAGGCACGACCCAAGGTGGCCATCCTCGGCGGCCAGAAGGTCGACGACTCCTTGGAGGTGGCGCGCCGCCTCCTCGGGGAAGGAGTGATCGACCGGGTCCTGACCACCGGGGCGGTGGCCAATCTCCTCCTCTGGGCCGGCGGCAGGAAGATGGGAAAGCCCAGCGAGGAGTTCCTCCGCCGGGAGATTCCAGGCGTCGAAGCGGTTGTCGAGGAGGGCGGTCGACTCCTCACCAAGTTCGGGGAGCAGATCGGGCTCCCAGAGGACCTCGTCGTCAACGTCAAGGGGGATCGGAAAGCCATCACCCCCGACGACCTGCCCGCGGAGTACCCCATTTACGACGTCGGCCTCAACACGATCGTCCACTACCTGGAAGAGATCGCCGACGCGGCCGTCATCCTCCTGAACGGGCCGGCCGGTGTCTTCGAGATCGAAGAGTTCTCCGTGGGAACCCGGGAGCTCTTTCTAGGAGTGGCCCGGGCGAACGGCTTCAAGGTGGTCGGCGGAGGGCACACCGTCATGGCGGTGGAGCAACTCGGCATCGCGAACCAACTCGACCACATCAGCACGGGGGGAGGCTCCCTGATCCACTACCTGGCCGGGCGTCCCCTCCCGGTCATCGAGGCCCTGAAGCGTGCCCGGGCAAAGTTCCGGGCTCCGAAACCCGGTCCCTAGGAATCATCCCCGATACCCGAGGCGCGAGGGTTTTATTCTGCCCCTTCGACGGGCGGAAGGATGCCGTCCGGATACGTGCCCACTTACGTGCGAGGCCTCGACAACCTCCTGGGGGGCGGCATCCCGGAGGGCAACGTCGTCCTGTTCACAGGGACCCCTGGGGCCCGGAAGACCTCCCTCGTCTACCACATCCTCCACCACAACGCCCAAGACGGGAGGCGCAGCCTGTTCATCGCGTTGGAGCAGAGCGAGAAGGACCTGCTCGCGGGCATGCGAACGCTGGGGCTGGAAAAGCTGAGCGAGAAGAGGCTGTACCTCATGGACACTGTCGCCCTGCGCGCGGAGTTGGAGGAACGGGAGATCGAGAAGGATTGGCTCGCCATCATCCGATACGTGATCCAGGAGTCCGTGGAGGCCGACCAACGTCAGCTCATCGCCATCGACTCGCTGGACGTCCTCTACGCCCTCGGCGTCCTCACGAATCCGCGACGGGAGCTCTTCCACTTCTTTAACTTCCTCCGCGAGTTGGGCCAGACCACCCTCCTCATCTCGGAGATCCCAATAGGGGGCACCCGCATCGGCCGGTTCGGGGAGGACTTCCTCGCGGATGGGGTCTTCCTGCTGCGCCACTACGACGTCGGAGAGACGGGGGTTCAACTCCGGCTCCGCTGCGTTAAGATGCGGAAGACGCGTCACGAGGAGGGCTACTTCGCCCTGGATCGGGATCCCAACGGGTTCTACGTCACGAACGTGATCTCACAGCAAGGGGAACACCTCCTCCGTCGGTGAGACTCTCACAACCGTACTCCGGATCGGAGAGGCTGAACAACGGGGCTAGGGTAACGTCCCTTGTCTCGCATCGAACCAAGGACCAATCTAGCGAGCCACGGAACGCTATGGCTCTAGAAAACCTGCACGACGTAGACCATCAGGCCGATGATGATCAGACCGAGGAGGAGGACGCCAATTTGCACGCGATTGAAGCGGCTTTGGAGCCCGACGACCTCCTCTCGGTGGTCACAGACTTCCTCCTCCAGGTGGCCCAGCAGCCCCCTCGCACTCCCGATCCCCCACACCAGCCCGTAGACGAACGTCCCGAGCGTCAGTATCAGGGCCACCAGCAGGAGCTGTCCCCAGGTCGACCCCAACAGGACGGCCGCATCGAAGGCACCGATGTACAGGTAGAGCACGGCCCCGAACAGGATGGTCATCGCACCCGCGAAGGGGATGTACCGGATCGCCACCGGTATGAGGTGACGCATCACCCCCTGGCTCGCGGGCGGCTCGGCCCGGGGCAGAGCAACGCGGAGAACCCCCACCCCATACGCCACGGCACCGATCCATGCGATCCCGAATGCGATGTGAAGATAGCGGAGGGTCAAGGCCAGGAGGTCGACCATGGCGGCGGATGCCCCGTTGGGTAGTTAGCAGCTTCGGAGCCGCATCGTTGCCCCGGAGGGACCGACAGCTCGACTCGATGATTATTTCCGTCGATAATCGGACCCGACGCCTTAAGTCAGGCGCATGTGACCCCCGCAGCGTTACCTCTCGCGAGGGCATCGCCGTGGCTCGGATCAAGATGCGCAGGGACAAGTCGGAGGACGTGGCCCCGGCCCCGCAGGGGGACGGGTCCCTGGCGGAGCAGATCCAGGGCATCGCCGATCTCCAGAGCGACCTGAACGCCCTCGAGGAAGGCTTCACCGAGAAAACCCGAGAGGTTCAGGCCAAAAGCCGGACCTTGAGCCAGCTCGCGACCGCCATCGAGGTCCGCGGTGGGGAGGTCATCCACCAGACGCAGTCCCTGGACGGGCGGGATGCCGCCGCCACAGCACGGGAAAGAGCCGTGGAGGAGGAGGAAGCCAGGTTGCGGGCCGACCGACAGGGCTTCGAAGATGAGAGTCAGGCAATCCGCGTGGGTCTCGAGGAACGGGAAACGACGCTAAAGTCCACCGAGGACGCAGTGGCCCACGAGAGACAAGAGGTGAGTCAGCTTCGAGAGACCCTGGTCCAAGAGAAGGAACGCGTCGACCAGAGGGCCCAGGCCCTGAAGGAGCAGGCCGCTCGGATGGCGGAACGGGAGAAGAGCCTCGGGGATCTGCAGGCCAGACTGGAAGGCCTCGAAGGCGAACTGGACGCGAGGACAGGCCAGCTCGAGGAGCTGGAGCGGAAGAGCGCGGACTTGCAGGCGGAGGTCAAGGAGCGGCGCGAGGCCATACGGGTCAAGGAGGAAACGTGGGACCAGCGGGAGTCCGAACTCCAGGCACGGTTCGAGGAGGCGGAGCGACGCGAACGAGAGAATGTGGAGTCCCTCGAGGCGATCCGGGCGGAGCAGAGCGAGGGCCAAGCCAAGCTCGAAGCCCTTCAGGGTCAGATTGCAACGGAACGGAAGGAAATCGAAGAGCGCCAGGAGACCATGAGGAAGAAAGCGATGGAGCTCTTCGAAGCCAGCGAAATGTAGGCGTCGCCGGGATTCCGAGTATCTGTCCGCCGAGATTCCAGCGCGATTGTCAATCTAGAGAGAGACTCGTGTAGACCCTTTGTAGGACAAAGTCCGGTCTGGAACTCCGAGCCTCGGACACGATATATAGGGCCGCCAGGTAAGAGCAGCAGGATGCCAAGGTTCTCCGCTTGGATGAGCGGGCTCTTGTTCTTGAGCTTCGTCGTCATCACGGCAGCTGATCCCTCGACAAACTCCGAGGACCGCAGCCTTTCACTCCTAGCGACCGCCGTCGATCCCCCGTTTGCCGTGAACATCCCGGTCACAGACGGGACGAGTCCTTTCCCGTATCAAGTGGAACCCTACATCGTCGTCGACTCCACGGGTCGCCTCTTCGTCGGTTGGAAGGAGGCCGAGACCAACGACGGACCGGGCCGGCGGGTGGGATTCGCGGCGTCCGAGGACGGAGGCCTCATCTGGTCCGCGAACGCGTTGATGGAAACGCAGACCTCCAACCGCTTTCAGTCGGATCCGTGGCTCGTCGTCGACGAGTCGGATCGAGTCTACTTCGCTCGGCTCGAGTTCGAGGAGGGGCTGACCGGGCCGTTCAACGGCATCTCGGTGTCGGGCACCGACGACGGGGGCGCGTCCTGGGGGCCCATCGTCAACGTCGATGACCAGCCCGGCTTTGCGGACAAGGAGTCGATGGTCAGCGACGGGAACGGAACGCTCTACCTCGCCTACGACGACGTCGACCTCTCGTCGGGAGACGTCAACCTCCGCCTCACGCGCTCCATGGATGACGGGGCCACCTGGACCCCCACCACCCCGGTTGGGAACGGCCCTGCCGGCTTCGCGGGCCCGGTCATTGCTGCCCGACCGAACGGGACCGTCTACGTGGCCTGGTGGGACTTCGGGGGCGGAAACATCTTGGTCTCTCGGTCCTGGGATCGAGGGGCGACATGGGGCGTCCCCGTTCAGGTGAACCCCACCACCGGTACGGCGTCCTTCATCCCGGCCCATCGGTGGTGGGTCCCCCTCCCCTCCATCGTCGCGGACTCGCAGGGACGCGTCTACGTCGCCTGGCCGGACCAGGGCTTCGGAGACTTGGACGTCGTCGTCGCTCGTTCCGACGATGACGGGGCCAGTTGGTCGGTTCCCGCTCGCATCAACGATGACGCGCGCCGAGAGCAGCGCATGGTGAGCCTTGCCATTGACACGATGGATGTCCTCCACGCCGCGTGGTACGACAACCGCACCGGCAACCTCAACGTGTTCTACAGCAACTCCACGGACGGGGGAGGGACCTGGTCCACGAACGCGCGCGTCACGACCGCGGAAACCTCGGCCAGCTTCCAGCGTCCCGGCGATTACCTGGGTCTCGCCGCGGATGAGAATGGGACGGCGTACGTGGTCTGGACGGACGGTCGTGAGGGGGACTTGGACATTTACTACGCCCGCTCGCGCCCTCTCGAAGGCGTAGATCGGGAGGCCCCTTCGATCGAGATCTTCTCGCCCGAGGAAGGGCAGACATTCACCTCGACGGAGGTAAGAGTCAACGGCACAGCGCAGGACAACGTGGCCATCGATCGAGTGGAAATCAGCGCCGACAACGGAACGTCTTGGTTGCGGGCCGACGGTACAGCGTCGTGGGAGGGGTCCCTCGCAGTCCCCCTCGGAGAGGTGGAGATCCTGGCGCGAGCACTCGACACCTCAGGCAATGCCGCCATGGCAAGCGTGGGGGTGAGCGTCACTCCGCCGAGCTTCCTCTCGCCGGAAACGGTGTTCCTCATTGTGCTTGTCGTCGTGATCGTGCCGAGCGTCACGATCCTAATTTGGGTGCTCGCCCGCCGGTGGCGCGATTAGGCTCTCAGGGCCGACTTTCGTGCCCATCTTTCATGGAGGGAAGGCCGCGCATCCCCGCCACCTGGCAGGGCTTCCGAAATGCTCAGGTTTCTGAAACCCGGTATTTCATCGCCCACAGGAAGAGGACCAGGGGAAGCGCGATCCAGATGGCGACGGCCGAGGCGGTCCACCAAAGGGGGACCTCTTGCGGGATGCCTCCAAAGGGGGTGAAGAAGCCCCCAAGCAGCGCCGGCAGGGAGAGGGCGAACAACTGCAGGTAAACACTCGTGGGGCTCACTAGGGAGAGCACGACACTGATTTCGAACCATCGAACCGAGCCCGGAGTGGCCAATAGGCTCGCGGCGAGGAAACTGATAAGATTCCAGAAGAAGGCGAAGAGGAGAAACAGGAGGATGGAGACCAGAAGGGCCGTTCCGAGGGTGCGCACGTTAGCGGAGACCGCCAGGAAGAGGAGGGTGTAGACCAAGAGGAGGAAGAGGGCCACCCCCATGAAACTCGCGAGGAAAGATCCCGTTGGGGGCGTGCCGACCGTCAGCCAGATCAACCCCGCGGCGACCAGAAGGACCGCCACGACAGGGATGGCCATGGAGCCAAAGACGCCGGTCAGCTTCCCCAGCGCAACTCCGATTCGACTGACCGGCTTGGACAGGAGGAGGTCTAGGGAGCCCTCTGAGCGCTCCCGGGCGATGGCACCGTAAGCGAGCACCATGGCCATGATGGGGAGGATGAGAGGGAGGAAGAGGAGGCCCGAGAAGGCGAGGATGCCGTCGGGGCTCTCCGCAAAGGGGTTCGAGCCGAAGGGGAACCCAAGGTCCCTCGTGTTATTCAGCTCGCCCTTCTCGGCACGCACTAAGTATTCCCCCGACTCCAGGGGATCCGGACGGAAGTAGTGGCCTGCGGGGTCCGTCGTGCCGTTCAGGTGGGGCTGCCAACCCCCTGCCGGTCCTCCCTCGAAGGGGTTGCCGACGAAGTCCTCCGGGATTCGCCAAATGTAGACCGACGCTCCCTCGATGAGCGCACCCTTTGTGTCGATGAACACGAGGGAGAGGATCTGGGTCCCCTGTCCGCCTCCCAAGGCCACGGTTCGGAGGTCCAGCATGCCAAAGTTTTCGAGTGGCTCAGGAGGGAAGGGCTCCGTCCCGGTGTACACAAAGCCATGAAGGTTCTCGGGCTCGTCGGCCAAGCGGACGACGAGCTGTCGGTTGGGGTACCTCGTCGTGAGGTTCTCGAATCGTACCCAGCCCGAGGCGTCCGTGGGGGTTGCTTCCAACACCTCCAACGTGGGCGGGCCGCGGGGGGTCTCCGAAACAGTCACAAGCTCGACGTTGAGCCCCGCCACAGGAGAACCGCCGAGGGAGCTGACAAAGAGGGCGAGGGCAGGCCTGCTGTGGTTCAGTTCCTGATAATAGGTGAAGGAGTGGACGATTCGACTCGGGACCCCGGCGCCACCCCCTAAGCCCGGTGCGATGGAGAAGGTCGCAGCCAGGACGGCGAGGGCTAGGATCGAAGTGATAATGAGAAGACGAATGCTCAGGAGAGTGGTGCGGCCTTCTTTCGCGGCCACGGGCAGCCAACCCGTGAGAGATGCGAGGCCTCTCATGCTCCCCCCTCTGTGAGGGCCAGGAACGCCTCCTCGAGGTTGGGCTCCAATCGGCGGGAGCTAAGGATCGCCACCCCGGCGGCCACCAGCCGTCGAGTGACTTCAGCGATCGCGTCATCATCAAGAGAGCCGGATACGCGCAGGAGCGTTCCCTCGATGACCACCTGATCTACGCCTTCGATGCTCTCCAACTCCTCAGTGACGTTTCGCTGCACGCCCTTCGTCTCGACCTCGAGGCCCCCGCTGGCCCGGCCGAGCGCTTGGACGAGGGCTCTTGGGGTCTCGACTTGCAGCAAGTGGCCGCGATGCAGGACTCCCACTCGGGTGCAAATCTTCTCCACCTCGCTGAGGATGTGCGACGAGAGAAAGATGGTCTGACCCCGTTCGTGTAGGTCCGCCAAGAGGGACCTCACGAAGGCCATCCCGCCTGGATCCAGTCCGAGGGAGGGCTCGTCGAGAATCAAGACCTCTGGATCGGGGAGAAGGACGCCCGCCAGGGCGAGCCGTCGCTTCATACCAAGGCTGTAGGCCTTCGTCTTCCGGTCGGCGGCGTCCGCCAGGCCCACTCTTTCGAGGAGGTGTCCAAAGTCGCCGTCCGGCTGCGCCTTCCGCATCCCGTAGAGACGGGCCCAGTAACGGAGGTGCTGGCGCCCAGTCATGGTGCCGTAGAAGCCCGGGTTCTCAGGCATGAAGCCGACTCGCCGCATGGCCTCCAGCGGTTCCTCCCGAACGTCATGCCCTCCAACCCAGGCCCTACCTCGGGTCGGCCGAAGAAGCGTCATCAAGATTCGGATCGTGGTGGTCTTTCCGGCCCCGTTGGGTCCGAGGAATCCGAAGAGTTCTCCACGCTTCACATGCAGATTCAGCTCCTCGAGTGCGAGGGTTCCCTTTCGTCCGTAGATCTTCGTAAGCCCCTGAGTCCGGATGGAGTCCAAGGTGCAGGGGAGGACCGTAAGGCGTGATATAACTTTACGCGGCGTGATGCCGAAGCAGAAATGTGGTCAAAGTGAGTACCCAGGTAACACGACGCCTGCCAGGATTGAGCTACATAAAGTCCGGCGGGAACTGAGAAGATGCACGATGTCGAGCCTTGCGATGAGACGACCCGGCGGTGGGACTCGTCAGCTAGACTTCTCTCTGCCTCTAGGGCAAGGGTTCTATAGGACTTCGGCGCATGGAACTAGTTCCGCAAGCGGTGCTACCACGCCAGAAGGTATCGAGATTTCCTCCTTCTCGCGGGTGTTGGGCAAGGGTGTGGGCACTGTAGCATTTCAGGGGGCGAGAGTTCGATGGGACGAATCAACCTAGCCATCGCTGGCGTGGGGAACTGTGCCAGCGCCCTCGTCCAAGGCATCGCGTACTATTCAGAGACGAAAGAGGAGCCGGTCGGCCTCATGCATGGGGAAATTGGCGGGTATCGGCCACGTGACATCCGAATCGTCGCCGCATTCGACGTGGACGCGCGCAAAGTGGAGGAAGACATGAGCGAGGCCATCTTCGCCCCGCCTAACTGCACGAAGGTCTTCCAGCCCAACGTCCCTTGGATGGGGGTGGAGGTTCAGATGGGGCCCGTCCTGGACGGCGTGGCAGACCACATGAAGACCAGGCCGGACTCCCAGTCGTTTGTCGTGGCGGACACCGAACCGGTGGACGTGGCCCAGGTCCTAAGCAGTAGCGGAGCCGACGTTCTGGTGAACTACCTACCCGTTGGCTCGGAGGCCGCAACCCGACAGTATACCGAGGCGGCCCTGGAGGCCGGGTGTGCCCTCGTGAACTGCATCCCTGTGTTCATCGCCTCGAATCCGGAGTGGGCTTCGCGGTTCCATCGAAGGAACCTTCCGGTGGTGGGGGACGACATCAAGTCCCAGGTCGGCGCCACAATCGTCCATCGGGCCATCGCCCGCCTCTTCGTGGAGCGTGGGGCGCAGATTGATCGGACGTACCAGCTGAACACCGGCGGGAACACCGACTTCCTCAATATGCTCGAGCGAACTCGCCTCAAGTCGAAGAAGATCAGCAAGACGGAGGCGATCCAGAGCGAACTGCGCGTGCGTCTGGCGCCAGAGAACATCCACATCGGACCCAGCGACTACGTACCCTGGCAGAAGGACAACAAGGTCTGCTTCCTGCGCATGGAGGGCCGCATCTTCGGAAACGTGCCCATCGATCTGGAGCTTCGGCTGAGCGTCGAGGACTCTCCCAATAGCGGAGGCAGTGCCATCGACGCGATTCGGGTCGCCAAGGTCGCGCTGGACCGAGGGGTCGGTGGGCCGTTGGAGGCCATCTCAGCCTACGTGATGAAGCACCCACCGGTCCAGTACGCGGACTACGTGGCGCGGCGGTTGGTCGAGGACTTCCTGTTGGGCTTGGAACCGAAGGAGCCGATGCACGTCACCCCCTTGGAGCCTGCCGCCGAGGCGGGGGATTAAGTCGGGTTGCTAGCCGTCCCGCCCGTCCTGCATCGGGTAGCTTGCCGTTCTGTCTCCCCGAAGGTCCCGAGAAATCTCCACCCACCAGGTCTAGGCGTGAGGGGGCATGAGACTTCAAGCCTTCTGAGGGCTTACCGAGGGGGATGCGGGCCGTCGTGCTCGCCGCGGGACAGGGTCTGCGCCTGCGGCCGGAAGGAGATCGCGCTAAGGTGCTCCATCCCCTGCTGGGCCTCGCCTTCCTCGATCGTGTGATTCTCACGGCGAAGGAGGCGGGCGTCACGGAGTTCGTCCTCGTCACGGGGTATCTTGGGGGGGAGGTGGAGGCCTATGCAGGCGACGGCTCCCGATGGGGCGTTCGAGTCACTTGTGTGCGAAACGAGGTCTGGGAGAAGGGCAACGGGACAAGTCTCCTAGCCGCCCGTCCTCACGTAGAGGACGCCCCCTTTCTCGTGCTGATGGGGGACCACATTTTCGATCCGGCCGTGCTTCGGTCGCTTCTCTCGGCACAGCTGGAGCCTCCTGTGGTCGCGGTGGACTCTCGGGTCGACTTCATCCCCGATCTGGAGGAGGCGATGAAGATTCGACTCGACCTCGACCGAGTTGCTGCACTGGGGCGTGACCTCCCCGACTTTGACGCCGTGGATTCCGGCATCTTCCTGGTCGACCGTTCCATCTTCCCCGTGTTGGAGGAGACGACTGCGGCGGGGGAGGGGGAGCTGTCTGACGCTATGGGGGCCTTGGCGGACAAGGCACCGCTCCAGGCATGGAGGATTCCCCCGACCTGGTGGTTCGACCTCGATACCCCGGAGATGGTAGGACGGGCGGAGAATACGCTTCTCCGCAATCTCGCCAAAAAGGAGGACGGACCCGTGGCCCGCTACCTCAACCGGCCCCTTTCCCGACGCATCTCGCGTCGTGTAGTGAACTGGCCCTTGACCCCAGACCACTGGACCATCCTCTCCTTTTCCGCCGCCGTGGCCGGGTCCCTCTTCCTGGCGGTAGGCCCTCTGGTGGGCTTCGTCGTGGGCGGTCTCCTCGCTCAGTTCGCCTCCATCCTGGATGGAACGGACGGCGAGGTTGCCAGACTCCGTCTTACAGCGTCCGCCCGCGGGGGATGGT
>JBHIDB010000014.1:0-19601 GCA_046759865.1 Thermoplasmata archaeon
GCGGTGGACATTCCGGTCATGGCCTACAACCTCCCGTTCTTCACGGGGGTCGACATCCCCGCCGAACTCATTCTCGATCTCGCCCGGGACGGGACCATCGACGGCCTCAAAGACAGCTCGGGCGACCTGTCCAAGGCCCTCCACATTATCGCGGAGTTGCCGGAGACCGTCTCCTTCCTCACGGGGACCGATCCTCTCCTCGCCTCCGTGGTCATACACGGAGGACAGGGGGGTGTCGTGGGCTCCAGCAACGTGTTTCCCAAGAAAGTCGTCCAGCTGTACGATCTGGCGCGCCAGGGACGCACGAAGGAGGCCGTGCGGCTTCAACTCGACTTGGCACGATTTAGCCGCGCGTTGAAGGTCGGAACGTACCCCGCCGCGGCAAAATACCTCGTGGAACGGGTCTGGGGCACCGAGGCCCACTCCCGCCCCCCCGTCTCCGACTTGACCGCCAAGGAGCGCCAGCGGGTGGATGAAATCGTCGCCCCGCTCCTGGAATAGACAAGCGGACGTCGACTTGGCCCGGACCCAAAGCTAGATATTTCCACGGACGGCTGGAACGGTCGGTGGCGCCTATGCCTGGGCTGCACAGCCAAGAGATGCGCAAGATCGCCCCGGAGGCCGATCCCCTTCGTCTGGCCACGGGGTGGACGATGGAGGACCTCGAACGGCCTTGGATTCTCGTCGAAACCACGGGCGGGCAGAGCATGCCTTGCAGCTACCATCTACCGGATCTCGCCGACCGGTGGGTGGTGCGAGGCGTCCAGACCGCGGGAGGGGCCGCCTCCCGCTACGACTGCACGGACATCTGCGACGGCATCGACCAGGGCACCCCGGGCATGCGCTTCTCCCTCGCAAGTCGAGAGGTCATCTCCTTCGCCGTGGAGATGCATGTGCGCGGCGGTCACTTCGACGGCATGTGCGTCCTCTCGGGATCCGACAAGGGGACCCCCGGGGTCCTCCTGGCCGCGGCTCGGACCGACATCCCGACGATCTTCATCCATGGGGGGGTCATGGAGCCGGGACCCCAGGGCGTCACCCTCGAGCAGGTCGGCTCCCTGTACGCCCGACTCCGCCGCGGGGAGATCGCACAGGCGGAGTACGACAACCTGGCCCTTCACTCCTGCCCCACCACGGGAACTTGTGCCTTTCTGGGCACGGCCAACACGAACGCGATCATGGCGGAGGCTCTCGGATTGGCCCTCCCCACCAGTGCCCTCGTCCCCGCCACGAAGTTCGACGCCGGACGCCTCGCCGAGGAGGCAGGGCGTCGTGTCTTGGGGCTCGTGGAGGAAGACCTGCGTCCCTCACAGATCTTAACGAAGGAGGCGTTCGAGAACGCACTGGTCGTCCACGCGGCGATCTCCGGGAGCACGAACACGATCATGCACCTCATCGCCTTGGCGTACGAGGTGGGTGTCGACCTCCCCCTGGACCGCTTCGACGAGATCAACCGGGAGGTTCCCTTCCTGGTGAATTGCAGGCCCGCGGGCGAGCATCCCGCCAGCTACCTCTGGTACGCCGGGGGAACGCAGGGGTTGATCCGCGAACTACGAGACCTCCTCCACCTCGACGCCCTCACAGTGACGGGGCAGACGGTCGGGGAGAACCTCAAGGAGGTCGAGCGGTCGGGCTTCTTCCCGCGAGCCCGTGGTTACTTCGCGAACTTTGCCCTGGAGGCGGCCGACATCTTGCGCCCCTCCGCGGACCCCCTTGGCACGGGGTCGATCGCCGTCCTTCGAGGTTCCCTGGCGCCCGACGGCGCCGTTGTGAAGGTCGCGGCCCTGCCGAAGCAGTTCCATGGGTTCACCGGAGAGGCAATCGTCTTCGAATCGAGTGACGAGGCCATCGAAGCCATCTTCGCGGGGAAGGTGGATCCGGGACACGCGATCGTCATCCGCTACGAGGGCCCCGCGGCGAACGGGATGCCGGAGCAGTACTACGTCACTGAGGCCATCGCGACCCAGGCGGACCTGGCGGAGGGGATCGCCCTCATCACGGATGGCCGGTTTTCCGGTGCCACCCGAGGACCCGCCATCGGCCACGTGAGCCCCGAGGCCATGGCGGGGGGACCCATTGCGCTGGTCGAGGACGGGGATCGCGTAGAGGTCGACATC
This sequence comes from Thermoplasmata archaeon, assembly GCA_046759865.1. Classification (GTDB taxonomy): domain Archaea; phylum Thermoplasmatota; class Thermoplasmata; order RBG-16-68-12; family JAJISG01; genus JAJISK01. Next base: position 2,118 of record JBHIDB010000014.1, read on the forward strand.
ACCCGGCGCCGTCTCGACCTGCCGGTGGAGGACTTGGAGGAGCGTCGAGCGAAGTGGAAACCGAAGGAACCGCGCTTTCGACGGGGCCTCCTTTCGATCTACACGCGCCTCGCGCTTTCCGCCGCTCAAGGGGCTCGCATGGACTACGATGGGCTCGACCTGAGCTGAGCTACTCGTAGGGGAAGATGTACGGCGCCTCGGGCGCGTCGCTGTAGTCCAGGTAGACCGTCTTCAGGGCGAAGTAGTGCTCGAACCCGTGAAGGGACCCGTCCCCGCCGACCCCCGACTTCCGGAAGCCTGCGTGGTAGCCGTGGACCGTCTCCGGGCCGACCTGGTTGATGAAGGTCTCTCCGAACCGGAGCTTCTGGGCGGCCTTCATCGCCGCCCTCAGGTCCTGGGTGAACATGTAGCTGGCGAGTCCATACTGGGAGTCGTTCGCATAGTCCAGGACCTCATCAAGGTCGTCGAACCCCTTGAGCGGAGTCACAGGACCGAAGATCTCCTGCTGCAGGATGTCCATGTCCTGCTCCACGTCCTCAAGCACGGTGGGGAGGAACCAGTTCCCCTTCTGGTAGTCGTCGCCGTGCGGCCTCTTCCCGCCCATGAGCAGCTTCGCCCCGTCGTCGAGGGCCTGCTTTACGGAGGCCTCCACCTTCTCTCGCTGTTCGGGAGATACCAAGGGCCCCATGTCCACGCCCTTCTCCGTCGGCCTCCCGATCCGCAGCCCCTCGACCGCGGCGAGGTACTTCCGCTTGAAGGCGTCGTACACGTCCTCCTGGATGTAGGTCCTCTCGTTGCAGATGCACGTCTGGCCGGCATTCCAATAGCGGGCCCAGAGCGCACTGCGGACGGCCCACTCCAGGTCGGCGTCTTTCCAGATGATGAACGGCGCCTTCCCGCCCAGCTCCAAGACCACATTGGTCAGGTTCTCGCTCGCGGTCTCCATAATGGCCTGCCCGACCTCGACGGAGCCCGTCATGGTCACCAGTTGCGTCTTGGGGTTTCGAACGAGCTCGTCCCCGACGACGCTGCCCTCTCCCGTAACGAGATTCAGCAGTCCTCGGGGGACACCGGCCTTGTCGGCCAGCTTCACCAGTTCGATCGCGGTAAGGGGCGTGGTGGATGAGGGCTTGAGGACCACCCCGTCCCCGGCGACGAGGGCCGGGGCGGCCTTCCGGGTGACCATGGCGGCCGGGAAGTTCCAGGGGGTGATTCCCGCGACGACCCCCACGGGCACGCGGAGAATCATAATCGTCCGATCCTTCGCCTCGGCGGGGAGCACCTCTCCCTCGATCTGCCGGGCTAGGCTTGCATAGTATCGTGCGTAGACGGAGGCCCCGTTGACGTCGTCCCGCGCCTCTTTCAGAGGCTTGCCCTCTTCGGCGGTAAGGACCTGGGCGATGGCCTCTCGGTTCTCCTCGATGAGATCGGCCCACCCCAGGACGAGCTTCGCTCGCTCCGACGCGGGAACGTCTTCCCAGGCGATCTGGGCATCCGCGGCCGCGTCAAGGGCCCGCCTCGCGTCCTCACGTGTGCCCTTGGGGACGCGATCGACCACCTCCTCCGTGGTGGGATTCCAGACCTCCAGGAACTCGCCGGATTCGCTCTCGACCCACTCCCCGTCGATGAAAAACGGTTGTGCCATGGAGACCCGCTTCGCTAGCGGCTGCGTGCCTATTTAGCCTTGCCTGGGACCCTTCCAAGGGCTGCGCGTTCCACCACCTAGAGAGAAAGGTTAATGAACTTTCTCGCACGCTCGGAAGCAGATGCATCGGATCGTCGTCGAGCCGCCCAAGCCGGGGGTGCATCTCATCGAGGACGACGAGCCAATCCCGAGTCCCGATGAGGTCCTGGTAGAGACCCTGGAGGTCGGAATCGATGGCACCGACCTGGAGATTGCACGGGGCGAGTACGGCGCCGCGCCGAAAGGGGACAGATACCTCACGCTGGGCCACGAGGCCGTAGGGCGCGTCCTGGAGGTCCCGGACGGTAGCGGGCTTCGCGCGGGAGACTTGGTGACGCCCACCGTCCGACGCGGTTGTGACCTGTGTCTCCCGTGCAAGTCCGGGCAGAGCGACTTCTGTTTCACGGGCCTCTATCGAGAGCGCGGCATCAACGGAATCAACGGCTTCAACTCGGAGCGCTGGACAGACGAGGAAGAATACCTCGTTCCCGTCGATCCCGGGCTCCGTGAGGTAGCCGTCATCACGGAGCCGTTGAGCGTGGTCGTGAAGGCGCTGCATCAGACGCTGAAGATCCAGGAACGGCTCCCCTGGAAGGAGACGGAGGACCTGGCGGAGAAGAAGGCCTTTGTGGCCGGGTCCGGCTCCCTTGGCCTCATGGCGACCTTCCTTCTCCGTCTCGAACACGCCGAGGTCCTTACCATGGATCGACAGGCCGATGACGCCCAGAAGTCGCGACTCATCGAGAGCCTCGGGGCGCATCATCTGAACGTTCGGGAGGTGGATCCCCTGACCCTCGCACGCGACTTCGATGGGTTCGACATCATCGTCGAAGCGACCGGAGCTCCGCAGGTTCCCTTCGATCTCCTCCCGGCTTTGGGGGACAACGGCATCATGGTCCTCCTAGGTGTTCCAGGAAAGAATATGAGCGTCGAGGTAGACGCGACGGCCATCGTCCGGGAGATGGTCCTGGCAAACCAGGTGGTCTTTGGCACGGTCAACTCCAACGCCTCCCACTTTCACCGGGCCCTGGGCTACCTCCGGCAGATCCTGGATCGCTACCCCAGAGAAATCCGGGCCTTCATCAGCCACCGGCATCCGTGGCGCGAGTTCGAGGTCGCATTCAGGGAGCGTGGGAAGGAGGTCATCAAGGACGTCCTCGTGTGGCAAACGGAAGGGCCTGCGAGGACGTGAATTGTGGTACCCAACCGTCAGAGCGCCTTGGGGGGGGCTTCCTCCCACAGCACCGCCCGAGCGGGTGCCCCGTCGCCGCCCACGACCCGGAGGGGGAGACAGTCGAACCAGTACCGTCCGGGCTTGGCCAAGGAGAGATCGAGACCCTCGATGATGCCTATTCCTCGGCCCAGGAGGAGACGATGGGCTGGAAAGCCCTCTACGCCGAAGCCCTCGATGGAGAGGGCGTCAAGGCCTACCGCCTTGACCTCGCGATCGGCCAGGAAGCGGGCCCCCTCCTCCGAAAGATAGACATAGTCCTCGAAGAAGCGATCACGCTGCCACCGCTTGGAGTTTCGAGTCTTCAGGAGGATGATGTCCCCCCGCTCGAAGGAGTGTGGCCGCAGGTTGTGCTCCCTCAGCGCGTGGCTCACGCCTCGGAGGTCGAGGACCTGGGCGGGCCCCGAGAAGGCCAACACGTCCACCTCGTCCACGGAGGGGGCGTTCGGGAGGCAATGGGAGGGGACGTCCACGTGGGTCCCCGAATGGGCACTCAAGGTGAGTTCCGAGAGGGTCAAGGGGTCCCCCTTCTCCAGGTTCATCTGCTCGTGACGGGCGAACGGCGTGTCCCCTGGGTAGCAGGGTGTGGTAGCACTCAAGGGCAGGCTGACATCAATGACTCCGATGCTCGCACCTCCAGCGTCCAATCTAGCGCGGAAGGCAGGTTAAAACGTTAGGTGGACGCTCAGTCGGAATCCAAGTTCCTGAGCAACTCGATGTAGTCCCCGAGCTGGCGCGTGACGAGGTAGTGGCGCTTGACGTGGGCCCGCCCGGCGGCGCCCATCCGGTTTCGAAGGTTCTCATCCCGCAGCAGTCGAACCAGGCGCCCCGCCGCGGTCTCGGCATCCTGCACTAGATAACCCGTGCTGCCGTCAATGATTTGGAGGGGGATCCCCCCCGCGTAGCTCCCCACGACGGGGACCCCCTTCCAGAGAGATTCCGAGACGGCCAGCCCAAAGCCCTCTCGGACGGACCGGAGGAGGGCCACCCGGGACAGCCGCTGAAAGGCGTTCACCTCCGAGGCCCCCACGCCCCGCAAGTTTGTCAGGAAGAAGACGTCGGGATCCTCCCCGGCCCTCCGGAGGGCCCTCTCGTAGTACTCCCAGCCCTCCGGATCGTCCTGGGCCATGGCGGAGATGAAGAGGAGTTGAAGTCGGGGCACCTTCCGCTTGATGCGGCGGTAGAGGCGCAATAGGCGGGAGGACGCTGGATGTGGGTTCCCTGCCTTAATGGTTCGGTAGATGTCGATAACGCCCAGGGGGTCCTTCCATGGATCGAACCGGGCCACCGTGGAGATCGTGGGCTTCATCGGATCCACACCGAACCGTGAGGCTGTGCGGTCAAGCTCTTCCGGAGTCATAGGCCGGTTCTTGGGCGAGAGAGGGTCGATGCTCGGATGCATAACCACAGGGCGCTGACAGCCCAGCCCGTCCTGGTGATATTGCTCGAGGCTGAAGACACCAGCTTCGTAGTGGGGAACGAAGGTGGCCAGAAGCTTTAGAATTCCCGGATTCGCGTTCGAGGGGTCCGCGTGGCACCTCCAAATCCACTTACCGCCTTTTAGGGCGTACTGGATGAGGGGCAAGGGTTGGGGGTCATGGACGACAACGAAATCCCACCCGTCCTCGAGCCCCTCTGCGTTCCTCTTGTTGACCTCGAGGTAATGTCCCCGCATCCCACTCGAGATCGAGACATCCCCGCCTTGAAACCCGTTATGAATCGCTTTCGTGATCCAGAAGAACCTCTCGTCCGCCTCGATGACGTTCCAGTGTGCATCGATGCCCACGTCTCGCATGAGCGGAACTAGGGAATAGAGAATCTCGGCCACCCCACCGCCGAAGGAGGTGGAGTTGACGTGAAGGACGCGCTTACCCTCGAGGTGCTTGGCGGAAGACCGGAGAGATTCGACCACGCGCTCCCCCGCCAGTTCGCGGTAGTCATCCAGACTCTTGGGTTGAATCTGGACGGTTCTCACGTTGAGTGCACCCGCCTGACCGGTAAACGGGATGCGAGCATCCGCTTCGGGTCCTTAAACGTTTGGTCGTGCCCCTTCCTGTTATGCCACTCTCGTAGCGTCCGACCTTGGAACCCGGTCGGGATCATTCCTACCCAAAGGAGACACCACGGGAACCGAGACACAGACTCACCGGATCAAACTCCAGCTCCTGAGAAGGACAACGTTCTTCTTGTGAATGTTCATCCAGGATCGAAGGCCGGACGAGCACCGGGGGGAAAGGCGTTGGCACTGTTGACCCAGCGGCCCGGGGGATTTGGAGGAACCTCGGCACCTAGGCCAGCATCTCGGGTTGGGCGATCACGGCCGAGCTAAGCTAAGCCGGCAGGAGTCGCGAATGGGGAACGCAAGGACCGAGCTCCCTCAATCTGGGGACGAAACCAAAACCGAGCCGTTCCGCGTGAACAAGGAGGAATTTCATGGGGTCGTTGGGCCCGACCCCCGATTAATCCGTGTGACAGCCACGGATGCGCACGAGGGGTTGGTTTATGTTGGGGCGGAGGACGCGCTCTACTACACCACCCTTCCGGCCCCCACGCCGACTCCTCAATCCGACCCGCCCCCCGTCGCCATTAAGCGAGTGGCACTCGCCGACGAACAGTTTCCCCTCTCCCCCAAGCACATCTCCGTAGTACGGGAACCGGCCAACATGGCGAATGGGATGACCTTGGATCGGCAAGGAAGACTCGTGATCTGCGAGCAGGGAACATGGTCAGAACCGGCGCGAGTCGCCCGTATGGATCTGGTCACCGGGAAACTCGAGACACTCGTCTCGGCCTGGGAAGGCCGTGACCTTAACTCGCCAAACGACGTGGTGGTGCAGAGCGACGGCACCGTGTGGTTCACCGATCCGACCTACGGGTACTTGCAGGGCTTTAGGCCCAAGCCGCAGGTGGGCGACCACGTCTATCGCTTAGACCCTGCGACACGTCAGCTCTCGGTCGTCGCTGATTCACTCAACAAACCCAATGGCCTCGCCTTTTCGCCGGACGAGTCCACGTTGTATATTGGCGATAGCGGGGCCAACCAGGAGCCCGGCAGTTTCTACGCGGACCTCCCCCACCATGTCCGCGCCTTCGACGTAACGGAGGACGGGCATTTGCGCAACGATCGGCTGTTCTGTGTGACCAACCCCGGGTTCCCCGATGGCATCAAGGTCGATGGACGAGGGCGCGTCTACGTGTCGGCCTTTAGCGGGGTGCAAGTCTTCAACGTCCTGGGGGAGATGATAGGTGAGATTCGCTTGCCCGGTGCTGTGAACTTCGCGTTTGGTGGACCGACCGGAAACCTCCTCTTTATCGCCACAGATGACGCTATCTGGGCCGCCGCGTTCAGCGACACCGTCTCTGGCCGACGAGAGGGGGGCCCGCCATCGGGGCCAGGTCGCGGGAAGGTGAGGGACCAATGACAGGGATACAGACGAGGAAAATCCTCAATCTAGCGGGAGCCGAAGCGGTGATGAACGCCGCCGAGGCGTTTGCGAACGAAAAGGGGTACCGGGTGGTGATCGCAATCGTCGATTCCGGCGGCCAACTGCTCCTGCTCCGCCGTTTGGCGGAGGCCCAGGTAGCCAGCGTAAACGTCGCCATCGACAAGGCGCGGACGGCGGCGGCCTTCATGCGGCCAAGTCGAGTCCTGGAGGAACAGGTCACGGCCGGACGACTGGGCGCGTTGGCCCTGCGCGGGGGAGTGGCCTTGACGGGAGGAATCCCTCTGGTTGTCGACGGGGAGGTCGTCGGAGCCATTGGAACGAGCGGCGAGACGCCGGACGAGGACGAGTCTGTGTCCATCGCGGGATCGAAGACAGGAATCGCCTCGGAGGAGGTTCGGGTTCTGACCTACGAGGGCGCCAGGAGCGTCACGACGGCCGTGGCCAAGGAGGCGACTTCGCGGGGTGTGGCCCCAGTGGTCTCGGTTGTCGACGCGGCAGGCGATCTCGTCTACCTTTGGCGGCCCGACGCGGCGCAGGTTGCCAGCGTCAACGTCTCGCTGGATAAGGCACGCACCGCGGCCATCTACCGGAGGCCGAGCAAGGACTTCGAAGACCAGGCCTCCCATGGCCGGCCTTCGGCCCTGGCGCTCCACGGCGGAGTGCCGTTGCAGGGGGGCATCCCGGTAGTTTCTCAGGGCCAAGTGGTCGGTGCCATAGGCGTCAGCGGGGCCTCGTCCGCCGATGAGGATCAGGAGCTGGCCGCCTTCGGGGTGAAGGCGGCTGATTCCTTTGAAGAGGGCGGTGCTCATCCGCTCGAGGTCTTCTACAAGCCGGGTGCGGAGGTCGTCGCCAAGTTCGAAACGGGGGGTCTCATGCTGGAGACCCCACTCTACAAGGTGGACGCCGGTCGTCGCGAAGCTTCGGGGGAAGTCGAATACCACGAGGGGGAAACGGACATCATGTACGTCTTGGAGGGCACCGCGACGGTGGTGACCGGAGGCGAGATGATCGAGGCGAGGGACACCGGGCCCGGAGAAGTTCGCGCTGCTTCGATCAAGGAGGGGACCACGCATCACCTTGGGAAGGGCGACGTGTTGGTCGTTCCCCGTGGCGTGCCCCATTGGTTCCGGGAGGTCGAGGGGCCCCTCCTCTACTTCGTGGTCAAGGCAATCTCCCCCATCGGCGACGATCCATGAGGGCCGCCACACTTCCCCGTCCGTCGGAGATTCTTCCCGGCTTGCCAGATGCCGTCATCGATCTGCAGACAGAAGACGGTGTTCGTCTGGTCCAGGGCGAATGGCGCTACAGCGACACAAAAGTGCGACAAGTCGATTTCGTGAGCGTCGGTTCCGACCTGGGGCCCTCAGGGGAACCTAATCGGACCTACGACATCGTCCCCCACGCCGGATCACCCACCTTCGACGATTCGGGCTGGAAGGTGCTTGCACCCGCGGAGACGAAGCTCAGGCTGAGCACTGGTCTGGTCTGCTTCAGCTGGTACCGCACCTCCGTGACCATTCCAGAGAAGGTTGGCAATTTCGATCCGACAGGCTCAACAGTTGTCTTCGAGGTGGTGGCGGACGACTACGGGGAGGTCTGGGTGAACGGAAAGCTGCCTGTGGCGTTAGGGACGACAGGTGGTCGAGTTGTGCACGGCTTCAACGCGCCGAACCGGGTCGTGCTCGGGCGTGATGTGGCGCCCGGCCAGCGGTTTCACCTTGCCGTCTTTGCTTTCAATGGGCCAATCTCCGCCTCGCCCAAGAACTACATCTGGCTTCGGACGGCCTCCCTCGACTTCTACGCCGCGGACCGCGCCCGCCCTGCCTGGAACGTTCCTTTTGACCTCGTCCAGGTCGACCCCTCATTCGATGAGGTGATCCCGCCCGACGCCAAGCTGGAGAAAGTTGCGGGGGGCTTCGTCTCGACCCAGGGCCCGGTCTGGGCGCATGACGGCTTTCTGCTCTTCAGTTCGCCCCACACGAACGTCATCTACCGCTGGACCCCGGAGGGGAGGGTCGATATCTTTCGCCCGAAGAGCGGGTACACAGGGTTTGACACCGGGAGCCACGCCCAGCCTGGTTCCAACGGGTTGACCTTCGACCGGGAGGGTCGGCTTACCATCTGCCAACACGGCAACCGCCGCGTCATCCGCGTCGAGCCCCACGGCAACATCACGGTGCTGGCTGACAGCTACGAGGGCAAGGAGCTGAACAGCCCTCACGACCTCGCCTACAGGTCGGACGGTTCCTTGTACTTCACGGATCCACCTTTCGGCCTGCCCGAGACGTTCGCGGACCCGAGGAGGGAACTCTCGTTTAGCGGCGTGTTCCGGGTGGCCGACGACGAGGTGGCCCTCCTCACAGACGAACTGACGGGTCCGAGCGGCCTGACTTTCTCGCCGGACGAGAAGCGCCTGTACGTCTGCGACGGGGACCCGACGCACAGGGCAGTAATCCGATACCCGGTGAAGCCGGATGGGACGTTGGGGCAGGGCGAAGAATTCTTGGTCATAGAGGAGCAAGCGGGTGAAGGTGCCCTCGGCGGAATGAAGGTCGATCAAGAGGGAAACTTGTATGTTTGCGGACCGGGGGGCGTGTGGGTTCTATCTCCCAAGGGGAGGCACCTGGGTACAATTAAGGGACCTGAGACGCCACTCAATCTGGCCTGGGGGGATGAGGATGGGCGGGCGATCTACGTTACGGCCATGACGAGCATCTACCGGCTGCGACTAACCGCCCCAGGAATCCGACCCTGACGAACCCCGTTCCCTGGGACCAATGTTTATGCTCATGAGAGTTCCCCCCTCCGGGGGGCAGCAGAGAGCATGGCAGGAGATAAGTGGTGGCCATCCAAGTATGGACGCTCAGACCAGATTGGCACCCTCAACGAAGTCAAACCCACGCAGGTCCTGGCAGGGATACAACTCGTGAGGAAGGGGCAGACTTATGACCTGGGCCGTGTGCTCGATGAAAACGTCCCGGCCTTCCCGGGTCGGACCTTCAAACAGACCTTGGTGGACAGCGCGCACACTGTGAACCGGCGGGCGGCGAAGGGCCAACGGCAAGGTTTGGGCCGCAACGAGGTGAACTGGGTCACCGAGCTCGTCTATGGGACCTTTCAACTGGGAACCCAGCTCTGCGGTCTGAACCACCTCCAGATTGGTACCCGATCATACAATGGAAATTCCTTAGAAGACATCATCGAGGAGTGGGGAACAAACCGGCTGGGCATCGAGACGGTTCCCCAGGTCGTGACGCGAGGCATCCTTCTGGATATCGCGGGGCTTCGTGGGGTCGACCGACTAGACCGCGGGGACGTAATCACCCCCGACGACGTAGAGGCAACGACCGAGAGAGAGGGGATCGAAGTTCGCCGGGGGGACGCAGTCCTGTTCCATACCGGTTGGGGGGATCTCTGGATGGAGAATAACTCGGCTTATCTTGCCGGCGAACCGGGCCCGGGAATGGCCACGGGGCGCTGGCTGGTGGACCGCGGCGTGGCCCTTACGGGGTGCGACACCTGGAGCTTTGGCCCGGTCCCTCCCGAGGATGCCGAGGAGCCATTTGTCGTGCCACAAACCCTGAACGTGAAGCACGGCATGTTCGTCTTGGAGAACCTGAAGACAGCCGAGCTCGCGGAGAATCACGTCTACGAGTTCTTGTTCGTTCTCACGCATCCCCTCGTCCGTGGGGCCACGGCCGCCTGGGTTTCGCCGATTGCTTTGGTCTGAAGCCTGCGGGAACAAGCTTCGGGGGCCGACCCCGCCGTCGAGACGGACGCAAAGATTTCGTCAAGCTCCATCAAGGTTATTAGGCGATATCGAATGCTGCGGCCTGTTGCGGAGGTTCGACGTCGTCATTATCGGGACAGGCGCCGGCGGAGGCACACTCGCGCACGCCCTTGCCGAAACGGGGAAGGAGATTCTACTGCTCGAACGGGGCGACTTTCTAGTTCGCGAGAAGGAGAACTGGTCTCCGCATCAGGTGTTCGTGGAGAATAGATACAAGACGCGAGAGGTCTGGAAGGACGGGGCGGGCAACGAGTTTCATCCCGCCAACCACTACTACGTGGGCGGGAACACGAAACTCTTCGGCGCCGCCACCCTGCGGATGCGGAAGGAGGACTTTGGGGAGGTGAAGCACCACGATGGGACCTCCCCCGCTTGGCCCATTCGCTACGAGGACATGGAGCCCCATTATACCCAGGCCGAGGAGTTGTACCACGTCCATGGCCTTCGGGGATCCGATCCCACGGAGCCGCCCGCGTCTGGACCCTTCCCCTACCCCCCTGTGCGCCACGAACCTCGGATCCAGGAAATCTACGACGACCTCACCGAGAGGGGGACCGTGCACCCCTTTCCCCTTCCCCTCGCCCTCATCCTCGATGAGGACGCCCGTCATCGCAGCCCGTGCATCAAGTGCAACACCTGCGACGGCTTCCCCTGCCTGGTGAACGGGAAGGCCGACGCCCACGTGGTCTGCGTCGAGCCCGCTCTGAAACATCCGAACGTGACCCTGATCACGGACGCCATGGCCACACGCCTCAGGACAGATCCCAACGGAAAGCGGGTCTCCGAAATCCAGGTGACCCACAACCGCACGGAGGAACGGTACGAGGGGGAGACCGTCGTCGTGTCCTGCGGCGCCATCAACTCGGCGGCCCTCCTGTTACGGTCGAAGAGCAGCCGGCATCCGGAGGGGCTCGCCAACAGCTCGGGGATGGTCGGGCGTAACTACATGGTGCACAACAACACGGCCCTCATCGCCGTGGGCAGGAAACCCAACCCCACGAAGTTCCAGAAAACGTTCGGCATCAACGACTTCTACTTCGCCGGAGGGGACTATGACTTTCCCCTTGGCCATATTCAGCTTATGGGAAAGGCAGACCGGGAGATGCTCTCTGCGGATATGCCCGGGTTTGTCCCCGGCATGGCCTTGGATTACATCGCGACAAACTCGGTGGACTGGTGGGTCACAACGGAGGACTTGCCGAATCCGAAGAATCGGGTGGAGGTGGATGCGACCGGGGGCATCGTGCTCCGCTACACACCGAATAACGAGGAACCTCATCGCCTCCTCCAGGAGGAGTTGAAGGCCATCTTGCACGAGATTGGCCTCGACCGGCATCTCCTCCACCACGAACTCTACATGAGTACCCGACAACCCATCGCCATGGTCCCCCATCAAAACGGGACCTGTCGTATGGGAACGGATCCCAGGACTTCCGTCCTCGACACGGACTGCAGGACCCACGACGTCGAGAACCTCTACGTGGTCGACGCCAGCTTCTTCCCGTCCAACTCTGCGGTAAACCCGGCCTTGACGGTCATCGCAAATGCCCTGCGTGTCGCGGACCACCTGAAGGAGGTCCTCTAGCCCCCGTCTGAGGGATTCATGGCCAGGCCGGAGAGCTCGTCACTAAGACGGTCGAACCTCGGCGTCACGGTCGTGTATCTCAGCGCCGCCCTCCAAGGGGTTTCCCTCATCACCCCAGCGGCCGCCGCCGTCATCATTACGAGCCCCGAATTCCACGGCCTTTCGAACAGCCAGTACGGGTCAACGTTCCTCCCGATGATCATCGTCGCGATCCTGGCTTCCCTCTACGGCCCCCGCCTGGCGGCGAGGCGTGGGATCCGCTCCGTACTGAGATTGGGTCTCCTGGGGAACGCGGCCTTCATGGGGCTCCTAGCCTCGAGCAGCCTTGCAGAGGCCGGAGCGGCGGCCTACGGCGTCCTCCTAGCGGCCATGGGGGCCCTGGGATTGGGGTTCGGCCTGACGATGACCGCAGTCAACGCCTACGCCGTGGCGTTCTTTCCGGCAAGGGCGGATGCGGCCGTGACGGCCCTTCATGCCTCCCTAGGCGTCGGGACAGCCGTCGCACCTCTGCTCCTAGGTGGGTTTCTCGTCTTCGGTGCCTGGCCCGCCCACCCGCTGACCGTCCTCGCAGTCCTCCTAATCTCCTTCGCCTTTACCGTGACATTACCTCGGCGCCTCCCTCCGGCCTTGACCGGAAGCGCCGCGACGGAACATCGGGCGCGTGAGCTCCCGAGGAGACTCTTCCTCTACGCCGGCGCCCTCATCCTCTACGCCACGGCGGAAGGGACCTTCAGCAGCTGGGCCGTGATCCTCGTCAGCGCCGAGAAGGGGTTTTCCTTAGCCGCGGCCGGGTTCGCCCTCGCCGCCTTCTGGGGGATGTTGACGGTGGGTCGAATCGTCGCCGCCGTCGTATTCACACGTATCCGCGCGGAGTGGTTCTATCCCCTCTCTCCCATCGGCATCACCGCCAGCTTTCTTCTCATCCCCGTCGTGAACGGAGAGGCAGCTGTCATCCTTGCCTTCGGCCTCGCAGGTCTCTCCGCCTCCTTCTTCGCGCCCCTAACTTACAGCTTTCCCTCCAAGGAGTTCCCGTACATCGTTACCACCGTCTCGGGGGCGATGGTGGCCTCTAACATGCTGGGCATTGGCATTGGCTCCCTGGCCGTGGGAGTCGTATCCGACTTCGGGGCCGTCGACATCTCCACGATCTACGCCTTCTCGGCCGCCTACACGGTCCTCCTGTTCGTGCTGGCCTATTACCTCGCCCGGGGCCGGCTACGGCTGGGCTTGGGGAACGAAGGCCGCTAACGCGCCCGTGGGCAAGAAGGACCTGAGCGCATACCCGTCCTCATGGGCGCCATACCGTTATCCAGCTCGCGGGCCTGGCGGTTTCGTGAGAACGCCTCCCAACGTCACTGAGATCCTGCCTGCCCTCCAACCTCTCAAGGATCGCCCGAAGGAGGCGGGACTGTTCCTGGATCTCGACGGCACGCTCTGCGACCTGGTCGACCTCCCCGAGGAGGTGCGATTTCGCCAGGCCACCCGGAACCTCCTCCAGGACCTGCGGATCCGCTATAACAGCGTGGTCGTCATCTCCGGCCGCAGTTGTCGGTCGCTTGAGGCCATCATACGGCTTCCCGAGCTGACCTACGTGGGCAATCATGGGCTGGAAATCGTGGAGGACGGCGATCGACGTGTCTTACTCCCCGAACCCCACACGTCTCGGATGCGGGCAATTGAAGAGATGCTGCCAGGTGCCATCGACGTCGAAGGAGCTGCCCTAGAGCTGAAGGAGCTAAGTCACGCCATCCACTACCGGAGGTCCCCCGACCCACAGGTGGCGCGTAGGGACATCCTCGAGGCCTTGGGTCGTCTCAATCTTCCAGACGTGCATATGCTGGAGGGTAAGTTCCTGATCCAGATTCGACCGGATGCGGGCCTTGACAAAGGAACCGCCGTGACGACTCTCGTGCAAGAGCGAGGGATTCGGTTCCTCCTCTACGCCGGTGATGATACCACGGACATCGATGGCTTTCGCGCCGTCAAGGACCTCAGCGCTCAGAGCGATGGCGTAGGAATTCGGTTGGCGGTGTCATATCGCGACACCCCCGCTGCCCTCCTCGGGGCGGCCGACTTCTCGGTCCCCGGGGTTGAGGGAATGAGTGCGGTGCTCGGGTGGATGGCCTCGTAACCCATCCGGGAGCGTGTTTTCTTTCAAACGAGTATTCTCGTGAGGATATCGATATACACGACACTTATTCAGTGAAGGACGAGACCGAAGATGGTCCCGGGTCCGCCGGCCAACCCTCAGGCAAACCCATATAGGGCCGACCTAATACGCCGCCCCCTGGGATGGGATGCCCTGAGAGCCGCGATCTACGCCCGCGTTTCTACGGAGGCCCAGGCGCAAGAGGGGTTTTCCCTTGAGGCGCAGCGGGAGAAGTTACAAGCCTACTGCGAGGCGAGAGGATGGGTGATCGCTGATCGCTACGTGGACGACGGTTACTCGGGCCGCGAAAAGAAGCGACCCGCCTACCGGCGCATGCTCGAGGAGCGGGATCGCTGGGACACAATCCTCGTCATGAAGATGGACCGGATCCACCGGAACAGCCGGAATTTCATGGAGATGATGGACCGCCTCCGCGGTTGGGGGAAGGAGTTCAATTCCGTGCAGGAGTCCCTGGACACAGGGACGGCCATGGGCCGTTTCGTGATGGACATCATCCAACGGATTGCCCAGCTTGAGAGCGAGCAGATCGCGGAGAGGGTCTACATGGGAATGCGTCAGAAGGCCAAGGCTTGGCAGAGCTCTCTCGGGGCCCCGACCCCTTACGGATACCGCCGTGTCCATGGGCGGCTTGTCGTCCATGAAGAACAAGCGCCCCGGGTCCGGGAGATCTTTCGGCGAGCGCTGGACGGGGAACCGATCACTTGGATCGCAGAGAGACTCAATCGACGGGGGCGGAGGACGAACCGGGGGAGGACGTGGTCTGTTTGGTCCGTACGATACATCCTTCAGAATACGGTCTATGCGGGTTATGTTCTGTGGGACGACCTGGTTCGGCCGGGAGACCATGAGCCACTCGTATCTCCAACCGACTTCCTCCACATTCTCGAAGGGTTTCTAGAACGATCCCGGAGCGAGGAGAGAGGGGAGGCCATCCGAAGGGTAATCGAGGCGCTGGAATCCGTAGAGGAGGACGCAAAGGTCGGAAAGCGGGGGGTGGCAGAACACGCGGTGTGATCGATGTTGGTCCGAAGATGCCACCCGCGGGGAGGCGGATGGCCTTGCTCTGTGCAACCGATGTCGATCCCTTCGGCCGGAGGATCCCTTTGTCCGAGACACGTTGTTCCTCCCGTTTGGCTCCCGAAAGGAATTCCTGCGCTTCTACGGCGCGGCGGATACGGCCAAGGCTTTGCGGGAATGGGCGAGTCAGAGGCACCTCTCGCCGGGGGACGCAGCGACGAGACTCCTGCGGGACCCCGGTGCAGTGGCGCTGTTCGGCCGTGAGGCCATTCTTGGCATGCGACCACGGACGCGGATGACGCCTTACGGATATAGGAGAAAGAAGGGCGCCCTCGTTCCGGATCCCGAGGAGGCGTTCGCCGTTGCAGACTTCTTCCGTCTGTACCAGGACGGCATGTCGCTTCGGCAGATCGCCGACCTCGCGAATCAGCAATCCATCCCCACAAGTCGGGGCGGCCGATGGGGCGCATCGACGATCCGGCACATCCTCCGCAATCCGATTTATGTTGGGCGCCTGAGAAGAGGTGTCATCGTCCGCGAGGGAGGTCCCCCGGGACTCATCCACCCGAAGCTCTTCGAAGCCGTCCAAAACGGGCTGACTCGTCGGGCGAAACGTGCAAGAGGCACGATCCGTGAGGGGCCATCCGGGCCCCCCGTTTGAGGTTTGGACTACCGTACCTCAAAAAAACTTTGTACAATCCAGGGTGATTGAATTCCGATTCAAGGTTCATACATCTTCTTGAAAGGAGGATGGAGTCCTGACGGGGGTCGGTAAAGTCACCTCCGACCGCGGCAGCTGGCCTTACGTCTCAAATCGGGAAAAGGGCGTCACTCCAGTCAAACCGCGTCGTAGACTCTCCGCGCCTTCGAGGACGCGTCGGACCGCCTTGCTATCCTGCTTCTCTCTCAACACAAACGCAATCTCCCGGGCGTCGAGATCGAGGCGCGCGGTCTGGGCAAAGCGGAAGGCCTCCTCGGTCCGAAAGAGGTGGGCGAAGAGGGGGAGCAGCGTGAGTCGCGCCCGTCGGCGTGAGACGTTATACGCACCGCCCATCTTCCCGAGAAGCGAGTCGGCCGTGGCCCGACGATAGCGACTGCGAGACATCGTAACGAGCCAGAGCGGAAACCGATACCGACTGCCAGCATAGCTCCCCATCCGCGCGACGGCCACGCCGCCCGTCATCCAATCGCTGGCGTATTTCCAGAGACTATAGCGCCGGCTTCGGCGAACCCGGCCTAGGTACTCGTCGGCCCGCGCGAGGGCGCCCATTCCTCGCTCCAGGTCCTCAGGGTCCCAGTATTCGCGCGGGAGGTTTTCGTCGATCCACAGGATGAGTCGCTCGGGATCCTCGTCCAGCCCGAAGGTGCTGGCTCGGGCGGCGTCGAGGTCCCCGGACTGGAAGACCTCCTCGAGGGCGTGAAAGACCTCCGTGTGCTCGTCCCGGTACCCCAAAGCCAGGAGGTCTTGTTCGTGAACGATGTCCCGCCCCGCTGCCAGGGCCTGGAGGTCGTTGATGGCCGAGCGGAGATCGCCTCCCGAACGGTCGGCGAGGTACGTCAAGACCGCCTCGTCTGGGCGGATCCCCTCCGCGGCAGCGACGTCTCGCAGGACACGAACCACAGTGTCGTGGCGAGGCCGCCGGAAGTCGATCTTCTGGGCGAGGGTCTTGAGGGCCGAGGAGCGGCGCGTGAGTTCGTAATAATCGTTGACGACGAGGGCGATGGGCTGTCCCGTCTTCCGGATCGTCTCGGCAATCGCCCCGATCCCCCCGTAGTCCTCGCGTCCAAAGAGATTGTCTGCCTCGTCCAGGATGATGAGCTTCAGGCCGCCGTCGCGGCGACGGAGAAACTCACCCTCGTCGGTGAAGGTCTCGTAGAGCGCTCCTCGCGTGGCGACCTCCTGGACGGCGGCCTTGTTCCGCTTGTCCGAGGCGTTCATTTCGATGAGGCCCCAGCCGAAGTCGGCCGCGAGGGCCAGGGCCGCGCTCGTCTTCCCAATCCCGGGGTCCCCCACCAGGACCACCGCTCGCTTCTTGGGTCGACCCGTCTCCCAGGCCTTGGCCCAGGCCTCCAACTGGCGAACGGCCGTCGGGTTTCCGGCCACCTCCCTCAAGGACCTAGGGCGGTGCTTCTCGGCCCAATCCAGCATCGGCGGCCTTCGAAGGGACTGCCGCGATAAGAAGATGGGGGCTCCTCTCCAAAGTCGCTCCTTTCTTGGGACTATTCATCTCAGTTCCGGTACGAACAGGGATAGTTCGCACAGAACCGGTACTCGAGCCGAGACCGCCAGGGAGAACCCCGCGTCTCCGGTCCGGTCCTGCGAGGGGGAGCGTCCGGCGTGATAGTCCACGAGAAGGGCTTTTAAGTGGCCCCGTCCCTGCACGCACACTCATGCTGGAGCCCCAGACCGCCGAGCTTCTCGAGAAGCAGGGCTACAAGCTCATCGGGTCCCACAGCGGGGTTAAGCTCTGCCACTGGACGAAGCAGTCCCTGAAGCACGACCGGGGGTGCTACAAGCAGCACTTCTACGGCATCGACAGCCACCGCTGCATGCAGATGAC
>JBHIDB010000015.1:0-18886 GCA_046759865.1 Thermoplasmata archaeon
TGTCGTTGAGTCGGATGTTCCGGGGGAGGTGCCACACGACGTTCCCCCGCTTGTTGGCACTGGGCCAATCAAACGTCTTCGACCCAAAGAGGCTCATTCCGCGACCTCCGTGTCCGAAACCACGAGCATGCGCTTCTCAAAGGTATCCTCGAAGGCATCCAACTGGGTCCGGATCTCCTTGGTCCGCTTGTGCAATCCCTTCCCTTCTCCCGCCGCGACCTTCAGCTCGGCCGTCTCCTTTCCCAGAGCCGAAGCATTGTCAAGGAGGGAGGCGTCGTATTCGTAGAGCCGGTTGATTTCGGCGTCCTCGATGCGGATCGCGGGGGAGATGCCTGAGTAGCCACCTTCCGCGTGCCTTACTCGGCCCTCCAACGTCCGGAAGCGATTGACGATGCGACCGACCCGGTCGAGTTCCTTGTAATGGTTCTCTTCCACCATCAACTCGCGCGCTTCTTCTGTTGCCTCGCGGGCCGACTTCAGACTGTTGGCCATCTGTATGCGGAGCATGTTCTCCGCCTGGCGGAGGTCTTCCCGCCTCCGGTACCCCGCGAAGCCCGGGACGTGGAGTTGGATCCTCTTCAGAAGTCCGCGATCCTCTTCGACCCTTTCGCGTAGATCTGGCATCAGAATCCCAGGTCGCTTCAACCCGATGTCCGAATAAGAAGGTTTTGACCCGCTTCCTGGGAGGGATAATGATTCCGTTCCCGGTCATTTGGACGGAGGGAAGGGGCTCCCGATGACTTTCGTCACGAGGAGGTAGATCCCGGCCACGACGACGACCAATGGCAACACCACGTTCAGATTCACCTCGATCACGCCAAGGGCCGCCAGGAGCCAGAGGATCCCCACGACAAGGAGAACGATTCCCCAAAAGATTCCACCCGACTTGGTGAAGATCTCGGTGCTAGACCGTCTCCGCGCTTCGGCCATGGAGGGAGAGAAGAATGCGCAGACCTATACATACAATCGCCCCGGAGGGGCTCAGCGGCCCTCCACGGGGTGCATTTTCTTCGTCCTGTAACCGATGATGACCGGGCGATGGCTGTGCGCCACGAAGGCGGCGTCGAGCTCGTCATCCCCCGTGTCTGCCCGTAGCCGGGGGGTCTTGCGAAGCTTGGCGGGTGTCGCCACGACTAGGAGATTGGACAGGCCGACCTTCCGGAGGACGGGTGGGCTCAGTTGGAGGTTTCCTCTTCCCAGGACAAACCCTTGGGCGCCAATCGGGCTTAGGATAAGCTTGGCCTGGGTATGACCCGCCAAGACACCCAGGAGCCCGCTCTCGTTGAGGTCGCGGCCGATGACCTCCCCCCGGAGAACGGCATCGATGCCCAGGAGGGTCGTGTCCAGACCCAGGATTTCGCCGACAGTGTGGCTCGTACCCCCGGGACCAAAGAGAAAGACCGTTTCCTCCTCCTCCTCCATCAGTTCACGGAGGTAGTCAGCGATTTCCTGGAGGATCACGTCATCGGCCACGGCCGTCACGAGGAGCTTCCCCGTCTGCACCAGGTTCGGTTCCTGCGGCGTCAGGGCGAGCCCGTAGAGGCGGATCGACCACTCGCCTTCCCGGTACTTCTCCTCGTCGAGGTCCAGAACCTCCGCTTGCCCGATGGGAAGTTCATCCAGGAGGAAGCGGCCCAAGATCTGCCCGGCCGAGACCGGGTTCACCGCGAAGACGGCGGAGTGCATCTTCACCCCGGCAGGAATTCCCAAGAGAGGAACCTCCTCGTCGAGGACGTCCAGCAGATCTCGCGCGGTCCCGTCTCCTCCGCAAAAGAGGAGAATGTCGAGGCCTTCCCTGGACAACGCTTCGGCCGCCTGCCGCGTGTCTTCGGCAGTGGTTGTCTCATGGGGACGGTGGACCACCGTGTGCCCCAAGCCTTCCCCGAAGAGGGCGGTCAGTTCGCCTTCGCCCATCGGAGGACCGCAGGTGAGCCATTGGACGCCTCGAAAGGCGGCCGTGTTGGCAAAGGAGGCGAGCGCTTCCTGGGCTCGCAGGGAGGCGACCGGCTTCGCGCCCAAGGCGAGGGCCTCCTTCAAGACCCCGTCCGTGCCCTTCAGGCCGACCCGGCCGCCCATGCCGGCAATCGGGTTGACCAGGAAGCCGACGCGTTTCACGGGGCGCCATCCGAGACGCGCGTATTTGAATGTCGCCAGGTCAGAATGGCGAAGACACGGACTAGGCGCGGCGCTACGAGGTCAGAGGATGCGGGGTTGGGACGAGGTCACGTTCAAGAACTTCGGCGAAGTGCCGGAGAAGGTGGGGCTTCACGGCTTCCACATCGACGTTCTGCCCGAGAACCTCCGTTATCGACGTCAGAGTCGAACCATCGAGGCCGCAGGGAGAAACGCGAAGGAAGGGCGCGAGGTCATTGTTCACGTTCAGGGCGAAGCCGTGGTAGGTGACGTGATGCTTGATAGCCACCCCGATGGAGGCGAGCTTCTTTGGCCCGACCCAGAGACCCGCGTGGATCCCGCGCTCCCCGGGGATTCGGAAATTCTTCACAGTCCGGATCAGGATCTCCTCGAGGGACTGAATGAAGGCCTTGATCCCCAGCTTGCCCTTCGGCAGGCCCATGATGGGGTACCCGACAAGCTGCCCGGGTCCGTGGTAGGTCACTTCCCCCCCTCGCTCGACGTGATAAACCGGGATGTCGGGGTCGTCGATGTCGTCCGCTCCGCCTCGGCGACCCACGGTGTATACGGGGGGATGCTCGACCAGGAGGAGCGTGTCCGAGATGTAGCCATTCAATCGCTCCGCGACGAGTCGCTTCTGGAGCTCCCACGTTTCCCCGTAGTCCCGGGGACCCAAGTCCAAGACCGCGCATAGTTCCGTCATTTCTTCGGTAGGTGAATGGCCCGTCCCCCCACGTCTTCCGCCGCCTCCATGAAGCTCTCGGGGAGAGTGGGATGGGGGTGAACCGTGAGGGCGATATCCTCCGCCACGGCCCCCATCTCGATAGCCAGCGCGGCCTCGCTGATCAGGTCCGAGGCGTCGGGACCGACGATTTCCGCGCCGAGGACGAGGCCAGTGTCTTTCTCCGCGATGACCTTCACGAAGCCATTGGCCTCCCCCGTTGTCAGGGCCCGCCCGGAGGCCAAGAACGGAAACTTCCCTACTTGGACCGCGACGCCCTCCGCACGGGCATCCGTTTCGGAGAGCCCCACGGTGGCGATCTCGGGGTCGGTGAAGATGGCCGAGGGCATGGCACGATAGTCGGCCTCACTGGGCAAACCGGCGATCACCTCCGCGGCGATGATGCCCTCTTTGGAGGCCTTGTGCGCTAGGAAAGGGACTCCAACCACGTCCCCGATAGCGAACATCCCTCGAACGTTCGTCTCCATCCGCTTGTTCACACGGATGAATCCCGTCTCGTCCAGCTGGACCCCCGTCTTCTCGATGGCGAGGCCTCCGAGGCGAGGACGGCGCCCGACGGAGATCAGGAGGATGTCGCTCTCGAAGGTCTTCTTCCCGTTGGGGGTCTCGACTTCGAGGGCCACGCCCTTGTTGGTCTTCTTCAGTTTGGTCGCCTTCGACTTGACATGGTAGGGGATCCCCAGGTGCTTCATGGAACGCTCAATGACCTTGACGAGGTCCTTGGACACGCCTGGCAGAAGCTGATCCAGGAGTTCCACCACGACCACCTTGGTGCCCAGCTTGGCGTACATCATCCCGATCTCGAGGCCCGTGATGCCCCCGCCGATGATCGTCATCCCCGCGGGGACCTTCGGTAGCTCCAGCGCCTCCTTCGCAAAGATGACCTTCTCGCCATCCCAGTCGAAGCCCTTCAAAGGAGTCGCCTCGGAGCCCGTGGCGATGATCACGTTCTGGGGCTCCACCCATTCTTCGGCGTCCTTGCTGGTAATCTTCAGGCGGGCCCGCGAGTCGAAGGTCGCTTCCCCGTAGAGGACCTCCACTCCCGCGGCCTCGGTGAGCCGTTCGACCCCTTTCACGAGGCGGTCCACGACCCCTTGCTTCCAGCCTTGAAGCTTCTTGACGTCCACATCGAGGCCCTGGATCCGAACCCCCATCCGCTCCGCTTCCTTGACTTTCCGGACCAAGTTGCCAATGGAGATGAGGGCCTTGGAGGGAATGCAGCCGTAGTTGAGGCACTCGCCCCCGAGGCGATCTCGTTCGACGAGGAGGGTTTCTACGCCGAGCTGGCCGAGCCGGATCGCGGCGACGTACCCCCCGGGCCCCGCCCCGATGACGACCGTCTTCACCTTACGGGCCATTCCGCTCGGACTCCAGGAGGTGGAGCAGAAGGACCCCCGGATCCTCCAGGTAGCGCACCAGAGACTGGGCAAATGCCGCGCCGACGTGGCCGTCGATAATCCGGTGGTCGAAGGAGACGCTGATGTTCATGATATCGCGGATCACAATCTGGCCGTCGCGGACGACGGGTCTCTTCTCGATCTTGTGGACCCCTAGGATGGCGAGCTCGGGGTGGTTGATGATGGGTGTGGCCAGGATGCCTCCGATCGCACCGAGACTCGTCACGGTAAACGTGGAGTCGTGGACTTCCTCAAGAGTCAACTTGCCCTGGCGCGCTTTCTCCGATAGGGCCTCGACCTCCCGCGCAACGTCGAGGAGAGACTTCTGATCCACCGCCTTCACTACCGGGACCAACAGGCCGGCCTCTGTCGCTGTAGCCAGGCCGATGTTGTAGTACCTCTTCACGAGGACCTCCCCATTATCCCAGTCCACCGTCGCGTTAAGGTGAGGGGTTTCCTGCAGAGCAGGAACCAAGGCCTTGAGGATGAAGGGGAGGTAGGTCAGCTTCGCGCCTCGCTCCTCGGCCCAGGCCCGAACCCGCTCGCGGAGAGACACGAGCTCCGTCACGTCCGCCTCCTCGACGTAAGTGAAGTGGGCGGCCGTGTTTTTCGACTTCAACATCCGGTCCGAGATGGTCCGACGGACGCCCCGAATCTTGACCCTCTCGATGAGTTCTTCGGTGGGCGTCGGGACCGCCTCCACGACCGGAGCCGCCTCGGTCGGCGGTTCCTCCGTCGGGGCCTCTACGGCGGGTGCCTCCTCGGCAGCGGGCTCTTCGGCCAGAACCGCCTCGGGAACCGCCTCCTCGGCCGCGGCCTCCACTGCCCCACCTCCTTCCGCGAAGGCACGGACGTCGTCTTCCGTGATGCGTCCTCGGGCCCCGGATCCCTTCACCTCCTGAAGCTCGATATCCAGCTCGCGTGCCAATCTCCGGACGGCGGGCGTCGCCAGGATTTTACCCGAAGCAGCCGCGGTCTTCGGGGGTTTCTCTGCCTTCGCCTCCTTGGCCTCCTTCTCCTCTTCCACTGGCTTTTCCTCCTCAGGCGCTTCCTCTCTCTTGGCCTTTCCCTTGCCCTTCTCCCTCTTCTCCCCCTTCGCCCCGATGACGACGATGGCCGTCCCCACGTCGACGATGTCTCCCTCCTCCGCGAGGAGCTCCAGGACCGTTCCGGTGTAAGGGCTCGGAATCTCTACATTGACCTTCTCGGTAAGGACCTCCACCAGGGGGTCGTTCTCCTTGATTTTCTGGCCCTCCTCAACGAGCCACTTGCCGATCTCTCCCTCGGTAAGGCCCTCCCCGATGTCCGGCATCTTGAATTCTTGCGCCATGGTACCCCTCTCAGAAGCTGTAGACCTTCTCTACCGCGTCCAGAATCCGCGCGGCATCCGGCAGGTAGAGGTTCTCGTGGATGTACGGGAAGGGCGTGTCCAGTCCCGCCACGCGGAGGACGGGAGCCTCGAGATACTCGATCGCCTTCTCCGCCAAGATGGCCGCGATCTCTGCCCCGTACCCTAAGAATTTAGTGGCTTCGTAGACAATGACCACTCGACCCGTCTTCTGGGCCGACCGCATTACGGCCTGGATGTCGAGGGGAACGAGGGTGCGCAGGTCCACGACCTCGCAGGAGATGCCCACCTCCTCGGCCTGCTCCGCCGCTCCGATGCATTGAGAGATCATGGCCCCGTAGGCGAATAGGGAGACGTCGTCCCCCTCGCGAATGACCTTCGCCTCGCCCAACGGGACCGTGTAGTCGCCCTCAGGCACGTCCTCCTTCCCCGCCCGGTAGATCCTCTTCGGCTCCAGGAAGATGACCGGATCGGGGTCACGGATGGAAGCGAGGAGGAGGCCCTTCGTGTCGATCGGCCCCGAGGGGATGACCACCTTGAGCCCGGGCGTGTGGGAGAAGTAGGTCTCCGTGGACTGGGAGTGGTAGTGGCCTCCCTTGATGCCGCCGCCATAGGGGGAGCGGATGGTGATCTGGCAGGGGTACTCCCCACCCGACCGGTAGCGGAACTTGGCCGCCTCGCTCACGATCTGGTCGAAGGCGGGATAGATGAAATCTAGGAATTGGATTTCCGGGACGGGCCGGAGGCCGTAGAAGGCCATGCCGATTGAGGTCCCGATGATTCCGGACTCCGCCAGCGGGGTGTCGATGACGCGGTTCGGGCCGAACTCCTCGAAGAGGCCCTCCGTGCAGCGGAAGACCCCGCCGTTCTTCCCGATGTCTTCCCCGAGAAGGATCACCCGGTCATCTCGCTGCATCTCCTCCAGCAGGGCGCTGTTCACGGCTTGCACGATGTTCATCTTGGGCATCTAGGATTTCTCCAGGACCTTGAGGAAGGCTTCCTTCTCCTCGGCGATGTGCCAGGGCATCTCCGCGTAGACGTCGTCGAAGAGGCTCTCGGGGGGCGGCAGGCCCCGTTCCTCTGCCTGGACGACGGCCTGATCCACCTGGGTCTCCGCCTCTTGCCGCACCTCGACCTCCATCTCCTCGTTCCAGATCCCCTTGGCCTTGAGGTACCGCTGGAACCGGACGATGGGGTCGAGCTTGCGCCACTTCTCCACCTCGGCCTCGTCACGATAGCGGGTAGGATCGTCGGACGTCGTGTGCGGGCCCATCCGGTACGTCACGGCCTCGATGAGAGTCGGACCTCCGCGAGACCGCGCGTTGTCGATCGCCTGCTTGGAGGCCTTATATACGGCCAGGACGTCGTTGCCATCGACTCGAACTCCGTCGAATCCGTAGGCCTGAGCCTTGATGGCCACCTCCGATGTGCCTGTCTGGTTCTTGAAGGGGAGCGAGATGGCCCATTGGTTGTTCTTACACACGAAGACCGTGTTCGCCCCGAACACGCCGGCGAAGTTCATGGCCGCATGGAAATCCCCTTGCGAGGTCGCCCCTTCTCCGAAGTAGCCGAGGACAACGACGTCGTCCCCTTGCAAGTGGGCCGCCCACCCCAATCCGGCCGCGATGGGAATCTGCGTCCCCACAGGGCTGGAGGTCGAGACGAAGTTGACGGCGCGGCTGCTGAAATGGTTCGGCATCTGTCGGCCCCTGCAAAGGTCGTCTTCGTTCCCGTAGAGCTGTGCCACGATGTGTTCCAGTGGGATGCCCCGTAGGAGGGCGGCCCCCTGCTCGCGATACGCCGGAACGACCCAGTCCTGGGGCTCGAGGGGGAAGCTGCTCCCGATCTGCACCGCCTCCTCGCCATGGCTGGGCACGTAGAAGCCAATGCGGCCCTGTCGTTGGAGGGCCATGCCCCGGGTGTCTAGGGCGCGCGTCAGCATCATGTAGTGGTACATCTTGAGAAGCTCCTCTTCCGTGAGCGGGGGCTCCTCCTTCTCCTTGTACTTCCCGTCCAATCCGACGACCCGGACGAGCTTGGCCATCCCCTCACCCCCCGATGGGTGTAGTCAGTGGTGCCCGCTCGCGGAGGATGCCCTCGAGGAAGAACTCCCCTGCCCGATAGGAACTGCGGACAAGAGGCCCCGCAGCAATGTACAGGAAGCCCATCGCGCTCCCCCTCTGGCGGAAGTAATCGAACTCCTCCGGCGGGACATAGCGGGCCATCTCGATGTGGCGGGTGCTTGGTCGCAGGTACTGTCCCAAGGTGAGGATGTCCACGCCAACTCCGCGTAGGTCACGCATCGCCTGAAGGACCTCATCCTCCCGCTCCCCCAGCCCCAGCATGAGGGAGGACTTCGTGAACACGTCGGATCGGATCTCCTTGGCCATCTGCAGCACCCGGAGGGTCTGTCCGTACCCCGCCCGCATGTCGCGAACCGGGTGGGTCAAGCGCTCGACCGTCTCCTGGTTCTGGGCAAAGACATCGGGTCCGGCTTCCACGACCCTGCGGACCGACTCCTGATTGCCCTGAAAGTCGGGGACCAAGGCCTCCACGAGGATACTGGAGTCATCGGCTTTGATCGCCCGAATGGTGGCCGCGAAGTGTCTTGCCCCCCCGTCGGGCAGGTCATCCCGATCCACAGAGGTCAGGACCACGTAGCGCCATCCGGTACGCGTCACCGTGTCGGCCACCTTCACAGGCTCGAAGGGATCCAACACGCCCCGGGGATTCCCCGTCTTTACCGCACAGAAGCGGCACCCGCGGGTGCAGGTGTCGCCCATGAGCATGATGGTGGCCGTGCCGCCGCCCCAGCACTCCCCGAGATTGGGACAATGGGCCTCTTCGCAGACCGTGTGAAGGTTCCGGTCCCGCAGAAGCGACTTCAAATCACGATAATTCGCCCCCCCGGGAAGTCTGACCCGGAGCCAGTCGGGCTTCTGGGAGAGCATCCGCGCGTCGATATGGGGTGCCCCTTAAAGAAGTTAGGTAGTTCGCGCGTGTCGCGCGCCTAAAGACCTCGTCCCATGCACGCCCGATGGAACGACCGAATGTGGACAAGAATCGGGCAGACTACGTGTCTCCACAAAGCAGATATGCGCGCCATACGGTGGACGCCCGATGCCCCAGATTACCGCACATGGCGGCGTCGGCGGGATCGGAGGCAATAAGATTCTCGTCGAGGACCAAGACGCCCGGATTTTCTTCGACATGGGGCAGACCTTCCACCTCCTCGACGACTTTTTCGTGGACCCCTGGCTCATGCCCCGGAAGCGGTTCGGGCTTCGGGATTACCTCTCCCTCAACCTCATGCCCCACATTCCGGGCTTGTACGCCGAGGAGCAGCTCCGTGGCTCGGTGATGGAGTACGAGCCCCCCGCCTTCGACGGCGTCTTCATCAGCCATTGCCACTTCGACCACGTCTTCCATCTGCAGTTCCTCGACCCGGAAATCCCCGTTTACCTCGGGGAAACGGCCAAGATCATCATCGAGGCGTGGGAGGCGACGTCGTCCCGGATCAACCTGGGCGAGCACGACTATCGGACCTTCCGGACCGGGGATACCATCCCGGTCCACGGCTTGGAGGTGGAACCGGTGCACGTGGACCACTCCGTCCCAGGCGCGTACGGGTTCGTGGTCCATACCTCGGGAGGAGCCATCATCTATACGGGGGACCTCCGACGACACGGGCCTCATGGAGAGATGACGGACGACTTCTTCGAGGCCGCGGTGGCGGCCCGGCCTGCAGCCTTGGTATCGGAGGGCACCCGCATGGCGCCCCGGGAAACACGGAAAGACTTCACGGAGAAGGAGGTGCGCCGGAAGAGTACGGAGGTCATCGCAGACGCGGGAGACCGGCTCGTGACCGCCACCTTCTATCCGCGCGACATCGATCGCATGCGGACCCTCTACCTCGCGGCGACCGAATCCGACCGCGAGTTTGTCACATCATCACGGACCGCGTTCCTCCTTCGAGCCCTCGAGCGGGACAGCGGCCTCCACTTCCCCCGGGTCTTCCGCGACTACGGGGCGAGGGCCTACTTCAGGGACTTGAGTAAACAATACCGATGGGAAACCAAGCTCCAGGAGGAGCTGGGTGATCGTGCGGTGAATGCCGAATACGTCCGGGACCACCAGGCGGAGACCGTCCTGCAGCTTGACTTCCCGCATATGACGGAACTCGTGGACGTCGATCCGACTCCAGGTGGGGAGTTCATCCACTCCAAGAGCGAACCCTTCGAGGAGGACGACTTGGAGGATCAGGTCCTCCACCACTGGCTTCGGCGATTTGGCCTGCGCCACCAGCAGCTGCATGCGAGCGGACACCTGAGCCGACGCGAGCTAGAGACAATGGTCCGCGAAATCAACGCGGATCAAGTCATTCCCGTACACACCGAGCATCCCGATCTGTTCTTGGATCTTGCGGGAAAGGTGACGCTGCCGCGAGCTGGGCAGCCGATTTCCGTTTGAGGCGGGGGTTGAGGTACGGACGAGGAGGTGGTCCCTCGGTTTGATTGACTCCCACGTGCATCTCTGGACCCGCAGGATTCCCGAGAGCTCGGCATCGGCCCGGACGGCCTTGAGCTACTTCCGTAAAGAAATCGATGCCGTCCCCAAGTCCCTCGATTCCCTCGTAGAGGACATGGAGGAGGGAGGAATCGAGATGGCGTTCCTGTTGGCCATGGATTGCAGGGAGAGTAGGGATCTTGCGCTTCGGAACCTGACTGTTGCAAACGAGGAGGTCGCAGGAGCGGTGGCGGAACACCCTGATCTCTTCATGGGTTTCGCCAGCGTTGATCCTCGTCGCAGAGGACGGGCTGTCAACGAGGTTGAGGATGCAATCACCCGGCTGGAACTCGCAGGTCTTAAGTTCCACGCCTCGACGTTAGAGGTGTATCCCCACGACCCGGAGCTTATGTTTCCCCTGTATCAAAGGCCGTGGAGCTCGACGCCCCCGTCATCCATCACACGGGGACGACGGCGCTTGGAAATTGCCGGATCGAGTACGCAAAGCCGCTCTTCCTCGATGCCGTGGCGGAGTCCTTCCCGGGCCTCAAACTCCTCCTCGCGCACTTTGGGTGGCCGTGGATGGAAGAGTGTTTTGCGATCCTCATGCGTCACGAGAAGCTCTTCACAGATATCTCCGGCTGGTCACCCCGCTATATCCCGGAAGCGGCGGTCCGCATGTTTAACGGTCCCCTCCGCGATCGGGTGCTCGCTGGAAGCGATTATCCCATGATCCACCCGAAGGAGTGGGAGATGGAGTTTCGAGAGACCCTGGCTCCCCGCCTCAGAGCGGGTCTCGACGCCCAAATTCTGACCGAGAACGCCCGGTCCTTTGTGGAACTGTAGAAAGACGATGCGAACGGACGTAGCCGTTATAGGTGCTGGGCCGGCGGGGGGGCAGGCCGCGCGTCAGCTCGCGTCAAGTGGTCTCGATGTCACCCTTCTCGAGATGCGAGAACGCGTGGGTGACCCGGTCCAATGCGGGGAAGCAATCAGCGCGGTTGCGCTCCGGAAAAACGACATCCGACCTGGGGCATGGGTCCGGTCGCGGGTGGAAGGGGTCGCCGCTCACGCCCCGCACGTCGGCCCCGCGTTCCTTCGGGCTCCGGGTTTCTGCATCGACCGCGGCGCCTTCGACCGAGCGTTGGTCGAGAGGTCGACATCAGCAGGGGCACGCCTGCTGACTCGTTGTCATGTGACTAGCGTGATTCCCCGCGAGTCCGGGGTTCTCCTGGAGACCAGCCGAGGCGACGTGGAGGCGGAGTACGTGGTTGCCGCGGACGGACCCTGGTCCCCTACCGCTCGAAGCCTCAGTCTCGTCCAAGGGTGGCGGTGCAATGTCGGCCTGCAGTACAAGTTCCCGGCCGAGGTGGTGAACGTCGATCAGGACTGGCTTCACCTGTTTCTCGCGGAACGCTATGTGGGAGGATACGCCTGGATCTTCCCCCGCGGTCGGGAGGTAAGCATCGGCGTGGATGTGCCCGATCGGCCCCGAACGCACTTGGAGACCTTCTGCGACGAGTGGGGCCTGAGTTTGAAGAGTCGATGGGAAACGAGCGGCGGCCGGATCCCCACCCGTGTGCGCCTCCGGAACCTGGGAGTGGGGAATGTTCTCATCGCTGGGGACGCGGCGGGGGCCACGAACCCCATCTTCGGAGGTGGGATCCACGCCGGCCTCTCCACGGGACGGGTGGCGGCAGAAACCATCCTCGAGAGCCGGGAGGATGGAGATGGAGGGACGGCGGTACGATACGAAGATCGCGTGCGAGCGAGTCCCTTCTTCCATCCGGTCCTCCTCGCAATCGCGGATCTCTTGAAAAACACGACGGATGTGGAACTAACCTTGGCCGCAAAGGTCTATCGTCGGAGACATCGACCGACGGGACTCCTTCGTCTGCTGCCCGCCCTCCTCCGTCGACCGGCCCTGGTTCGGAAGATGATCCGCCTCCCTTGGCTCCGGGAGGCTTTGGAGGTCACAGCCCGTTACGGTTGGTGAGGCGGCGATGGCCCTACGAGGCTGATCGAAATCACCAGTCGATGCGCGAGCAGACGCCTCCAGCGACCCCCAGTGCCGCTTTCTGGCATAACTGATTATTGTCTCGGTGGGCTTTAATAGCTTGAATCCCGAGTCATGGAAGGACTCCGGGAGAGGCCATGCTGGAAGGGATTGCCGGTGGCACCACTTATATCGTGAAGGAGCGTCGCGGCCAGGCGGCGTTTCAGCTCTTTACGCGCCTCATCTCCCCCGACCATCCGGGGCTGTGTATCACCCGGAAGCACCCTCAGGTTGCAAGCGGGCAATGGAGCATCCCGGAGTCGGTGGAATTCAAGTGGCTCACCCCCTCCGTAGGCAGGGATCGCGTTGACCCCAAGTCCCTCAACCTCCTCACGCGCATCATCTACGAGTTTGTGGTCGAGCACGAGCAGGGCATCGTCCTCCTCGACGGCCTGGAGTACATTCTCTTCCACAACGAATTCTCCAAGACCCTCCTCTTCATGGAGCACTTGAACGACCTGATCATGCAGAGCCGGGCCGTCCTCCTGGCTCCCATCAGTCCGGAGGCCCTGAAGGGACACGACATCGCCCTCCTCGAGCGAAATACCGAGGTGTTGGAGGGGGACGCCTTGACCTCCCAGGCGCGGGTCGAGAAGTTCGTCCGCTTGATTGACGACTACCTGAAAAGGTAAGACTTAGCGACAATCCGGCCCCGTTCAGTCGTGAGACTCCCTCTTCCCGAAAACGCATTCCTCCATGAGGTTGGGGGGGCGTCCTTGAGGTTCGTCCGATATAGGGTTGCGCAGCTTGCCGCCCTGATCGGCCTGACGGCCTGGGGATGAGGTGGAGTCCGACCGCCTCGGCGCCAAACCTCATCCCTTGAAAGGCACGGGCTGACGACGCAAGGCGTCCAGAGACCAGCTAAGGCGCTAAGCCAAGCTGGGTCATCAACCCGAGCAGGTCGTAATACCTGCGGAGTTCCGTAGTTTTGCCGCCCTCGACCTTGAACACGAAGCACAACGGAAGGCGGACGGCCTTGTTCGTCGCGGGGATTGTCTGGCCACCAGGACCCGGAAGGGGTCCGTTGTGGGTCCCCGTACCGATGAATTCTGCGACCACGAGGTCGCCCTGGCCAAAGGTCCGCAAGTCCTCAATGTTGGCGTCGGGAAAGGCATTGACGAAAGTTTTCCAATACTCAAGAAGCGCGTCGCGGCCCTTTACTGGCTCCGGGAGGTCCGGGCCGGTGTTAACGACGGACTCAGCGTTAAGCTCGTCGAGGCGATCCCAATCCCGGGCCTTGAACGCCTCGAACCCGGCCTCGGTCGCCCGAATGTTCTCCTCTACACTCATTTCATTTTCACCCCCTCCCTCCCTGAGGGCCTTGGGAATTTCTATCGCGTCCCTCCTCGGCGCGCCCGGTTTGGTAAGAGATGGTATATGACTTGTCACTTGCGGTAAGTTAGCGCGAGGGCTGGAGTACTACAACCACAGGTTGTTGACGATTACCTAAAGAGATGACCCTCGGATTCCAGAACTGACCGGGCGGAGGGAGAGAAAGGGCTATCGGCCGTCCGGTCCTCATGGACTGGAATGCTCACCCTTGGGGGAGAGGAGCAGGAACGGGACCTGCGGCGGCAGCTCGTCGTTCTCTTACACCTCCCAAAGGAGCGGTTGCCCGCCCTCCGACGTGTCCGGGGATGGCAGAAGGCTTTCGCAGCTCTCGACGAAATCCGCTCGCGCTTTGAGGGGGTCAGCCCGAGACAGGCCGCCCTCCGCATCGCCGCACCTCTCTTCCTTCGTCAGGATCGCCTCCGGCCGACTCTCGCCGGCTGCTTGGAACGGCTGCTCGGCGCACCCGTTCTCTTCAGCATCCGTATCCTGACCGAGCTGGGGGAGACCATCCAGGCCGCCTTCGACGTGGAGGAGGGCTGGTTGGAGGAAGGGGCCGCTCCCGGGGGCACTGCCCTCTGCTTCACGGACGAGCACGCAGCCGGCGAGGTGGGCCTGCTGCTCTCCGACCTCAGGACTGCGCTGGCGGAACGGCTGGTCGGCTCAGTGGTTGAGGCCTTTCCCTTGAACCACTACGACATCCTCTGCCTCTGGACCGGACCGCTGAAAGAGAAGCTTGCCTCCACGGAGGCGTTTATTGCCCGGGCCTACGGGGAGTTGATGGGGGGGCCAGTTAGCGCGACGTCGCGGGACCTTGGAGAAGCCCCCGAGCTCCTTGAGTTTCTCGGATCGCAAGGGGAAGGAGAGGCCTAGGCATCTATATCTGAATTGGGCCAACAAGAGCGCACTCTTGCCTAGGGTTGGCCGTTCGGCATCCTCGTGACGAGCTTCATCATCTCGTCGTAGTGGTGCTGGATGACGTCTGCACCCTGGTCGCCCATCATCTGCGACGCGTTCGTCTTGCACTGCTCGATGGAGACCTGAATCCCTTCCTTCGTGGGCTCTTCGAAGCTCGCCCCGCACTGCTGAAAGACGCCGGTCACGAACTGATGGACCTGTTCCCTAAGTGCCTCGTCGGCGATGGGCTGATTGAGGATTTCGTAGAACTCGCCATTTGCACTCTCGAAACACCGTAATAGTTCGTCCCGCACGAACTGAGGGGTCAGCTTCTCGGCAGGAACACTCGGGGCCCGATAGCTCTCACGTGCCATGCGGGTTTCTCTATAACCGTGTTATACTTAACAGTACGGGTGGCCGGCAGCCTCTTCGGAGGGGAGTCCCCTTGAGCTGAGGCGCAACGCCTCGGTCGATTCTGGCCCCGAACAGAGGAGCTAAGTCGGGGAGCGGTCTCCTCTGGGCGTTGTCGCTACTCCTCCAACTCCTTCTGGGTCTTCTTCTCGCCCTAGGGATTGGATCTACGCTGTTTGCCTTGATATCCCTCGCCGACGGGGTCCGGTTCTCTCGACGCGTCGCCGCCTCCCTCCGCAGCACCGACGCCTACGATGCAAGGGCCGCCATTTTGGTACCCGTACGCGGATCGGACCCCACCCTGGATCGAATGCTCGAGGCCCTGGCCGGACAGGAGTACGAGGACTACCGCGTCATCTTTGTCACGGATCCTGAGGACCCAGTGGAAGAGCGCCTGCGTCAGGCCGACCTCGGGAGACCTACGACGGTCCTGCAGGCTTCCCTGCGCGCGGGGTGTTCCGGGAAAATCGCAGCGCTATTGACGGGCCTGGGGAATCTGGAGAAGGGGGACGATGTGGTCGTATTCGCCGACTCCGATGTCGTCCCGGATCGCCTTTGGCTCCGCTCCCTCGTGGCCCCCTTCCACGACGCGAAGGTGGCCGCGTCGACGGGCTACCGTTGGTACCTCCCACTCCGCGGCGGGCTCGGCCCTGCCCTCCAGTCGGCCTGGAACAGCGCGGCAGCGAACGTCCTCTTTAGCCCGCGGTGGCAGTACCTGTGGGGCGGATCCTACGCAATCCGGCGGGCCGTGCTCGAAAAGGTGGAAGTTGTCTCGCGGTGGGAGCGATCCCTCAGCGACGACATGGTGATGACCCAGACCCTGCGGGAGCGGGGCCTCGGAATCGCCTTCGCCCCCCGAGCCACCGTGGCGAATTACGCCGACGGGACCTGGAAGGACATCGTGCGCTGGACCAATCGGCAGGCTTGCCTTGCGCTCCTCTACAACCCCGCCATGCGGCGGTTGACGCTCCCGTATGCGATTCATGTCGGTTCCCTCGTGTTGGCGCTGCTCGCCTTTGCCTTAACCCCGCTCAACCCAACCTTCCTCGCCGCTGCTGCCTTGCTCCTCAGCCCGGTGTACCTGGGCCTGGGGAAAGGCGCCCTGCGGCGATCCGCCTTCGCACGCAGCATGCCCGCGTTCCAGGACGAATTCCGCAGGCACCGATTCTGGTTCTACCTGGCGACCGCCCTCCTGCCTTTCCTGATGCTCTACAACGTCCGCAAGGCCGCACAGATGTCGGCCTTCGAGTGGCGGGGGAAGGTCTACCGGTTTACCTCGCCGGAGGACATCGTCGTCGAGACTGAGTCCTGAGCTAGCCGCTTTCCGGCTCGCCCCCGGCGGGTTCCTCTTCCTCCAGTTCGAGGACGTGCCGGTACTCGTCGTGGAGGGTCCGGTCTGTGAGGACCACCCCTGTGCGGTAGGCCGCCCGCGCGAGGACGTGGCCCGCCACGGGCGTGGTGAGCATCAGGAAGACGATGATGGCCAAGGCCTTGATCGTCACCGTGTCCAGACCGAGAATCAGGAAGCCTGAGAACAGGATGGATAGAAGCCCGAGGGTCCCGGTCTTCGTGGCTGCGTGGATCCGATTGTAGACATCCGGGAAGCGGAAGATGCCGATCGACCCGCTATAGAAGAAGAAGACGCCGACCGCCAGGAGGAGGAGGGCGAGGGCGGGGAGGATCACTTCATGAAGCGAACAGATCCCCCCGTTCCAGGTACTTGGCGATGGCCACGGTGCTGATGAACCCGAAGATGGACAGGACGAGGGCCGCGTCGATGTAGAGGGAGGACTCCAGGAAGTAGGCGTTGAGGACGAGGAGGGCGACCACCAGGGCGACGACGGCTTCCAGGGCCACCACCCGATCCGGCACGCTCGGCCCTTTGAAGAAGCGGTACACGAGGAGGGGGAGGGCCGCGCTCAGGGCAATCATCGCGACGCCGTACATCAGGGTCACTTCAGAACCCTCCGGACGTACCGCTGGACGGTCTGGATCTCCTCGCGGACCTCCTCGAGCTCCCGGGCGTTGATGGTGTGGACGAACATCCGGTCCCGATTCATGTCAAAGTCAAGGGTTAGCGTCCCGGGGGTCAGGGTAATCGTGTTCGCCATCATGGTCACCTCGAGGTCGCTGAGGCCTTCGATGTCCACGGCAAGGATGCCCGGATAGACAGGCAGGTCGGGGTGGACCGCCCGGTAGACGACGTCCAGATTCCCGATGATGACGTTCTTCACAAAGAATCCCACGTAGAGGAGGAAGGCGGGGAGGCGGCGGAGGACCCGGGGGAAGGACTCTCGCAGCTCCGGTTTGAGGACCCGTCGCGTCAGGACCACCGCCAGGGCGGCGAAGAAGAGGCCCACGAGAAAGGAGGGGAGGGTCAGCGAGCCGGCCAGGAACATCCAGACCACGGCCAGGGCGAGAATCGCGTAGGGGTATGTCCTCACGGCCCCCCCTCCTGCAAGACGGCCGGGGGCAGGACGGCCTCGATGTAGACGCTCGGATCCACGATCTCGCCCGCGATCTGCGTCGTCAGCCCAACAAGGGGCTCGGCGAGCAGTCCAAAGACGAGACAGAGGCCCGCCAGGGCTGCGATGGGAGCGAGCTGTCGGCCCCCAACGGCGGCCTCCGATCCCCTCGTGCCCCGTCCCCAGAAAATGCGGAGCCAGGCCCGGAACGCATAGACGAGGCCGAGGAAGGCGCCCACCAGGGCGAGAAGGAGGTAGAGGAGACGGCCGGACTCGATGAGGGCCTGGAAGACGAGGAGCTTGCTCACGAACCCGTTCACGGGCGGAAGACCCGCCAAGGCCAGGACACCGATGAGGAAGCTCAAGGCGAGGATGGGCGCGCCCCGCGCGAGGCCACCCATACGCTCCACGGAGCGCTCCCCGGTGACGTGCATGACGCCTCCGGCCGCCAGGAAGAGCATGCTCTTGATCAGGGCGTGGTTGATCAGGAAGAAGACGGCCGCGGCGAGGCCCTGGACGGTGGCCAATCCGACCCCGAGGAGGAGGAAGCCCATCTGGCTAACGCTGCTGTAAGCCAGGAGGCGTTTGAGGTCCACCTGGCCCAAGGCGAGGACGGCCCCTAAGAGGAGGGTGGCGATGGCCACGAGAAGGATCACCTCGGAGACCGCCTGTACGCCAGGGAAGAGGAGGGTCGTGAGCCGGATCAGGCCGTAGGCCCCGACCTTGATCAGGATGCCACTCAGCAGGGCGCTCACGGGCGTAGGGGCCGAGGGGTGGACGTCCGGGAGCCAGAAGTGGAAGGGCGTGGCCGCGGCCTTGAGGCCGAATACCACGATGAAGAGGAAGGCCGCGATGTCCAGGTGGGTAACTCCCGCCGCCCGGAGGGCCTCGATCCGCAGCGACAGGTGGGCCATGTTGAGGGTCCCGGTGGTGCCGTAGAGGGTCGCGATGGCCAGGAGCATCAGGGCGGCGCCGATGAGGTTCAGAATCAGGTACTTGAAGGTCGCCTCGAGCTTCTCTTTCCGGGAGATGAAGCTGTCCTTCTCGCTAGTGATAACGAGGCCGTAAATGGACAGCAGCATGACTTCGAAGAACACGAAAAGGTTGAAGATGTCCCCCGTGAGGAAGGCCCCGTTCACCCCGGTGTTCAGGAAGAAGAAGAGGGGGAGGTAGGAGAATCGGGTCGTGCCCGCGGGCATGTAACCCAGGCTGTACACCAGGGCAGCCAGGAACACGGCCGAAGAGATGGCAACGAGGGATGCGCTGAGCAGGTCGGCCACCAGGACGATGCCGAAGGGCGGCGGCCAGCCCGAGAGGAGATGGGTCTGGATTCCGTTGGCGTGGACCTGAAACACGAGGGCGATGGATCCGAGGGTCAGCGCCGTCGAGGAGGTCACAGCCACCCCTTGTTGCAGGACGGGCCAGCGCCAGAGGGCGAGGGCGAGAACGGCGGTGGAGATGGGCAGGGCCACGACAAGCGCGACGAGAAGGCTCATCCCTGCAACCTCCGGAAGTCCTCAAGCTCCGTGCTCTCCTCCTCCCGGATGAGGACGTAGGCCAGGCCTAGAGCGAACGCGGTCACCCCGAGGCCGATGACGATGG
>JBHIDB010000016.1:0-17813 GCA_046759865.1 Thermoplasmata archaeon
ATGGCACGGCCCTCTTCGCTTGCTGTCGACAGGACTCCCCTGTTCACCCACACGCCCTGCAGCGTCAACCCCTACCTGTCTTCCTCCAGCTCCACGGGAAAGATCTTCCCGGAGGCGCGTCCCATGGACTCCTGGTGCGCGAGGATCTCCTTCACCCGTTCCCGGGAGAGTCCTTCCTCGATGAGACGCCGGACCGCCTGCTCCCGACTCAGGAAGTAGCCGCTCTGGATGAGGGCATCCAGGAAGTCGAGATACGAGGCGGGAATCTCGGCCGTCACACGTGTGCTACGCCCTTCGAGCGATTCTAGGAGTTGTCGCACGGCGGCGCGGCACAGCTGCGAGCGGCTCGCGTACCCCGGCCTCTCCTTCAGCCAGGCATCCATGCGGGCCAGAATGTCCCGGTCAAGGCGGATGGTGATCCGCTCGCTCGTGTCCATGGGGGACGAACCTCGTTGGCCCGGTATGACGGAAGTCATACGCGGGTCGCTGGTCCGCGAGGCATTCGGACGTCCCTATATAACGATTATGACAGATGTCATACCATGTCGGACAGCGGTTTCCACTGGAGGGGCCCTCGGAAAAGGGTTTAAGAAACCTTGCTCCTAGACAGCGCCGATGCCTGGCCAGGGGTATGACTGGCGGACGGCGGAGCCTCGCTGGCAATCGCGATGGGAGGAG
This sequence comes from Thermoplasmata archaeon, assembly GCA_046759865.1. Taxonomy (GTDB): domain Archaea; phylum Thermoplasmatota; class Thermoplasmata; order RBG-16-68-12; family JAJISG01; genus JAJISK01. Next base: position 679 of record JBHIDB010000016.1, read on the forward strand.
GCCAAGGCGTTCGAAGCCCGGGCCGATGCGTCGCGACCGGGGTACTTCGTGAACGTCCCCTACCCGTACACCAACAGCCTCCAGCATCTCGGCTTTGGGTACACCTTCCTCCATGCCGACATCATGGCCCGTTACAAGCGGATGCGGGGTTTCAACGTCCTCTTCCCTCAGGCCTTCCACGTCACGGGTCTCCCGATCTTGGGGGCGGCGAAGCGGGTGGCGGACGGGGAGGAGGAGCAGATCGAGATTCTACGGAGTAACGGGATCGCGGAGGAGGAGATCCCCGCCTTCGCGGACCCCCTCCACTGGATCCAAGTCTTTCCTGAAGAGACGAAGAAGGACCTCACGGCCTTCGGGGCGAGCGTCGATTGGTCCCGCAGCTTCATCACGACGGACCAGAACCCCCCCTACGACGCCTTCGTCCGCTGGCAGTTTCGTCGACTCCGCGAGGGGGAATACGTGCGCCTGGGGAAGCACCCAGTCATCTGGTGTCCCCGGGACGAGATTCCCATCGGCGACCACGATCGCTTCGAGGGGGAGGGAGAGGTCCCGCAGGAGTTCGTGCTCCTCAAGTTTCGCCTCATGCAGCGGTACCTCGTGGCCGCGACCCTACGCCCCGAGACGATCTTCGGCACGACCAACGTATGGGTGGATCCCGAAGTCGAGTACGTGGACACCCGTGTCGGCGACGAGCGATGGATTGTGAACGAGAGTGCCGTCGAGAAGCTGCGGGAGCAAGGGAAGGACGTGGAGGTTCTCGGGACCGTAGAGGGCCACCACTTGCTGGGTCAGAGTACCGTCTCCCCCATGGTCGGCGACCCAATCCCGATCCTCCCGACCCGCTTCATCGACCAGACCATCGGTACGGGAATCGTGAGCAGCGTGCCGGCGGACGCGCCGGACGACTTGGTCGCCTTGCGGGAGCTCCAGGAGGACCATGAGGCCTTGCAGAAATACCACATGGACGTCCCCTTCGTTCGATCTCTGGAGCCGATCGCCATCATCGACCTGGAAGGGTTTGGTCCTATGCCCGCTGTGGAGGTCGTCGAGCGGATGGGGATCCAGCGGTCCGACGAAACGGATCGCCTTCAGCGCGCGAAAGAGGAGGTGTACCGGACCGAGTACTACAACGGCATCATGAACGCCCGCGCTGGGGCCTTCGCGGGGCTCAAGGTGGAGGAGGCCAAGGAGAAGGTGAAAGCCCAGATGCTGGCCGACGGGGAGGCCGATCTTCTCTTCGAGCCGAGCGGGCCCGTGGTGTGCCGCTGCCTGACCCCGGCGGTCGTGAAGGTCGTCGAGGACCAGTGGTTCCTGGCCTACGGCGAACCCACCTGGAAGGCCAAGGTGCACGAGCTTCTGGAGACCTTGACCCTCTACCCCGAGGCCATCCGGAAGCAGTTCCACCACGTCATCGATTGGCTTCGAGACTGGGCCTGCACGCACCACCAGGGCCTCGGGACACGGCTTCCGTGGGACGAGAGCTGGGTGATCGAGTCCCTCTCCGACTCCACGATCTACATGGCCTACTATACCGTCGCACACATCCTCCAGAGCGGGAAAGTTGATCCTACCCGCCTAGGGGACGCGCTCTTCGACTACGTCTTCCTCGGCCAAGGGAATCCGAAGAAGGTCGCCGAGGACACGCAGGTTTCCCCGGACATGGTGGCCGCGATGCGGCGGGAGTTTGAGTACTGGTATCCCTTTGACCTCCGCACCTCCGGGAAGGACCTGGTGCCCAACCACTTCGCGTTCCTCCTGTTCAATCACGTGGCCATTTTCCCACCGGACCTCTGGCCCCGTGCGCTCGGGGTCAACGGCTGGATTTCCGTCCCCGGCCGGCGCATGTCGAAGTCAAGGGCGGGCGCCTTCTTCCTGCGAGAGGCGACGCAGGAGTGGGGCGCGGACGCGACCCGGATGGCCCTAGCCCAGGGCGGGGAGGGCCTGGACGACGCCAGCTTCGATCCGGAGTTCGCGGAAGCAGTGGGGAGGCGTCTGGCGGCTTTGCACACCGCGGCCGCCACGAAGCCCCCGACGACGGAAGAGGTCCGCCCCGTGGACCGCTGGTTCCGGTCGATCCTCCATCGGGCCATCCGGGGGACCACGGAGGCCATGGAGAGCCTGAGCCATCGCACGGCGTTGAAGCACGCTTATTTTGACCTGCAGCGGGAATGGAGCTGGTACCACCGCCGTGTCGGCGGCGTGCCCAACAAGGCCCTTTGGGAGGAGTTCCAGGACGCCCAGAGCAAGCTCCTCGCGCCTTATGCCCCTCACGTCGCGGAGGAGATCTGGCAGGCCCTAGGCAATGAAGGACTCATCCTGGACGCCCCATACCCCGAGGCGTCCGAGGAGGCCGTCGATTCCAACGCGGAGGCCATGGAGGAGTACTTGAAGGACGTCCTGGACGATGTGCGGCAGATCCTCAAGGCCACGCGCATCGCCGCCAAACGGGTCGTCTTCTACACCGCACCGCCCTGGAAGCGGACGGTCTATGAGACGGCCGCCCGGCTATACAGCGAGGGAAAGCTCGACGCAGGAACCCTCATCGAGGAAGCGAGGAAGAAATCGGAGGTGAGTGATCACGGTGCGGCGCTTCCGTACTTCGCCAAGCGCCTTATTGCGGACAAGGAGAAGCGAGGTCCAGAGCGGCTGGAATCGTTCGACTGGACCATGGACGAGACTTCCTTCCTCCGGCAAGCCGTTCCGTTCGCCCAGACGGAGCTTCGCGCAGACGTCGCGGTCTTCCAGGAGGGGGACCTGGACATCGAGGACCCACTCTCCAGGGCAAGTCAGGCGGCCCCTTGGAGACCCGCGATCTATGTGGAGTAGGCGGGATGGCGGAGGCGGAGGGCGGACACAGGGATCGGAGACGACCTCTTTCCCGCTCCGGAAAACGCGTGATGCTCCTTTCTGCCGTCGCCTCGATTGGTCTGGGCGTCGTCCTAGGCGTCGTCTTCTTACCGATCCTGTTCCAATTCGAAGCCCAACCCAGGGACCCCTTCTACACGCTGGTTGGCGAGACCGTCGGGAGTGAGACAACCGCGACGATCGAGACGGCTGCCTCCCCCAGGCCATTCGGAGAATTCGGGGTTCGCCTCCTGAACGGCTCACTGCGGCATGAGGGACCGCTCGATCCCTCGATCCCCGTCGGACCCGTCTCTTATACCGACGCCAATGCCGACGGCATCCTGAACGTCGGCGACTCGTTCTTGGTCCGGGTCGAAGCGGGTCGGCAGTATGTTCTCCTCATTACGTTGCAGGAGGACACGGGCGAGGGCGGGGTCGGCCGATACGCCTGGGGGACTTAGGCCGGCGGGGCACTCCTCCACTCGTTGTACTTGGAAATCTCCCGGAGGTAGAAGTGCCGGCGCTTGCTGCGCCTCCAGGAGGTAAATAGCATGGCCGCGGGCGGGGAGAGACCCACCAGGAGGATCAGGGCCACCTGGGCGAGTCCGATGGGACTCCCTAGGGCCGCGAGGAGGAAGAAGACGCCCGGCAGGATGACAACAGGGGCGAAGAAGGCCAGCACGATCACCCAGAAGGGCAGCAGGGGCCGGGCCGCCTCTCGCTTCATGGCATTGATGTCCTCCGCCTCGTAGGGGTGCACCTCGGTGACCCATCGCTTGCCCAGGGTATGGAAGATCTCCCGAAGCTCCCCGACCACCATCGCGTAGCCCTTGTCCTCGCCTCGGGCGAACTCCGGCGTCCCTGGTGTGAACTTCAAGGTGACCTCGGGTCCATCGTTTAGTTCGAGGGCCAACCCCAGGTGCTCTACCGTCCCCACGGAGGCGGCGAACGGGGAGAGAACCGCGCCGGACACATAGTAGAGGCGCGGGTAGACGTTCACGATCTCCTCGTAACGATAGGCCCGGCGGGCCCTGCCTAGGCGACGCCAGAGGGCAAGGGGGATTTCCAATCCCTCCTCATAGAGGCGGAGAGGACTCTGACGGGCGAAGACGATGGCGCTGGCGATGAGGAGCGGCGGCGCGATCCACAACCACCAAAGCTCCAGGGGGAGACCGTTGAGGCTCGCGATGGGAATGCCAATCGCCGTCACGAGGATCGTCAGGATGAGGAGGGCAATAAGCAGAGGGCTCGCCGGGAGGGGCCGGTACTCGAGGCGAGGATCTCCCAGCTCCCGCGCGTCCACGAGGTCGCCACGCCGCGGCGTCTATAAAGACTCGCCGTGTCTGCTCCGGCTTCAATATCTTTAAGCCCGACCGCTGCTCATGGTCCCCGACGGGCCTGTAGCTCAGCCAGGTAGAGCGATCGGCTCTTAGGCCCCTCCGGAGATACCGATTGGTCAAGGGTTCGAAAGGGCCCTCGTGCGCCCCGAACGTCCCTTCAGGCCCGTCCCCCACGCTTTAATTAGCCCCGGACCACTCGTGGCCCCGTGGCCACCACCCCCATCGTATACGTTGTGGGGACGGCGGGCAGCGGCAAGAGCAGCCTCGTAGAGGCCTACCGTGCTTGGGCCGTCCTCCAGGGGTACGACGCAGTCACCCTCAACCTCGACCCTGGGGCCGAAACGGTCCCCTATGAGCCGGACGTAGACATTCGCGATTGGATTCGCCTCTCCGAGATTATGGACGAATACGAGTTGGGTCCAAACGGCGCCCAGATCGTGGCGGCGGACCTGATCGCCGCGCACGTCAAGGAGGTAAGCCAGGTCCTTGAAGGCTTCGAGACCGACTTCCTCCTGGTGGATACCCCTGGCCAGATGGAACTCTTCACCTTCCGCGAGGCGAGCCGCGTCGTGATTGAGGCCCTTGGACGGAATGACGGCTTCCTCGCCTACCTGTCGGACCCCATCCTCGTACGGAAGCCCTCGGGCCTCGTGAGCTCCCTCCTCTTGAGCGCCACCGCTCAGTTCCGCCACTCGCTCCCCTTCCTGAACATCCTGTCCAAGGCCGATGTGCTGTCCGAGGAGGATCTCAAGATCGTCCTCAAATGGTCCTCCGACCCCTATGCCCTCTACAATGCCCTCGTGGAAGAGGGCGCGAGTCCTAAGCAGGTTCTGGACGCGGAGTTCCTGAAGGCGCTGGAGACCATCGGTGTCTACCGGCGGTTCACTCCCATCTCCTCCGAGATTCCCTATGGAATGGAGGACCTCTACAACGCGGTCCAAGACGTCTTCGCCGGGGGCGAGGACGTAGAGAAGCGGTAGCCCACCGTGCGAAGGGGACCTTAGGTCGATCCGCGAAACGGAACGGGGGAGTCCTCTGCATTTTCCGCCAACGCGAGTGCCAAGGTCACGGCCTCCTTAGGGTCCTCGGCCGTTCGATAGAGCTCGGGAGGGATGCCCAGGTTTTCCATCTCCCAGCTTCCAAGGGCGATCACCGGTTTTCGTTGTTCGAAGGCATGGGCGATTTCCGAGAGGGTCCCGTAGCTTCCATCGATGGCGATGAGGGCATCGGCGGAGCGAACGATGATGACATTGCGCGCGGTGCTCATCCCCGAGGCGATGACGATGTCGACGAAGGGATTGGCGTCGCCCTTTCGTATGGTAGGCAGCACGCCGATGGTAAGGCCGTTCCCCCTCTTCGCCCCCTTACAAGCGGCCTCCATGACCCCGGACAAGCCTCCGCAAATCACGGCGGCCCCTTCTTGCGCGATACGGTACCCCACCTCCTCGGCTATCGCCAGGAACTCCTCCGCTGGTTCTTGACCGCCGAGGACACCGATGAGTTTCATGAGGGCCCGCCAGACGAGGTCGATCGATGAACCCCTTCGACCCTCTTGAGAAGGAGCCCGTAGTGGAAGGGTCCGACCTCCACCTCCTCACCATCAAACCCGTTTCCCGCCAGTGCGGCTCGCGCGTCGTCCACGGAGACGCGGTGCTCCAAAGGTGGGCCCTCCTCCATTGGCTCTTTCTTCCAGTCCACCACCCCCAAGCGACCGTCCTCCCGGACAAGACGATGGGTCTCCCGAAGCGTTGTGTCGCCATCGAGTTCATGGAGTGCGTTGACCAGCAATGCGACATCGACGGAGTCGCTGGAAAGGGGGATGAGGTCCTCCCAGGACAGGACGGGGAGCACGTTGTGGACCCCTGCCTTCAGAAGTCGATCCTGGAGGGCCCAGAGCATCGGTTCCTGCACGTCGATGGCGTAGACACGTCCCTCCTTCCCCACGAGGCCCGCGGCGGGGAGGGAGAAGAACCCAGGCCCGCAGCCCACGTCGGCGAGCGTCATCCCGGAGCGAAGACCAAAGGCTCGGAGAATCGCCACGGGGTCCTGCCACTCGACCCTTCCCGGATCTATCAGCCTCTCCAGATGGTCGGGGTCGAACTTGTGGGGCACATTCCTCGCAACCCCGTGGGTTAGATAAGCTTCTGGGAGTTGGTCCCACGGTTCCACTCCAACGGCGAAAGGTTATCGCGGGGGCCCGCGTGCGGCACCGGTTATGCCTTCCCGATGCTACGAAGTTCTGTTCTTCGACGTGGGCGGAACGCTCGCATGGGCGGAGCCGAAGGCAGATGCGATCTGGGTCCGCGCATTGGAGGAGCACGGATATACCGTGACCGCGGAGGAGATCGTTGCGAAGTCGGGCGTAACGGGTCCCGAGTTCAACCGCCCCGATATCATCCGAGCCTTCAACGAGACCGATGACGAGTTCCGTGGTTCCTTCCCGACCGCCGAGGGGCAGGAGGCATTCTTCCGCCGCTACGACCGGGCCCTCCTCCGCCGGCTGGGCGTGTCGCCTGACGATGCGATTCTCGACACGGTTCGACATCTCTTCCGAGGCGTCGTCAGTCACCTGTTCGATGACGTACGATCGACCCTCACTGGGCTGGAATCGGAGGGGTATCGATTGGGCGTCATTTCCAACGCGACCCACGATCTGCCCAAGGGGTTGGAAGGACTCGACCTGACTCGCCACTTTGAGTCCATCACCTACTCCTACGCCGTGGGCGCGGAGAAGCCGGATCCTCGGATTTTCCAGTCCGCGCTGTCTGCGATGGAGATCTCCCCGTCCGCCGCAGTTCACATCGGCGATCACGTCGAGGCCGATGTGCGGGGAGCCCAACGAGTCGGAATCACCCCCATGCTCATCGATCGGAAGGGGAAGCATCCAGATGGGGATTTCATCGTCCTCCGAAGCCTGAGTGAGATTAGCAAGCGTCTGATCGCCGGAGGCAGCCGGAAAGGCTCCTAGACTCTCCTCTCCTAGGAACCTCGGGGTCGTGCCTCATACGAGTTTAATAGGCCAGGACGCCATTCCGGGCCCGCGGATCCATGGTCACGAGCCTCAAGATTGGCATCACTGGGCTTCCAAACGCCGGAAAGACCTACGCCCTCCTGAAGGTCATCGAAATGCTGGAGGCCGCCGGGGGGCAGGTCGGCGGCATGGTGACGGAGCCCATTCTCCAGGATGGACGGCGGCGGGGGTTCTGGGTCACGGACTGGGTCACGAAGAAGCGGGAGGTTCTGGCCTCGCCCGAGATCGAGTCTAAAGTCAAGGTGGGGGCTCACGGCGTGGACATCGAGGCCCTGAACGACATCGGCGTCACCGCGGTGCGCCGGGCCACGGAGGAGGCAGACATCGTCGTCGTCGACGAGGTGGGAAAGATGGAGATGGAGAGCGAGGAGTTCGTGGAGGCCGTGAAGGACGCCTTGGACTCCGAGAAGCCCGTGATCCTAACCCTCCACAAGAAGTCCAGGAACCCCCTCCTCCAGGACATTCGCCGCCGGGACGATGTACGCATTCTGGAGGTAACCCCCGTAAACCGGAACCTCCTTCCCTATAAGATCGTGGGGTTGCTCAAGGGCGAATGGGAGCGGTAACCCACGTTGCGGAGCTGATCCCGGTTCAGGAGGGCCTGGCCGAGGTCCTCGTCCCAGCGAACCACACGCGGCAGGGACCGGGGAAGGTCGGGGGAGCGCCCTTCTACAACGCAGCCATGGCGATTCCCCGGCACGTCTCGGTCCTCCTCTTGACCGCCGTCGGCAGCAACGTTCACCGGGTCCTGGACGGCCTCGCGTCGACGGGCATCCAAGGCATTCGGTTCGCCCTCGAGGTTCCTGCACCCTTGGACCTCAGCCTGAACGATCGCAGCCGAGAAGCCTGCGACGTGATTCGCAAGAACACCGCCCGCAACGGCCTCGCGGACGTTCGCGTCTTCTGCGAAGACCTCAACGCCCTCCTTACCACCGAGCGGTTCGACTACGTGGATGTCGACCCCTTTGGGAGCCCTGCCCCCTTCGTTGAGAACGCCCTCCGTGGCCTCCGCGTTCCGGGCTATCTCGCCGTCACGGCAACGGATACAGCCCCCCTCGCGGGGACCTATCCGAAGACCTGCCGTCGCCGCTACGACGCGGTCTCGATCCCGGGTCCCTTCCGCCACGAGGTGGGGGTTCGCATCCTCGCAGGCTTCGTAGTTCGCGCGGCCGCGCGCCTCGAGCTGGCCGCCCGGCCCCTCCTTTGCATGTGGCGGGAGCACTACTACAAACTCTTCTTCGACGTGCAAGCCGGGGCCCGACGAGCCGACACGGCCCTCGGCCAGCTCGGTTACGTCGCCTTCGCTGGAGGGAAGGAGCGCGTCGTAGGGTCGGCGGGCGACGCAGGCCCCCTCTGGGCCGGCCCCCTCCACGATGCCGACCTACTCGTCGAGATGCGCATGACCGCGTACATGCCCTCCTTCCTGGACCGGCTCCTCGAGACCTGGCGGGGGGAGGCGGATGCACCCGCTCTCTTCTACACCACGGACGAGATCGCCCACCACCTCCGCATCTCCCCCCCGTCCATGGCAAAGACCCTGCGACGGCTCGCCGAGGCTGGATTCGTGTCGCGGCGCACCTCCTTTCACCCCAAGGGATTCAAGACGGAAGCCGGCTGGGGGGAGGTGGTCCGTCTCGTTCGCGCTGCGTGACGGCCGCTACGCCTGGACGACGGGAGCGAGAACGTCCTCCGGGAGCCCGGGAACCTGACGGCCCTCGGCGGCGTATTGATAGAGCACGGCCGAGAAAGCAGGCCAGGCCGCTCCCCAGACGAGGATAAGACCAAACCAGTACGCGAGAGCGACCGCACCCCCGACGAGGAGCGTCGTGCCCGTCCCAAGGAGGAACCCGATCAACAGCGGCAGCAGCCCCAGGAGGCCCAGCAGTACAAGGACGAGGCCAATCCCGAAGCCGCCCACGAGGGTCTCGCCCCACGCGCGCCGGAAGAGAGAGGCGGAGCGCTTCAAGGCCGCCCAGGGTCCGAGTCCCTCGGCTACGATGACGGGAACCGCCATGGAGGTCGCCAGGGCCCAGGCCACACCCAGGGCACCGGCAATGAGGCCGCCGATGAGGCCCGCTTGCCTCCGGATGGCCCGGAGGATGAGCCCTATGGTGGCCGTGAGGAGGGCCCACAGAAAAAGCTTCCCCAGATGCTTGTTGGCTTGGCGAAAGGCATCACCGACGGTCGGGTGCCCGCCCTCCAGGCGGATCATCGCGGAGCCCACCACGGCCGCCTGGAAGTACACCGCAACGAATGCGGTGAGGAAATAGAAGAGGAGGAGGAGACCGAAGAAGAGAAGCGGGTTGCCAGCGAACTGGTTGAAGAAAGGGATCTCGAGGAAGAAGATGCTCGCCAGGAGGAGGCCCCAGGCCACGCCCGAGACTAGGAGGGCTAAGAAGGGGAAGAGGACGAGCTCCTTGTCCTGACGCAAGATACCAAAGCTGATCTTGCTCATCTGCCAGCCACGGCCGATGCGGCCCATGCGCGGGGGTGGCATGCCGCAGTTAAGAATCTTTCTCCACGTTTCCCACGGACGCGAACAACGTCGCCTCCTTCCATTCTGGACGCGTACTGAGAATTGGCTCGGCAGGTTAATAATGGGGGTGTCGGGACAGGGGAAAGAGAGGGATCCCCGTGGAAGACGGAGCGCGTATCAAGGTCAAGATCTGCCTCGTTGGCGAGGCCGCGGTGGGCAAGACCAGCCTGATTCGGCGATACGTCTTGGACGAGTTCGACGACGGCTACATCACCACCTTGGGCGCCAAGATCTCGAAGAAGGAACTTCAGATGCAGGTGCCCCACAACGAAGGCGTATTCCAGATGGATATGCTCATCTGGGACATCATGGGTGAGAAGCAGGTCCGGGATATCCTGCGGGAAGCTTTCTTCCTAGGGACGCAGGGCATTATCGCCGTCTGTGACCTCTTGCGCCAATCCACGCTTCGGGCACTGGATGAGTGGGTCGAATCGGTCTTCCAGGTCACGGGCGCCGTCCCCGTCGTCTACGCCATCAACAAGGCCGACCTCCGGGACGAGGCGGTCATGCTCGTCGGCGAACGCGAGGTGGACGAGTACGCCACCGCATTCGAGTCCCCCTACTACTTCGCAAGCGCAAAGACGGGGGAGAACGTGGAGCCGGTGTTCTACACCCTTGGGGAAAAGGTCCTCGAGAAGATCCTAAGGGAGAAGGCCGTCGCCCCGTCCGCCAAGTGAGCGGGGAACTCCCCTTCAGAGGGCAGTAGTCCTCGATCGGAGTTGGCTTACAGCGCTGGTGCGCGCATTCCGTCGAGGACGAGGCGGGTAAGTTTCTCGAAGGCCTCTTCAACGCCCTGGCCGGTCTTGGCGCTGCAGAACTGCCAAGAACAGTCCCATCCTCGGCAGGCCGCATCAAGCTCTTGCTCGGATAACGAAACCCGCTCTGTTAGATCGACCTTGGTCGCGAGGAGGTAGGAGGGCAGCGGTCCCGCCACTTCCTGAACCGATTCTCGCCAGCCCTCGAGCCGGGGGAGGGTCTCGGGCCGGGTCACGTCGCAGACCATGAGAATTCCCTGGGCTCCCTGGAAGAACGCCTCCTTCAGGAGCTCACGGATGCCCTCCTGCCCCATGATGTCCCAGATCACGAGAGTCACGCCTTCCGGTTCCTCGCCGTCGGTGACCGGCAGACGGAGTTCCTTCTTCGTGATTCGGGTCCCCAAGGTCACAGTATAGTCATCGTTGAACTCGTCGTCCACGAATCGGCGGATGAGGGACGACTTTCCGACAGCCGGTCCACCGATCAGACAGATCTTCAGCTTGACTCGGGACTCCTCCATGGACGTCATCCTTCCTCTCTCAGATCCTCTTCCTTCGCGGTCATCGACCGGATGTGGTACCGGACAAAGACCTCCGACACTTCCTGGTTCGAGAGCGGAGGGTCGCACTCAAAGGCGAGTTCCCCCCCATCCTCGTGGACAATCCGTAGGCTCCATTGCCCCTGGTCCGACTTCTTATGAAGGGCGCCGATGAGGACCAGGATCCACTCGTCGGCCTCCGTCTGGGAGTTCGGTTGGAGGTTGAAGAGCGTCGAGGCGATGGGCATCTAGAGAGCGAAGCCTGCGACTATCCCGCTATAAAGCTAACGCGGCTGTTATCGAAGGCAACCGGCCGCCTGGCCTGCCCGAACATAGCGAAGGAGAACGGTCCGACGGGGGGGAGGAAGGCCCAGATCCAACGGCTGCCAAGCTCCTTCGACGATAGACGCCTGGTCTGTGCCCATCTCTAGCGGGCCCCAACATCGCTCCGTGATAGTCAAGAGCCAACGTTTATACTCCCGCCAAAAGAGGCTCCCGTCCTCGGAATCGGAGGTAAAGGAGAATTCGACCCGCACGCCGACGACTTCGAGGCACCCATGCGAGGCACTCGATGGTCACACAGGATGTCGCCGATGCGATCATCATTCTGGTCGTGGGCTTCATCGCGATTCAGGGGATCTGGCTCTCTCTCCTCACTTACCAGATGCTCGGAAAGCTCCGGAAACGCCGGAGAAAGGGGGGAGGCGGGGAACCGCGAGAGGCGTATGTCGAGGAGGTCTTCCTCCTCCATCGCAGCGGCTCTCTCCTACGTCACCTCACGCGTCGGCTGAAGCCCCATGTCGATAGCGACATCCTCTCTGGCATGCTTCGAGCCGTCCAGGAGTTCGTACGGGACTCGTTCAAGGAGGAAACCGGCGAACTGAACGGAATGACCTTTGGCGAGCTCAAAATCGCCATCGTTTCAGGCCAGCACGCGGTCTTGGCGACGGTGATGCGAGGGGATCCTCCCGAGGACATCATGGGCCAGATGCGGGGGGCCCTCACCGACCTCGAGCGAAACCACGGGGACGTGCTCCAGAATTGGAATGGGGTGGTAGAGGAAATCCCGTTCGTGGACGGCTACCTCGATCGTCTTCTGGAAGGGGACTACGGGCAAGAGCACAAGCCCGATTCCGAAGAGAAGCCCGAGAAGTGGAGCTCTCAGCTCAGGCGCCTCATCCCGCTTCCCGTCCGTCGCAACTCGCGCTAATGAGCCGAGTGCCCACAGAATATCCCTTCCGGTGCCGACAAACCCCCTCGCTGGCCGAAGGACTTCCTTTACGCCCCAGAGGCTCCACCCCATCTGTTTGGGGCCACGGCTCAATGTTCGATCTTCCGCTGCCCACCTTCGTAGGCAGCGTCCAGGAGTTCCGCAATGCGGAGGGCCTTCCCGGGGCCGATCTTGGGCACCTTCAGGAGGTCTCGCTCGGAGGCCCCCATGACTCCGCGTACGGACCCGAACCGTTCCAACAGGGCCTTCGACAGGGTGTCCCCGATATTCGGGAGGCCCTGGACCGCGAACTCCTGCCGTTCGGGGAGGCTGAGAAGCTTGGGCTTGTGGCGAAGGCTGAATGAGCTGAGCCTTTTCCGCTGCTGTTGGTAGAGGGTCTCCAAGAGGAGGGCCGTGTGGAGATAGTTCGGCGCAAAGAGGACGGGGACTCGCTCCTCAAATTGCAAAGCCAGAAACGCGCCCCAGAAAACCTTTGGATTGCTGTATTCGTCGACCAGGGCGAGGTCACCCTCAACGACCACGAGGGGTCGCGGATACGTGTCTCGGAGGCGGGAGACTTGTTCCCACAGCCGCTTGTTCACGATGGAGGAGAAGAAGTCCTGGATCGTCTTCCGCTCCACCCCCACTTCCCCAACGATGTAATCCCCTGGGGCGAGCGTCTTCCGTTGCACGGGGATGCCAGACGCCTGGATGTGGGTCTCGATCTCCTCCGGTTCATGGACATCCACGTACAGGGGAGGCTCCATGGGCGCTCAACGGTCCCCCGGCTATTTAGGCGTGCAGACGGTGGCGTCCTCCGGTCCTCAATCTCCCGCAAGGGCAAGGAGGCTCCAGATGCGCGGGAAGGCGGCGTTAGCTATGCTGCCTACATTGGCCTTTCCGGAACAGTCCGCAGAAGGGTCCCTCCCCCATCTGGACGCCCGCCAAGTTTCGGACACCACGGAAGGGGATATCGCTCTGGGTGCACTCAACTCTTGCCCAGTACCTCAACAACTTCTTCATTCTCTTCGAAGGTGTTGTAAAAGTAAGGGGAGATGCGGACCCGACTCCCCCGGGCGTCTACGATGATGTTATGGGCGAGGAGGCGCTGAACGGCCCCCGCCGGATCGGAGACCTCCACCATCACGATCCCGGTTCGGGCCTCCGGCGGCGGCGCGCGCACATCCAGCTTCGCGTTCTCCGCTCGCTCGACAAGGTCGTTGGCCAACGCCAGCGTGCGATCCCGAATTTGCGAAGGCCCCACTTCCTGAATCATCTCCAGGCCCGCTCTGGCATTGAAAGCGACGACGGTGGCCGGGGTGCCCACCTCGAAGCGTCGCGCGTCCTCCCAGAAGGCGAACTTCCGTGGGTCGAAGTCGAATTGGTGGGCGTTTCCGAACCAGCCCGTCAGGGTAGGGGTCCACTCCGCGATGCGCTCGCGGCGTACGTACAGGAACGCCAGTCCGGGCCCGCCGAGGAGCCACTTGAGGGAGCCGGAGATATAGACGTCGACGCCGAGTTCCCGTACATCCACAGGCAGTTGACCCGCACCGTGGTACCCATCTACGATGCTGACTGCACCTGTTCTCCGCGCGAGACGCGACAAGGCCGGGATGTTCTGGAGGAATCCTGTGGCGAAGAAAACGTGGCACGTCGCCATGGCCAAGGTCTTCTCCGTCACGCCGGCCTCCCAGTCCTCCGCAGGAATGACGATGGAGTCGGGGCTGGTCAGGAGATTCACCTCGGCCTCCGGGCGGACCTTCCACTGGTAGGGGATGGTGGGAAAGTCAAGCTCCGTTGTCACGACCTCCGATCGCTCCTCGTAAGGCAAGACGCTGGCGATCACGGAGAGGGCGGAGGAGACGTTGGGAGCCAACGCGATTTCTTCCTTCGACGCCCCAATCAGGCTGGCGAATTGACCTCGGATGCCATCCAGGGCATCCATCCAGCGCTCGTACCAGGCGTGGGCACCCAGGTCGTCCCAGTCGTCATAGAACCGGGCTGCGGCGTCTCGGGACCACGTTGAGAGCGGGCCCAGGGAGCATGTATTCTGGTAATTCTTCGTCTCAAGGATGGGAAATTCGTCGCGGTAGGCCTCGAAGTCCATGGCAACCCCCCGGAGCCGGAGGGGGAGCCGCTACTAATGGCTTCTCGCGGCCGGCCCCCTCATGAAGTCCTCCAGGCGGCGCTGTTTCCGATAGAAGCCGTAGAGGGTGCTTCTCTGAAGCCACCGCTCGAGAGGGATTCGGAGCCGTCCGCCGAGGACTTCGAGGGCCTCGTCAAAGGTGGAGAAGCGCTGGACCCGACGCCGAAGTGCCTCACGTGCCAACTCCCGAAACCGCCAGACGCCGAGGGGAATCCACTCCCGGTACACCTCGAGGAAGACGATGGCGATGGCCTGCCTTCCGACGGTATCCAGGTGCTCTAGGACCGGAAGCCGGGCCGCGTGGTAGGCGCCGACCAGGTTTCGGGGATAGTCCTTGCGTCCCCAGGCACACTCGAAGTCGGATGCCGGGCCGGCTGGGTGCCCCTCCCAACCCTCCAACGCCTCGAACATCCACGGTCCGGGGAGCAGCAGCACCTGGACGTTGTTCGCAACCGCCGTCGCACCGTAGAGGTGGAACTCCCCGAGTTCGGGATGATACCGGACGCGCTTCCGGAGGCTTTGCCCGACGATGTCGTCGACGGCGGTGATGCTCCACTCGGTTGGCACGAGGCGCCGATTTCTAGACCTCCCGAGCAGACCGACGCTCAGTAGCCGCGTCAGGTGCCGCTGTTCGATGCCGTGCTCGTAGAGGTCCCAGGTTCCGGGCCCGGCCCGCAGATCGCCGTCGGAGACGATGTAGTCGACGCGGCGCGGGACCTTCGGATTCTCCGTCAGCTGGAGCGACTCAAAGGGGGCCGAGGGACCCACCGGCTTGCCTCGGGGAGAGAAGTACACATCAAGGTTGGGCCGCTTCGAGAGCTGCATCTCCGCATGGACCGGGTCCGAGGCCATGGCGACTTCTTGCAGGGCCTCCAGCGGTCGGTCGCGCAAATCGGCAACCTGAACCCGTTGCTGCCGCTTGCCTCGGACCATCGACATCCGGAGTCGGAGGATCTCCTGAAGCGGAAGCCCCAACCACCGCTCCTCGGCGTCCATCACGGAGACGTCCACATCGGAGGGCGGGAGAAGGGGACCCACGAGGACCCGGGGATAGCCCCATTGGCCCACAAAGGCCGCCGGAGGCGTGGCCCCGTACAAGCGGGTGCCCTGGGTCCGCTGGGCCTCCCGGGTCCACTGACGAACGCCTTGAAGCTTCGGGCAGGTGGCAAAGCGGCAACGTTTCCAGTCCCCGATGCAGACGGAACAGCTCACTTCGCGGCGTCTTTCCTGACCGGTGACCCGGGGAACTCCCTCGGGGGGCACCCTCCTTGTAACCCTCCCGCCCTTTTGTCTCCACCGAATGTCCTTGCGACTCTTCTCCCGCACATTCCTCAAGGGGGTCCGTCTTCGCGCACGCCAGGTCGTCAGCCAGTCCTCTGTGCTTCGACCACGATGAAGTTGGGGGCCTGGAAGAAGTCTATCATTTCCCGATAGTGTTTATCAAGGGCCTCCTCGCTGGGCAGCGGCTCCTCGAGCCGAAGCACGACGAAACCCGCCTCGTGGAGGGCTTCGAAGTAGTCCCGGAGGGGGCGGTGGTACCCCACCGCCGCTGGCTTCCCCGGTGGCGACCAGTAAATCGCCATCCGTTCAAAGTACCGGTCCATTAGGAGCTGCCGAGTCTCTACGCGGTCGCTGTCCTCCGGCTCCTGAAGCCACCGTGCTGGAGGCCGATCAAAGGCGGGATGGGTGAGGCTGAAGACAAAGCGGCCGCGGGGACGGAGGACCCGGAAGAGCTCCGCGATCGCCTCTCCGTAGCGGCGAATGTCCTGAAGGACCACGTTGGAGACCACCACATCGAACGTCTGGTCGTCGAGGGAGGCCAGGTCCGCGAGGTCCGCCTGTTGGTAGGCGATTCCGAGGGGTTCGCGCGACTCCTCTTCTTTGGCCATCGCCAAGAGCTTCGGCGAAAAGTCTACGGCCACCACCGCGGCCCCTCTCCGCGCGAGCAGCCGTGCGAGATAGCCCGTCCCGCAGCCCGCGTCGAGGATCCGGAGGTCCTCCACGGCACCGAGGTACTCGAAGAGCACGGGGTCGATGACCCACTCCCGGTTCAGGTCACCCCGCGGACTGTAGAAGGATGCCAACCACTCGGCCACGCCGTCCCAGCCCTGTACGAGATCCTCATCGGAGAGCTCGTCCGGCGGGCCTGCGCGCATGTCCCACATGACCGAGATCTCCTCCTCCGCGGTCATGCCCCGCCGCTCGCGGCGCCATTCCGCGTGGACGTCCCAGGGGTGGTCCCCCATGTACTCCTGGTGGTCCAACGCCGCGTGCCACTCCTCATGCCATGGACAGCGTAGGCGGTAGTAGTAGGTCCAGCCCCAGAAGTCCGTTCGCGGGGCGCGATACTCGGGGGCACAGCTGCGGCAGAAGAACCGTTCCTCGCGGGGGCAGAAGGCTGTGCCGTCGAAGTGGTGCGGGTCTCCGCACACGGCACAGTCGTAGCGCCAGTGGAGGTCGCATCGCGGATAGGAGTTCAACGTGTGGCGGGCGGGTCGAACGGAATAAGACCTGTCGTGCCCCCTAATCCCCTCACAGTAGCGGCAGCGGCTCTCGCTCATCCCGTCCTTCGGAAGACGCCTCTGGATATAGGTTGCGACCTTACGCGGTGGGAAAGAGGCGGACGGCCACACGCGACCTGTCAAACGGTCAGACCAGCAAGGGTGTTGCGATTGCGCACGTTAGTAACGGCCGGCTGAACGGGTCGCCGAAGCTTCCCGCTTACACCGCCGTC
>JBHIDB010000017.1:0-17757 GCA_046759865.1 Thermoplasmata archaeon
GCGGGCGACCTCGAGATAAATCCTTATATAGAAGGTCTATTACATAAGGCGAGGTAGATATTCACACCCAGAGGGAGGAAGCACCATGATGGGAACAACTCCAGTATTGGTTCTTAAGGAGGGCACAAACCGGAATCGCGGAAAGAGTGCCCAGACGAGCAACATAGCGGCGGCCAAGGCCATCGCCGACGCCGTCCGGACGACGCTTGGCCCACGAGGGATGGACAAGATGCTGGTGGACAGCATGGGGGACGTGGTCATCACGAACGATGGCGTCACGATCCTCAAGGAAATCGACGTGGAGCATCCCGCGGCCAAGATGCTCGTCGAGGTCGCCAAGACCCAGGACGAAGAGGTTGGCGACGGGACCACCACAGCGGTAATCCTGGCCGGCGAGATCCTCAAGCGGGCCGAGGAGATGGTAGAGCAGAACATCCACCCCACGGTCATCGCCCAGGGTTACCGGATGGCCGCCGAGAAGGCGGCGGAGCTCCTGGAGGAGCTCGGCGAGGAGGTCGGCCCGAAGGACAAGACGACGCTCCGAAAGATTGCGGCTACCTCCATGATCAGCAAGGCCATCAGCGCGAATCGGGAGCATTTGGCCGAGTTGGCCGTCGGTGCGGTCCTGGCCGTGGCCGAAGAGGTTGGCGGCGCGTGGCAGGTGGACGAGGACAACATCCAGGTCACCAAGAAGCAGGGCGGGTCGGTCACCGACAGCGAGATGGTGGACGGCATCATCGTGGACAAAGAGCGGGTCCACACCGGGATGCCCACCCGCGTGGAGAAGGCGAAGGTCGCCCTGGTCAATGCGGCGCTCGAAGTCAAGAAGACGGAGTTCGACGCCCGGATTCAGATTAGCAATCCGGAGCAGTTGCAGGCCTTTCTCGGGGAGGAGGAGAACATCCTCCGCGGCTTCGTCGACGCCCTCAAGCGGGTCGGGGCGAACGTGGTCTTCGGTCAGAAGGGCCTCGACGACATGGCCCAGCACTTCCTGGCCAAGGAGGGCATCTACGCAGTCCGCCGGGTCAAGAAGTCGGATATGGAGAAGCTGGCCAAGGCCACGGGCGCTCGCCTCGTGACGAAGGTGAAGGAGATCGAGAGGGCGGATCTGGGGACCGCCGCCCTTGTGGAGGAGCGCAAGATTAGCGACGACGAGATGACCTTCGTGACCGGAGCCAAGAACCCCAAGGCCATCTCCCTCTTGCTGCGAGGTGGTACCGAGCACGTGGTGGACGAACTCGAGCGGTCCGTCGACGACGCCATCAACGTGGTCAAGGCGGCCGTGGAAGACGGGAAGATGGTCACGGGCGGCGGCTCCGTCCACACCCATCTTTCTCTCGGCCTCCGGGACTACGCTGCCTCCGTAGGGGGACGGGAGCAAATCGCGATCGAGGCCTTCGCAACGGCCCTCGAGGTCGCCCCACGCACCCTGGCGGAGAACGCGGGTCTCGATCCCATCGACACTCTGATCGACCTGCGGAACGCTCACAAGGCCGGAAAGAATCGCCATGGCGTCAACATCTACACGGGCGAGGTCTCCGACATGAAGAAGCTCGACGTGTTGGAGCCCCTCCGGGTCACGCGGCAGGCCCTTAACAGCGCAACGGATGCCGCAGTCATGATCCTCCGTATTGACGACATCATCGCGGCCACCGAGTTCAAGGGTGGGCCGCCCGGCGCGGGGGGACCGGGGGGAGAGGGCGACTTCGAATAGGAACGCCGGGGCTCGGGTAGAAACCTAGTTGTACCACGCATAACCCTGCGGCTAATCCCGTGATTCGGGAGTACTTCTTCCTCGCGCGACGGGAGGGCGAGGAGAACGCCCCGCTCGAGATTCTTCACGCGAGCATGGGCTCTCTTCAGCTCGTCACGCCCGGTCCCACCCTCCGAGGCCTGAAGCGAACGGGTGCCATGCTCGGATGGATCGTGTTCATCCTACTCTTCACCATCTTTCCGCTGCTCTTCGGATTCGCCTTCAACGACCCCGCGGTGACGGCCCTCATCGTCCTTGGCGTCACCGCCACCGGGGTGGTCCTCGGGTTTCTTGTCCCCAGGGCGGTCGCTCGTCGCGCCGTGCGGAGTCCCACGGACCAGATTAGCGTCTCGGTCGCCGACGCACATTTGCGGCGGTGGTTCCACGATGTGACGGTAAGGGGGGATGGCGAGGAATTCCTCCTGAAGGTCCAGGGGAGGCGTCGCTCACTCGCAGACGCGCTCGCGATGACGGGACACCCCATTGCCCCGTGGGCGTGAGCCGCGAAGGGTTCGAACCTTGAGACTGGGCGACGGGGCCCACGTGCCTCAGGTCTTCATCCCGGCCTTCGTCTCTTCGAAGACCTGGTTCGCCTCCTTCGGCGTTGCTCCCTCATGGACGATGGCGCGGACGGCCCGGATCTTCGCTACCGGAAACTCCGACTGCCAGATGTTGCGGCCCATGTCCACCCCGGAGGCCCCCTCCGAGATCGCGGCGTGGACGAGCTCGAACGCGTCCATGTCCGTCTCCAGTTTCGGCCCGCCGGCCATGACGATGGGCACCGGGCAGCTCTCGACCACCTTGGAGAAGTCGTCGCAGTAGTAGGTCTTCACGAAATTGGCCCCGATTTCGGCGGCCATCCGGCAGGCCAGGCCCAGGTAACGCGCGTCCCGCTTTTCCAACTCCTTCCCCACTGCCGTCACCGCGAGGACGGGGATCCCGTGTTCCGTCCCCTGATCCACGAGTTCAGCGAGGTTCAGGAGCGTCTGCCTCTCGTGCTCTGTTCCCACGAAGATGGAGAGGGCCATGGCCGAGGCGTTGATGCGGAGGGCGTCCTTGACGGAGTTCGCGATCCCCTCGTCGGAGAGGGCGGGGCCCACGATGCTCACACCTCCGGAGACCCGGAGGACGATGGGAATGTCGGTCAGCGGATCGAGGGAACTGCGCACCACGCCTCGGGTGACCATCAGGGCGTCCGCGTACGGAACAAGCGGTCGCAACGTCTTCCCGGGATCCTCGAGCTTTCGCGTGGGTCCCAAGAAGTAGCCGTGGTCGGCGGCCAACATCACGGTCCGACCTGAGCCTGGCTTGATAATGCGCGAGAGGCGGTTCTGCATTCCCCAGTCCAAGATGACACCCCCGATCCAATCAGGATGAAGGGCCGGCGGCCCTCCAGGCACCGTGCCTAGAGCGATTGCGCTAATAGCTTTATCGGAGCCTCAGGGCGTGACGATGACCTTGAGGGCCTCCGCGTTCTGCGCGAGCGCCAGGCCCTTGGAAATCTCGGGCAGGCCTACTCGATGGGTCACCAAGGAGGCCACCTCGATGGCGCCCTCGACGAGCATCTCCACCGCCCGCTGGGTCTCCCGTTCCGTCGCCGCGTTGCTGCTGATGAGGGAGAGCTCCTGAGTGAGGAGACGGCTGACATCCGGGAGGGAGGCGCCGGATTCCGGGATGCCGATGAGGCCCACGGTCCCGCCGTCCCGCGTGTTGTCGATGGCCTGACGGAGGGCGTTCGGGTTGCTCGAGGCGACGACGGCGAGATCGGCTCCCCGGGCCTCCGTTTCGTGCCACACCACCTTGCCCAACTCCTCCTCACGGGGATTGACGGGAAGGCCTCCCAGGCGCTCGGCATGCCGGAGGCGGTAGGGCGAGACCTCACTGACGATGATGCGGTCGGCGCCGTAAGAGGGGAGGAGCTGGATGGCGAGGAGGCCCATGGGCCCGGCGCCGGACACGAGCACCGTGCCGCCCTGAGGAACCCGGAAACGATCCAAGGCGCGGATGCAACAAGCCAGCGGCTCGATAAGGGTGCCCTCGTCGAAGGAGAGCGCGGGAGGGAGGGCGAGAACTCCGCCGTGCTCCACGATCCAGGTGGGAACCCGAAAGGCCTCGGAGAACCCTCCGGGGTCCAGGTGCCACCTCCGATACTCTGAACACATCGTTTCGCTCCCGGCTCGGCAGTATTCACATGCAGAGCAAGGCACGTGATGGTGCGGGAACACCCGGTCCCCCTCGCGGATTCCTTCGACGCCCCCTCCCACCTCCCGAACGACGCCCACGGCCTCGTGGCCCAGTATGGGGGGGGCGGCGGTGTAGCCGCCCCGAATCTTCTCGAGGTCCGACCCACAGATGCCGCACGCCTTCATATCCACGAGGAGATCTCCCCCTTGGAGCGCGGGCACAGGAAGGTCCTGGACGACCACCTGGCCCGGGGCGGCGAGAAGGGCGGATCGCACAGTGGCTTTCAGCAAGGCCGCGTATTTGAAAGCGATGGATTTGAATAGGGCCTCTTCCCTTCTGCCTTCGGGGAGGGAAATGGCCAAAATAGTTTTATATAGAAGTGCTAACATAGATAGGATGACTGAGGTTCCTCCCCCGGAGCGTTGGCTATGACCGAGAAGGTTCTCCGCGTTACTGAAGCCAAGACCAAGGACGTGGGCCGTGGGATTGCTCGTCTGGACCCCGCGGTCATGAAGGCCCTTGGCCTGAACACGGGCGACATCATTTCCATCGAGGGTAAGAAGCGTACCGCGGCCGTCTGCTGGCCCGGCTATCCCGAGGACGAGAACCGCGGCGTGATCCGAATCGACGGCAACATGCGGCGCAACGCGGGGGTCGGCATCGACGAGAAGGTCGGAATCCGCAAGATCGCCGCCAAACCCGCCACGAAGGTGACGCTGGCGCCCACGGAACCCCTGCGCATCACCGGGGGCGAGAGCTACCTGGCGCAATACCTTGAAGGCCGGGTGCTCACCCGGGGAGATCTTCTGGAACTCAACATCATGGGGCGAAAGCTGGACCTCGTGGCCACCGCCCTGTCTCCTGGCGCGGACGCCGTTCTTATCCAGCGGAGCACGCAGGTCACCATCAGCGAGAAGCCGGCGCCGGAGGAGCTCCAGGTCCCGCGTGTCACCTACGAGGACATTGGGGGCCTCCACGAGGAGGTCAAGAAGGTCCGAGAGATGATCGAGCTCCCCCTCCGGCACCCCGAGATCTTCGAAAGGCTGGGGGTGGAGGCGCCGAAAGGGGTTCTGCTCCGAGGACCCCCAGGGACGGGGAAGACCCTCCTCGCCCGCGCGGTGGCCAGCGAGACGAACGCGTCCTTCTTCTCCATCTCCGGCCCAGAGATCATGTCCAAGTACTACGGCCAGAGCGAGGAGAACCTACGGGACGTCTTCGATCAGGCGGAGGAGAGCGCCCCGGGCATCGTGTTCATCGACGAAATCGACTCCATCGCCCCGAAGCGGGACGAGGTCGTGGGGGAGGTCGAGCGACGCGTGGTGGCCCAGCTCCTCTCCCTCATGGACGGGATGCGGACACGCGGCAAGGTCGTCGTCATCGGTGCGACCAACCGGCCCGACGCCCTGGATCCCGCCCTCCGTCGTCCAGGTCGATTCGACCGCGAGATCGAGATCGGGATCCCGGACCGAGAAGGGCGACTGGAGATCCTCGAAATCCACACGCGTGGCATGCCGCTCGCCGAGGACGTAGACCTGGACCAGATGGCCGACCTGACCCACGGTTATGTGGGGGCCGACCTGGAGTCCCTCAGCAAGGAGTCCGCGATCCGTGCCCTCCGGAAAGTGCTTCCTGACATCGACCTCGAGGCGCCGGAGATCCCCTTGGAGATCTTGAATCGGCTCACCGTGACCTCCGAGGACTTCATGCAGGCCTTCCGAGAGATGGAACCTTCCAGCCTCCGGGAGGTATTCATCGAGACCCCCAACGTATCCTGGGACGACATCGGCGGCCTCGCGGAGGCGAAGCAGGAACTCCAAGAGACCGTGGAATGGCCCCTCCGGTACGGCCCCGTGTTTGACCAGGCCGGGGCCGAGCCTCCTAAGGGGGTGCTCCTCTACGGTCCCCCGGGGACCGGGAAGACCCTACTCGCTAAGGCCGTGGCTGCGGAGGCCGAAGCCAACTTCATCAGCGTCCGGGGCCCCGAGTTCCTCTCCAAGTGGGTCGGCGAAAGCGAGCGGGCCGTTCGGGAAACGTTTCGCAAGGCGAAGCAGGCCGCGCCGGCGGTCATCTTCTTCGACGAGATCGATGCCATCACCCCCGCCCGAGGGGGCGCCCTCGATAACCGAGTGACGGAACGGGTCATCTCCCAGATGCTTGTGGAGCTCGACGGGTTGGAGGAACTCCACAACGTCACCGTTATCGCAGCGACCAACCGCCCCGACATGCTCGACCCCGCTCTGCTTCGGCCCGGCCGCTTCGATCGGCTCATTCAGGTCCCGACACCGACGCGGGAGGCGCGGGTAGACATCTTCAAAATCCACACGAGTGGGAAGCCATTGGCCGACGATGTCGACCTCGAAGACCTGGCCAAGCAGACCGAAGACTTCACAGGAGCGGACATCGAGGCCATGGCCAACGAGGCCTCCATGCTGGCCATCCGCGAGTACATCCTGAGTGGCGGCACCTTAGAAGACGAGTCCGTGAAGGGCCTGTACATCACCAGCCGTCACTTCGAGGAGGCTATGGCCAAGGTGCAGCCGAGGCGGCGGGGAGAGTTTGAGAAGTACGAGGAGATCTCGCGAAACTTTGGGAGAGGCATCGAGGTGGCGTAGATGGGAGAGAAGAAAAGGCGAAGGTGGCCCTTCGACGACGACGATTTCTGGGATTACTTCGGGGACGCCTTCGATGAGATGAGGGAGCGCATGGAGCGGATCATGGCTCACTCCTTCGACGACGTGTCCGAAGGGAAACCCTTCGTGTGGGGCTACTCCTTCCGCGTCGGCCCCGATGGACAGCCCGAATTCCGTCAGTTCGGCGACACCAGCGTCCTTCGGCCCTGGAAGGAGGAGACGGGAAGGGAGCCCATGACCGACGTGATGGACCGCGGAGATTCGGTCTCCGTCACCGTGGAATTGCCGGGCGTCGAGAAGGAAGACATCGACCTGCGGACCACCTCGGACCGGCTGACCATCCGGGTGGACACGCAGGACCGGCAATACCACAAGGAGGTCGAACTCGATACCGTCGTGGACCCGAAGTCCGTTCAGGCGACCTACAACAACGGCGTCCTGGACATCACGCTGAGGAAGGCCGCCCAGGAAGCGGGCGAGCCGGTGGACATCGACTAGGTCAGGGTCGGAGCAGGATTTTTCCGAACTGCTGGCCATCCTCCAACAGCTCCTGGGCCTCCCGAGCCTTCGTGAGGGGAAAGGTTCGGTCAATGACCGGCTCGAACTTTCCCTCCCAGATCAGCTTCATCACCTCCCGGAACTCTACCCGGTTGGCCATTGTGGAGCCCAAGATCTGAAGCTGGCGCCAGAAGATGTAGCGGATGTCCGTCTCGCTGACGGCACCGGTCGTCGCCCCGCATGTAACGAGCCTGCCGTTCTTGCCGAGGGCTCGGATGCTCTGCTTCCAGGTCACTCGGCCTACGGAATCCACGACCACGTCCACGCCCCGTTTCCCCGAGAGCTCCCAGGCAACCCGCTCGAAGGGTTCTTCCTTGTAGTTGATCACCTCGTCCGCCCCGAGATCGCGGGCTTTCTCCAGCTTTTCCTTCGTGCTCGAGGTGGCAATCACCCGCGCACCGGCATACTTTGCGATCTGGATAGCCGCGCTCGAGACCCCTCCTCCCGCCCCGAGAACGAGAACCGTTTCACCAGGTTGGACGCCGGCCCGGGTCATTAGGAGCCGCCACGCCGTCATGAAGGTCGTGGGCGCGGCCGCCGATGGCTCCAGGGGGACGCCCTCCGGCAGCGGCAACAGGTTCTCCCCTGGTACCTTTACCAGCTCCGCGTAGGTGCCGTCCACGTGTTCGCCCAGGATCCGGTATTCCAAGCATAGGACCTCCTCCCCCTGTCGGCAGTAATCACAGGTCCCGCAGGGGAGGCTCGGATCGATGACGACCCGCTCTCCCGGGGCGGCCGTCGTGACCTCGCTCCCCGTCCCCTCGACGACCCCCGCGCCGTCGGCGCCGAGGACATGCGGGAACTCCAAATTCAGGCCGGGCCAGCCCTCCCGGACAAAGAGGTCCAGTCGATTCAAGGCGGACGCCTCGAGACGAACGAGGGCCTCGTCGTCTGCGATCTGGGGGTCGGGCAGATCCCGGTACTCCAGAACCTCTGGCCCGCCGTGCCGCGCAATGGCGACGGCCTTCACAGCCCTTCCATCGGCTCCTCCATTAACCGTTTTCCGGGTCCTGCCCGGGACGGATCGTCGTTTCTTGCCCGTCGAAGAAGCCCGCCCAAAGTCCTGCCGCAGACGCATCGTATAAGTAAGCGGCCGTGCCTCAAAACCCGAGGTGAGAAGCACGCCCAATCGCGCTCTCTTGGTTATCGACATGACCAACGACTTTCTCGTCAAGAAGTACAATCCAGACCTGGCACTGGACGCGGGCCTCGCCCTCGTCCCCCGCATTCGTACGCTGCAAGAGGCCTTTCTCGGAGCGGGATTGCCCGTCATCTACAGCACGGACCGCCACTTGCCCGACGACTACGAGCTGAAGAAGTGGGGCCCCCACTCCATGAAGGGATCGGAGGGCTCGCAGATCGTGAGCGGGCTCAGAAGGGAGAAGGTCCACACCTTTGAACGAGAGTGGACGCAGGCCGACGTGGAGGAGGCCGATTCGGACCATCCCCTGTGGGAGATCGAGAAGGGGACCTACAGCACTTTCACCGACAACGGGGGGCGCCCCACAGCCACGGAGGCCCTCCTCAAGAAGCTGAGCTTCGGGCCCGGAGACTGGCTCTACATCACCGGGCTCCACACAAATTGCTGTGACAAGCACACGGCCGCCGACGCCTTCTTTCGCGGCTACGTCCCGGTCTTGATCAGCGACGCGACGGCCGCATTCGAGGACCCCGACGGCATCATGGGAATGAGCCACGAGGCGGCCCTGAACTACGAGAAGTTCTGGTACGATGCGGAGATTCAGACACTGGACGAGGCCGTAAAGGGTCTGGCCTAACCCTCCCCCACGCTCCGTCGTCCCAGGGAACCGGAAGCCACTGTGCCCCCCTTCCCTTCCTCTTCCGTGACCAGGTAGAAGATGTCGGATCGGAGGTCCCGCAGGTGGGGGGACCGCGCCACGAGCCCGTTCTCGACGAGGATGGCCACCGCGTGGCGTACCGTCCGCGGCGGAAGGAGCGTCTTGGCCGCGATGTCCCGGGCCGTCATCGGCCCTTCATACTCGATGGCCTTGAGGACGAGCTTTGCGCTGGGTGGCATCTTCATCAGCTCCTCCGTCGAGCGCACGCGCCGGAGCGCCTCGAGGCGGCCCGTCGAACCTCCGTTCATCCGGATAAGGTGCCCCACGTGGCCCCCTTGGATCTCGACCCGCTCCTCCACGCGTTGCCGCCTGAGCCCGTCGATCACCACCTCGCAATCGGACCGGGCGCTGATGTCGGTGAACTCGAGGATGGCCCGATCCGGCACGACTAGGGGCCGGCGAGAGACGTCCATGGAGTTAACGGACACCACCACAAAGACGCGGGACTGGGGTAGGATCAAAGGGCCGCCCGCGGAGAGGGCGTACGCGGAGGAGCCAGTGGGGGTCGCCACAAGGACGCCATCGCTGTAGTCGCGATACACTTCTTCCCCGTCGATGGTGAGCTTGTACTCCATGAGCACCGCGGTCTTTGCCGGAAAGACGGCGACCTCGTTGAGGGCGGCGGGAAGGGGCGATCCGTCGACCGTCACAGAAAGGCGCTGACAGGCCTCGAGGCGGTACTTGCCCTGCCCGACCCGCTGCAGCCCCTCCTCCAACGCGTCGAACGAAATGTCGGTCAGGAAGGCGGAACCGGTTGCGTCGTTCACCCCTAGGATGGGAACCTCGGCATTCCCGTACTCCTGGAAGGCCTTGAGGACGTCCCGGTCGCTCCCGAGGACGAGGATGAAGTCGGCCCCTTCGAGTCCGCCGCGATCCTCCGGGAGGAGGCCCACCTGAAAGCCGAGCGCCTCCATGACGTCGCGGACGTGCCCTTCCATCTCCTGCGAACCCTTCCCCGTGGAGGGGCGTCCGGGAAAGGGGGCGAGAAGGGCCTTCACGCGTCTGACTAGGAGGCCTGGGGTAATAACCTCTCCGGGGGCTGGACCGGGGTCCAGCGGGCCCGGGCCCATTCTCAAACGTGATAGCGCCTCGAAAGTCTTTAAATAACCTCCTGAGGGAGGGGCGGCCATGATGGATGAGGAGCGCCCTTGGGAGGACACTCCCTCAGAGGATGCCCCTGCTGCCCCCACAACCCCCCAGGCCCCTGCATCTCCGGTCCATGAGGAGTCCGCGCATGGGGGTGCGGACCGCGGGACCACCATCCAGGAGGCCAAGGAGGCCCAGAAGAGGGCCACCTACCAGGAGAAGGCGAGCAAGCTCAAGGCCAAGGCCGCCAAGCTCAACGCCAAGGCGCAAACCATGCGCGCCAACGCGGAGAAGCTGGAGGACAAGGCTCGCCGCCTCGAACTGAAGGCGCAGGAGTACGAGGCTCGCGCCTAGTAAAAGGTAAGACGGCGCTCGGGTTTGCGAGGCAGTGGTCGCGGCCTCCGCCCCGGGCAAGCTCATTCTCTACGGCGAACACGCCGTCGTCTTCGGGGAACCCGCGCTCTCCGTGGCTATCTCCCGGAGGACGCGGGTGGAGGCCGAGCCGGCCGCACGGAGTGAAGTCAACGGGCATCCATTGGAGGAGGGACGGTACCCGTACCTTGCCGAGGCGTTGCGCGCGGTGAACCACGAAGAGGCCGTCTTGATAACCACCCGATCTGACGTTCCCATGGCCGCGGGGATGGGTTCCTCCGCGGCGGTGACGGTGGGTCTTCTGGCGTGCCTCCAGGGTCGAGACGGCCCCCTCGAGGAGGAGGAGATCGCCAGGACCGGGTTCGCGGTCGAGCATGCGGTCCAGGGCCGGGCGAGTCCCATCGACACAACGACGGCGACCCACGGCGGTGGCATCCTGCTGCTCAGGGACCGAGAGGAGAACTTTCTGTGGGAGATCGAGAAGGGGGAGACCCGTTGGAACCTCCACAGCACCCCACTCCCGGAGATGACCTTGGTCGTCGGGAGCACGGGAGTCGAGGCAGCCACGGGTCCCCTCGTCGCTCAGGTCCAGAGACGGGTGGAGGCGCAGCGGGAGGCTCGCAGGGCGATTCACCGCATCGGAGAGATCGCGTTGGAAGGTGTAGAGGCCCTCCGGGAAGGTAACCTGGAACACGGGGGGGAACTCATGCTGGAGAACCATCGCCTCCTCAACGCCCTTGGGGTGGGACATACCGCCCTGGACAAGCTTGTTGCGGCCACCGTCCCGTTTAGCTACGGGGCGAAGCTCACGGGCGCAGGCGGCGGGGGGAGCATGATTGCCTTGACCAATGACCCGGTCGGAGTCTCGAAGGCCATTACGAAGGCCGGGGGGCGTGCCTTCGTGGTCTCTACCGTCCCGACGGGGGTCCAGCTTGAGCTCCAGTCCTGAATCTCCACTCGGGGGTCAACCGGGGGGAGACCTCCTCGTTCGGAACATCGGCCGCCTCTTGACCCTAGGCGGTTATCGCAAGCCCCGGCGGGGAAAGGACCTCCTCGACCTGGGGCCCCGGGACCGCGCGGCGGTCCTCATCGAGAGGGGCATCGTGACCCAGACTGGGCTGGATGTGGAGGTCGCACGTGAGGCGCGCAGTGTGGAGGCCCTCGACGCCCGAGGCCGTCTGGTCCTCCCAGGCCTCGTGGACGCCCACACTCACGCTGCCTTCGTGGGGTCCCGCGCGGACGAGCTTGCCGACAAACTCAGGGGGAAGTCCTATGCGCAGATCGCCCGGGAGGGCGGAGGAATCCTGCGAACCGTTCGGGCGATGCGGGCCGCCTCGGAGGAGGAGATCGTCGAGGAAACGATTTCTCGGCTCCGCCGAATGAGCGCGCAGGGAACCACCACGGCGGAGGTCAAGTCGGGGTATGGTTTGGATCGGGAATCGGAGACCAAGATGCTTGCGGCCATCGCACGTCTTGCGGGTCGGGCCCCCACTACCCTCGTGCCCACCTTTCTGGGGGCGCACGCCATTCCTCCCGAGTTCGCCTCGAACCCGTCAGGGTATGTGGACTCCCTCGTAGAAACGGTCATCCCCGCCGTGGCCGACCAGGGACTCGCGCGCTATTGCGACGTCTTCGTCGAGGACGGCTTCTTTGATCCCGACCAAGGACGCCGCATCCTCCTGGCGGGGCAGGAGGCCGGCCTGCCTTCTAAGGTGCACGCGGACGAGTTGACGGCTTCGGGAGGCGCCGAGCTGGCAGCGAGCGTGCAGGCCGTCTCCGCCGACCACCTCATCTTCGCGTCGGAGGAGGGCCTCGGGGCCATGGCCAAGGCCGGCACCGTCGGGATCCTACTCCCCGGAACCACATTCAGCTCCCCCGACCTCCCCTACGCAGACGCGCGCCGCATGATCGAAGCCGGAGTGTCCGTGGCCCTCGGCACGGACCTCTCCCCCAACTCCTGGATCGAATCCATGCTCTTCGTCATCTCCCTTGCCTGCTACCGCCTCCGAATGCGCCCGGAGGAGGCCGTCTCCGCGGCCACATGGAACGCCGCCTGGGCCGTCGGTCTCGCGGCCGAGGTGGGCTCCTTGGAAACGGGCAAGCGGGGGGACCTCGTGGTCCTCGAGGCCCGGGATGTGCCGGAAATCCCCTATCGCATTGGCCGGAATCTGGCAGGAACCGTGGTCAAGGACGGGGTGGTGGTCGCCCGCGATGGCCGCCCTACTCCGACGGAGGAGCCAGGCTAGCCCCTTCAAGGCGAGAGTGGGCCCGGACGTGCATTTCGTCCCCGATGACGCTGTCGAGGACTTCGACGTCCTCCTCCACCCGGCAGCCCGTCGAAAGGACGCTGCCGTGGACGCGGCTCCTCCAGCCGATGTGGCTCCCCTCCATAACGATCGAGTCCTTCAGGGCCACGTCCCGATCCAGAAAGACCCCGTCGTACACGCACGACCGACGCACGCGAGCGCCTTTGGAGAGCGTCGCGCCCCGTCCGATGTAACTGGGCCCCTCGATCTCAACCCCTTCATTGATCTCGGCGTCCGGCGAGAGGAGGACCTTTCCCCGGCTCTCCACGCCCTTCAACGTGGTCTCTTCCCCGGTTCGTCGAATGACCTCCAGGCTCGCCCGCCACAGATCCTCGGGCCGACCGATGTCCATCCAGAGGCCCTCCAGCTCCATCCCGTAGAGCGCTTTGCCCTTCTCCAGCAGAAGGGGGAAGAGGTCCTTTGAAAAGTCGAAGGTCTTTCGCTCTGGCACGTACGTCAGCACCTCCGGCTCGAGGACATAGATGCCGGCGTTAATCAGGTCGGAGAAAGCCTCCTCGGGCGCGGGTTTCTCCTGGAACCGGACGAGGCGTCCGTCCGCATCGACCTCCACGACACCGAACTGGCGTGTGTCCTCGGCCCGGGTCAGGGCCATCGTGGCGAGGGCCCCCCGCTGGGCGTGGCCCTTGTAGAGCTTCTCGAGGTTCACGTCCGCCAGGACGTCCCCGCTCGCAACCACGAACGTCCCGTCCACGAAATCTTCGAGAGTCTTTACGGCCCCGGCCGTCCCCGCAGGGGCGGCCTCAAAGGAATAGAGGATCGAGGCATCGTAGTCCAGACCGTCCCCGATCCGCTTGATGACCCGATCCGACATGTAACTCGTGGCGACGATGATCTGCCGAAACCCGGCGGATCCCAGGGAGCGCAAGACGTAGTCGATGCAGGGCTTCCCGGCCACGGGCAACAGGGGCTTCGGAACCGTCTGGGTGAGGGGCAGGAGCCGCGTCCCGTACCCGCCCGCCAGCACCACCGCCTTCATGGCTAGAGCTCCAG
This sequence comes from Thermoplasmata archaeon, assembly GCA_046759865.1. GTDB lineage: Archaea > Thermoplasmatota > Thermoplasmata > RBG-16-68-12 > JAJISG01 > JAJISK01. Next base: position 13,760 of record JBHIDB010000017.1, read on the forward strand.
TTTCCCTCCCTTCCGGAGAGTGGCGAGGGCCTCGTCGACCGCCTCGTCTATCTTCTCTTCGTCCTCCAACGCCTCCCGGACGGCGGTCTTCTGTTCCTTCATGAGCACCTTTCCCTCGGCGTGTTCCCGGCGCCGGGTTCGCTTGATCGAGATCACTTCCTTGCGCATCTCCATGGCCCGCTGGTGATAGTGGTCCGCCCGCTCCCTGACGGTCACGAAGAGCTCGTGGATGCGATTGGCCTCCGCAATCAGGACGGAGAGCTCGTCCAGCTTTTCGTCGAGCTCGCTCCGCCCGGCCTGGGCCTGGGCGGATATGCGGACGACTTCCAGATGCTCGGCCTCGGCCCCCTCGAAGTGATCGTCGATAGCGGCGTCCAGCTCGCCGACCTCCTTCAGGACCTCGTGGTGCTCTCGCTCAACGGCCTCCAGCTCCGCGAGCTCCTCGCGGGCCCGGCGTAGGTTCTCCAGCAGGCGGCTCTCCTCTGCAAGGCTGAGGGATTGGGTCTCCTGGTCCGTTTCCAGTCTCGCAATCTGCTTCTGGCGCGTGCGGACCTCCGCCTCGACGCCTCCCTTCAACCGACCGCGCAGCTTCCGCTTGACCCGAATGAGTTCCTTGGCGCGCCGTTGGAGGTCGTCACGCTGCGCCTTGTGCTCTCGGACCTCCTTCAGCAGGCGCGACCTATCGTCGCGGAGGCCGTTCACCTGCTGTCGGACCTCCCCCTTCTTCTTGTTGAGGAGGTCCCGCTCCTCTCGGACGGCCCGGGCGTCTGCGTTGAATCGGTCTCGTTTCTCGATGAGGTTCTGATACCGTCGCTCTGCCTGCTGCAGTTCCGTGAGGTCCTTTTTCTGGGCCATCGGGGGGACAACCACTCTCATTGGAACGGCATTAAGGTTTCGAAGGATGGAGCCGGCGGGTCAACGCGGCCATCTCCTCGGGACGCATCTCGTCGGCTCGCTTCTTGGCCAGAGGGTCACCCCGGAGGACCTCCTCAATCTCCTTCTCTGAACGTTTGAGCGACCGGGCAGCGAGGCGGAGAGCGTTGAGGGCCGTCTTCCTCCGATGTGCAAAGAGGGCGTCGACGACCCGGAAGTAGGCCTCCCGTTCGATCTTGAAGGGCGGATCCCTCGCATCGATCTGGACGACCGCGGCCTCCACCTCAGGCGGCGGCCAAAAGGCCGAGGGGGAGATCGTCCGGCGGAGCTGTGCCGTCGCCCGGTGGTACACCTTCACGGACAGCCGCGAGTAAGCCTTGACCCCCGGCTCCGCGACCAGCCGCTCCGCGAACTCCCTCTGGAGGGTCAGGACGGCGCGTCGAAACGGAGCCAAGAGGACGCGCTCCAGGAAAGGGGAGGAGATCTCGAAGGGCAAGTTGCTCACTACCTGCTCATAAGGCGGCAAGGGGACGCGCAAGACATCGCCGACCAGCAGGTCCAGTCGAGGGAACCGCTTCTTCAGGTACTCCGCCAGGAGGGGATCCTTCTCGACAGCCACCAAGTTTCTCGTTCGCCGAAGGAGGGGCTCCGTGAGGATACCCAGCCCCGGCCCCACTTCCAAGACGGCTTCCTTAGACGGAAGATCGGCCATTGCCACGATCTCCTCCGCCACGTCTTCCAGCAGGAGGAAGTGCTGCCCTAATCGCTTCGACGGGCGGGTCCCCAGCTCGCGCAGGATCGTTCGAATCTGTCCCGCCTTCATGGGTCCACCCGAGGGTCTGGGCTCGGGAGGGAGTCAGGCGATGACGACGCTCTGAACGTCGTGGTGTCGGCTGATCAGCTCCCGGGCGAGGCGGAGGTTGCTTCCCTCCTTCCCTATGGCGCGGCCCTTCCGGAGAGGATCGACCTGGACCGAGGCATGGGTGGTCTCCCCGCGCTCCTCGAAGGACACCTCCCGGACGCCATAGTTGCGGAAGATGTTCTTGATGAAACGGATGGGATCTTCGCTGTGCTCCACCACCTGGACCTCCTTGTGCAGGACCTGCCGGAGCTTATTCACGTTCTGGCCGCCCTTCCCGACGGCCGGACCGATCTCTCCCTCCTTCACCACGAAGAGGACCTTCGCCTCCGACTCCAGGCAATCGACCGCCGGAACGTGGGTGATGTCTTGGAAGAGGGCCATCTGCCCGAGGGTCTCCCCCGTGAACGTGATGGACGCCATTCCGCCACCTACCGCTTCAAGATCTTGGATTTCCCAGGGTCCAGGACGGCGACGGCGGAGACGGAGAAGGGTTTCCCGCACGCCGCCCCCAGTTCCACGTTGTTGCCCTGGAACTCCTCGACGGCGACGTCCTCCCGGGCCTTCAAAAACTCATCGGGGCAGTTGCGGGCCCTGATAACCAGACGGGCCTGGTCCGACAGGACCGCCCGGCGGACTTGGCGGAGGCCCAGGACCACCGTCCCGGTCTCGATGGCCTTCCGGAGGGGACCGGCGAGGTCCGCCATCGCCTACCCTTCCTCGGCGGCCGTCCGGTAGACCAGGTTCACGGCCCCCGTGCCCAAGGTGACCGGCTGCCCGACGATGACGTTTTCCGCGACGCCGTCCAAGTAATCCACCTCCCCCGTGACAGCGGCCTTGAGGAGGTGATGCGAGGTGATCTCGAAGGCGGCCCGCGCCAGAACGCTGGACTTCCGGCCGGAGATTCCGTGGCGGCCGATGGCCTTTACGTCCCCGTCGTTCGTCATCATGTCCGCGACGAGCATGATGTGGCGGATGTCCACGGTGAGCCCCTGCTCGGCCAGGGTGCTGGCCGCCTCCCGCACGATGGCGTTTCGGGCGGCCTCCACGCCCAGGACCTCGTAGATCTCCGTGATGTTGTTGGAGTTGGTCCGGGTGGGGTCGACGTACGGGAGCTCTAAGGCCGCAGCCAGGTTGGAACCCTCCGTGTAAATCACGTACTCCTCTCCCCGCCGGCGGATGATCGCCCGGCGGACGCCATCGATGCCCTTAATCTTCGAGGTCTTGACGCCCTCCAGGGTCTTCTGAAGAAGCTTGTAGGAGACCTGGTCCGAGTCCATCACGTAGGCCTTCACCTTCCGCTCGTTCTCCTCCACAGTCCGCGTGACCTTCTCGCGTCGCATCTTGGAAAGGGTCTTATCCAAGTCCTTCCAGGTGACCCCTCGGCTCCGCATCTTCGCCTCGTTCGGATAGACGACCACGCGGTTGTTCAGGATGTCCGTCTCTGTGTCGGCGATGTCCTCCAAGTGGGTCATCTCGATCTCGGCGGCGTGCTGCCGCATGCGGTCGAGGTCGTCCCGTCCGTCCTGGACGAAGACCTCCATGACGGGGGTCGAGGGAACCCGACGGGCATCGACGATCTCGATGAGGCGAGGAAGGCCGAGGGTGACGTTCATCTCTGCGACCCCCGCGTAGTGAAACGTTCTCATCGTCATCTGGGTTCCGGGTTCGCCGATGGACTGGGCGGAAACGATGCCCACCGATTCGTTGGGATCAACAAGGTGGGTGCCGTATTGGTCGGCAAGATGATCGACGACCTTCTCCAAATCCGCTTTCTTGAGCTTCAATCTCTGGGCCCGCGCGGCGAGATCCTCCACAAGGGAAAGGGGCAAATCCCGCTTCTTCGTCTGGAGAATCTTGAGGATGCGGCGCTCCCAGGTCGATGGCTCCCGGACCTTGGAAGGGATCGTAGGACGAGGTTTGGGCTTCTTCTTCTGAGTCTTCTTTGCCGGCCTCTTCGTGGGCTTTTTCGCCGGTTTCTTGGCTGGCTTCTTGGGGGCCTTCTTGGGGGGCTTCTTCGCGGGCGCTTTCTTCCCTGGGGACTTCTTCTTGGCAGGGGCCTTTTTGCGAGCTGCACTCTTCGGTGCCGCCTTCTTCTTCGGCGCGGGGACCTCGACCTTAATCCCCAGACGCTTCAACGCGCGAACGGCGTCCTCCTGAGGGACCACCTTCTCCAGATCCTTCAGCTTCGCCTTCTTCAGCGAGGACATGGTGTAGCCGGCGTCCACCAGGAGGGCCGCGGTCTTGGCGCCGACCTTCCGTCGTC
>JBHIDB010000018.1:0-17614 GCA_046759865.1 Thermoplasmata archaeon
GAGGGGTGGGGATGTCCGTGGCTCTATACGAGCGCCCGGACGGGGGAGTCGGTGGCGGAGGCCTTCGCAGGGCTGACCCGTCGCGTACTCCGGTTGATGGTTCCCTAGGACCCTCCTCGGCTCAGAAAGCTTACGTAGCCCTTCTTCGATGGCGTCGCAGTGACGGTCGAAATATTCCCCTTCGAGCCTCAGACCACCTCCGCGGACCGGTGGGCGATGTACCACGTCTTCCGACGAAAGCGCCACGAAGAGACCTACCCCGAGGACCCGCTCCGGGACGATCGGACGGTGGAAAAGCTCATGAAGAGGGTGGACCCAGAGTGGGAGTCCTTGTATTTTGGAGCCTCCGAGAGAGTGGAACCGGATGAGCTGGTTGGTTGGCTCGAGCTCGGACTCACGCGGGAGGATGCCCTGACCCACAAGACAAACTCCCATATGGCGTGGGTTGACCCCCAGGTGGTGACCCCTCATCGTCGCAAGGGGGTGGGACGGGCCTTGCTTGCGAAGGCCACGGAGGTCGCTCGAGGTCGCGATCGCTCCCTCCTGATGGGGGGCACCGACGAGGAGGATGGCCGACGTTTCATCGAGACTATCGGGGCCCAGGTCGCCTTGACCTGGCGGGAGAACCGCCTCGTCTTGGATCAAGTGGACTGGGACATGGTGCACCAATGGGCTGCCGAAGGGCCGACTCGATCGCCGAAAACGACTCTCCGGTTCTTCGGGAACTACCTCGATGACGACCTGGTGGAGGAGTTCTGCGAAATGGCGAACGAGGTAAGCAACCAGGAGCCCCGCGGGGACCTGGATCTTGGAGACGAATTCCTCACCCCGGAAATCCTCAAGGAGCGCATCGACTCGTTTGTCGACGCGGGAGGGGCGTTACGGCGGGCCATCACCGTGGAAGGGGACGGCCGGATCAGCGGATATACCGTCATGGGTCAATTCCCGTCAGAGGCGAGCCTGATTCACCAGTACGGAACGGGCGTCCGAGAAGTCTATCGCGGACGAGGGTTGGGTAAGTGGGTGAAGGCGGCCATGCTCCTCCGGGTCCGAGAGGAGTTCCCCGAGGTCGAGGTGGTCATAACCGGGAATGCCACCGTGAACGCGCCAATGCTCTCGATCAACGATCGGCTCGGTTTCCGGCCGTACAAGGACGGGGTGGAGGCCCAGATCTCTCTGCAGGATGCGGAGGACTACCTGGGAAGCGGAGCTTCGGAATAGCCCACCTCTCAGAACGATTGGGGATGCTCCCGAGGGGATTTGAACCCCTGTCAGGGGCTTTCCCTGGCTCCGCGAGCCACGAGAGGCCCCGATGCTTGGCCGGACTACACCACGGGAGCTCCTGGCACAGACGGTGATGAGATTTATGGCCTTTGTCCGCGATACCCGCCTCGCCATCTTGGCCCGTGAAGCGTGTACTATTCAGACCCTCGTTGGAGCGCGGCAAAGACCTGAACTCCTTCCTTCTCGCCGTTGTTGTCTGCGAGAAGCTCCCCAAATTGGTCCCTGATTTCTCCCGAGAGACTACGCACTCGCGCTTTCAGCTCTCCACCATGCTTCCGGCCGTAGATAACTGCGATGTTGTGATGTTGGCCGACTTCGATGAGGATTCTGGGCTCCCCGAACTTCAGGCAGCTCCCGGCTCTCTGCTGTACCGTTAGGTTAGAATGTCGACGTACCAAAGCCAAAAACAGACCGCCCGGACATCCTAGCGGGTCGCGAAGACGCTCCGGATTCGCAGTACCCAACTAAGAAGGAATGTCCCGACTTACCGCCCCTAAAGCATGCAGAGGTAGAGCGCCCGCTTCTCGATGCCACTCTCTTCAACGCCTCCGAACGGAAATGTCCTCAAGCGCAGTGAAGCCCCCTTTGGTCGTATTACTATCTTGGATAATTGCGGCGTTGCCTTTTAGAGGCCCCAAGGGGTGCGACGAATGTGCGGCGAACCCCCGGCCTATCGCGGAAGAAGCTCAAAATATGCGCCCTGGGGGAGGGAATGGTCGGCAAGACGAGCTTGATCCGACGCTATGTGGCCGACAAGTTCGAGGGGGATTACACCAGGACTGTCGGAACCCTCCTCAGCAAGAAAACCCTGAAGTTGGAGGAGCCTGGGGGCCATTCCGTCAAGGTGGACGCCGTCATCTGGGACATCATGGGGCAAAAGGGTTTCGTGGACCTCCTCAAGGGCGCGTACTTCAAAGAGGCGAACGGCGTCTTTGCGGTGTGTGACGTTACCCGAAGGGACACCCTGGAAGCCCTTCATGGTTGGTTGTTTAAGGTGAAGAGTGCAGCCGGTAACGTTCCTTCCGTCATCATGGCCAACAAGTCGGACCTCCTCGACCGAAGTCAGGTCAGGAAGAAGGACTTGATGAAGATGAGTGAAACATATGGCAGTCCTTACCTCTTGACGAGCGCAAAGACGGGAAGCAACGTCCCAAGGGCGTTCGAGTCCTTGGTAAGAGCCGTACTTCAACGGGGAAAGTCCTGACCTTAACCCCGCTTTCTTCCCGCATCCAGAGCTTTTGTAGGGACGAAACCACCGCCAGCCTAGCGCCTCTGTGCCTCCTTTTGTTACGGCTTGCCCCCCCAGATTTGGGGAAGCACACTCGCGATGTCCTCAACTTCCTCGACATCTCCGCTCCACCCTGCTAGGTCCGCACCAAATCGCTCGTCGATCTCTCTCGAAGCATCGCGTACACGTTCCTCGAGCTCCCCCAGATCCTTGCCCCGGTAGACAACAGCAACGTAGTGGTGCTGGCCGCCTTCGATTAGGATGTGGCGCTCGCCGAAATCCAGGCCGCGCATTTCCTCCTCTGACCCTCGACTGAACACGTTCCGGACGTACTCCTGGATGGCCGTAAACATCGCCACGACCAAGTCCTCGTCCTTGACCTGGACGATGGAGCTGGACAGGTGAGCGACGAGGAGGCCCCCGCTGTCTACCACGAATACCTCCTCGACTTTCGCCTTCCTGGATCGCCAGCGCCTGATTAAGGGGTATGCGGCTCCCGGAATCGCGGCAGCAAGGAGGATGAGGAACCACCAGGGAAGACCCAGGATGGTCGAACTGGCCGGGAGGAATTCCACCGAGACAGCGTTGCTGAAGGCCACCTGAGGCGGGCTGCCCTTCCCGTCCGTGAAGCTCAGGGCGAAGCGGAAGGACGCGAGGCCGGTCTCCCCTTTCGCTAATAGTTCTACCCCGAGGCCGATAACGGAACCCGCGGGAAGGGAGAGAAGAGTCCATGTTACGCGGTCATCAGCGACGGCCACGGCGAAGGTTCCATTGTCACCCACGTACTCGACCCCCGAGGGGAGCGTTAGATTCAGCCACCCTCTCCCCGGAGCCCGACCGGTGTTGCGAAGGGTAAGGCTGAGGACGAAGATAGACGAGCTTTCTACTCGATCCGTCTCGCCCGAGAGGGTAAGCGCGAGGAGCGGCGCGTGCAGCTCCACCTCCGAGAAGAGGACCTGAGTCGGCAGCGCGTTGCCGTTGCCATCCGTCGCTTTCCAAGCGACCTGGAGCCCCATGGCCAGGCCGTCCGCGAGGCCCCGAATGATCCGTAGTCGCGCCACCAGACTGTGTGACCCCTGGGCCACGCTGGCCAGGTCCACGGAGAAACCTTCGACCGTCGTTGTATAGGGCAAGGCAGGCGTCAGGTCGACGAGTTCGTAGTGGCCGCCGAGTGTCCAGTTAGCCCAGGCCTGCAAGGCCGTGGCAGAGCCCGTGTTGTTGTAATGGAGCGTGGCGGTCACCTCCTCGCCCCGTTCCGCGGTGGGACGGTCCAGCCACACTCTCGGGGCAAAGGCGGGTGCCTGCACGCTGGATTGACTAGAGGTGTTGACTGATGGGAGGCGCGTTGCGCTGATGTCCTCGTAGTCGACGCGCACAAGGGAACTCACCGTCGCGAGGTCCGGGGTTCCCAGGTTGACCTCGGCCATCCATTCGAAGCTGGTCTCGGAGCCCGGGTCGAGGAGGGGTCGAGTCCATCGGAGGGCACGCGACGCCGTATCGAAGGTCCCCGAGGGAGTGGAGGAGATGTAGGTTGCGTTGGGGTCCACCAGGGCCTCAACGAGGAGGTTCTGCGCCGCTTCCGACCCGAGGTTTACCACCGTCGCATTCAGGAGAATGGTGTCCCCCGGATCCACGAGGGAAGGACGGGAGGTGAGGGAGAGGGCCAGCCGGGCGTTCTTGATGGTCACAGGTTTGTCCTGCGCGGAGGGGGTCAGGGACGCCCCGTTGTGATCCTGCGCCTCGAAGTTGAAATTGGTCGTGGCCACGGTTCCATCGGGGACCCCTCCGTTTGCGGAGGCCGTGATGTTGAAGGAGAACGAGCCGGGGGCGACAGCGTCGAACTCGAAGGAATAGGCGCCGCTGCGAACCCCACCGATGGAGTCCGCGTCGTCGGTTACGTACTTTAGCTCCCCCGGAAAGGAGACGTTCACCCACAGGCCGGCCGACTCTCCGAGCCCCTGATTCGTGAAGTTGACGCGGAAGACCGTGGACTCCAGGGGGCCCAAGGCGGAGGGGCCGACCGACACGGAAAAGACGAAGCTGGGCTGTTGGAACCCGTAGACCCGGAAGGAGAAGTCCAGCAAGGGGTAGGACCAGGTGGACCCATCGTCCGATTCGGCCCCTGTCCCATTCGGATACGCGAGATCGGACCCCGAGTTCCACCACTCGTACCCCGCGCCTTGCGGCATGCTGCTATGAGCGACGATCCAATAGGGCTGGTTTGCTACGAGCTGAACGTAGGGATCGAGGTCGAAATCCACCCAAGTCCCCACGGCGGGGCCGTCCGCGGACCCTCCCGTCAGGTTCGTTCCGTCTGGGAAGCCGAAAGCGTCATCTCGAACCGAGACCGCCAGGAAATCGTTCTCGCCTTCGTCTATGACATAAAGCGAGACGCGAGAGATAAAGAAGCTCGTGTTGGGAAGGAAGGATTGGGCGACCCATCGACCGGCGTCGATGCGATTGGACAGGACGACGACGCTGTTCTCTAACTGCAGGTGGAGGGGATGGCCTTCGGCGGACGGGACCGTGGCGAGAAGGCCTGCGACGAGGAAGAAGACTAGACCGATGGTGGGCCAGGCTCGATAGACCACGAATCTAAGGTCTCCGAGCGGGCTGAAATAACCTCCCCCTTTGTTATCATCGGGGAGAGAGCGCACCCCCAATGTCATCAGGGTAAACAAGTCGGACCTCTCGAAGCGGACCCTTAAGCTATAGGATGTCCAGAAAGTTAGTGGAACCTACGGCAGCCCTTACTTCCTCACGAACACCAGGACTGGTAGACAACGTCCCACGGACATTCGAGTCATTCATTCGGCGCGCTCTTCGGCTGGACCGTGACGCCGCACCCAGTCACTTGGTGGCCCGCCCTCAGGGCTGATACTCCAAGAACGAGCTGCAGAAGTCTCGTGCTCCGCGGGGCATCACCGCGGGCGCGAGTGGGGGCATGAAAGGGGGTCGTCGGTGTCTCTTCCCGAGGGCTCTTCCGGCTGCACGAGGCCGAAGGCGTCCTTCATGACCTCCCCGGACTCGTCGAAGTAGAGGTGCTTCAGCTCCGTGTACTCGTATAGGCCCCAGATCCCAAGTTCGCGCCCGATCCCCGACTGCTTGTACCCGCCGTGGGGTGCCGCACAGCTGAGGATGTGGTGCTGATTGATCCAGACGGTCCCTGCGCGGATCTGGCGTGCAAAGGCCGTGGCCCGGTCCAGATCTTTGGACCAAACGGAAGCGGCCAGCCCGTAGGACGTCGCGTTGGCCATCTCCGTCGCGTCGTCCGCCGTGTCGTACGTCATGACGGACAGGAGGGGCCCGAAGACTTCCTCCTGGGCGATGGCCATCTCCTGCGTGACCCCGTCAAAGATCGTGGGCTGCAGGTAGAACCCCTTGGGGAGATCCGGGGGCCTCTGCCCCCCGCAGACGAGGTTGGCCCCCTCGTCCCGTCCCCGGGTGATGTAGCCTTCGACCCGATCCCGGTGGGAGGCGGAGATCAGGGGGCCCATGTCGGTCTCCCAGGAGAGGGTGGGGCCCAGGCGAAGGGCGGTCGCCAGCTGCCGGAGACGCAGGAGAAAGGCCTCGCGGAGGGATTCGGGAAGGAGGAGGCGGGTGGCGGCCACGCAGACTTGACCCTGATGCAGGAAGGCCCCGAACAGGGCGCCCCGCAGGGCCTCGTCGACATCGGCGTCCGGGAGGACCACCATGGGAGCCTTCCCGCCCAGTTCGAGGGTTACCTTTTTCACCGTGTCCGCCGCCAGGCCCATGACACGGCGGCCGATCCGCGTGGACCCCGTAAAGGCGACGCGGTCCACCTTGGGATGGGACGCCAGTTCTTCCCCCACGTCCGCCCCAGACCCCGTGACCACGTTGAGGACCCCCGAGGGCAATCCTGCCTTCTCGGCCAGTCGCCCGTACTCCAGGGCGGTGAGAGGGGTATAAGTGGCGGGCTTCAGCACGATCGTGTTCCCCGCGGCCAGGGCGGGGGCGACCTTCCAGACCGCGATCAGGAGGGGGTAGTTCCAGGGGACAATGCCGGTGCAGACCCCGATGGGCTCCCGTAGCACGCGGGTGGTGATGCCAATGTCGGGCAACTCCACCACCTCATCCTCCAGCTGCGTAGCCAACCGGCCGAAGTGGCCCGTATGCTCGACGACCATGGGCAGGTCCACAATGGAGGCCTGTCGAATGGGTTTCCCGGCATTGCGAGCCTCCAACTCCGCGAGGCGGTCCGCTTCGGTCTGGACCAGTTCGGCGAGGCGAATCAGGACGCGGCCCCTCTTCGCCGGAGAGGTTCGGGGCCAGGGTCCTCGATCGAAGGCGTTCCTCGCCGCATCAATCGCGGCGCGGGCATCGTGCTTCGTGCCTCGGGGTACGGAAGCCAACGCGGTCTCGTTCGACGGGTCCAGAATCCGTTGAGTCGCCCCCGATGCGCTTTCGACCCAGTCTCCGTCGATGAGCATCTTGTATTCCACGGTGGTCCCCGCCGGACCATCATCACGCTTATACTTGGTCTTTCATCGCCTCCTGGGGCGAGTCATGCGGGCGGCCGTGTTTCGAGGTCCGGGAGAACCGCTGGAGATTGTGCGCGTCGATGACCCCCTTCCGGAAGCGAGGGAGGTCCTCGTTCGCGTCGAGGCCTGCGGCGCCTGTCACAGTGACTTGCACGTCATGAAAGAACACTTCGCCCCGCTGGACGACGGGCAGATCCTCGGCCACGAGGTCTCGGGGCGGGTGGTGGCCTTGGGCCAGGGGTGCCGCAACCCCCTGGGGCTGGAGGAAGGCAGCCCCGTTCTGGTCTCGTGGATTGCCTCGTGTGGCGCCTGTCTGGCCTGCTCCCGGGGGAACGAGAACCTCTGCCGTTTCTTGGAGATGCCTGGCCTGACGCCGGGCCGCCAAGGCGGCTTCGCGGAACTGATGGCCGTACCCGAACACACGGTCATCCCCCTCCCGGAGTCCCTTCCTCTGGAGGTCGCGAGCGTCCTGAGCTGCGCGTACGGGACGTGCTTCAATGCCCTCAGGAACCGAGGAGCGCTACGGGCGGGGGAGAGCGTGGCCGTCTTCGGTTGCGGCGGACTGGGATTGGCGGCCGTTCAGCTGGCGGTCACCTTTGGGGCGGCCGAGATCTTGGCCGTGGACGTCCTCGAGGCGAAGTTGCGGTTTGCCCGGGACCTGGGGGCGACCCAGGTCATCAACGGCGCCGAGACGGATCCCGTCGGAGCCATCCTGGAGAGGACCGGCCAGCAGGGGGTGGACCTGGTGCTCGAGGCCATGCCCGAACCCCGACTCGAAAGCTCCCTCGAGGTCGCGCGACGGGGGGGTCGGGTGGTCGTCATCGGCCTGCATCCCCTGGGGACTCGGGTGTCTCTCGACGTGATGGGCTTCTCCCTGTACAACCTCAGCTTGGTGGCCTGCCTCGGCTACAGCCCCCGGCGGGACCTTCCTCCCTTGGTGGACCTCGTGGCGACGGGCCGCCTCGACGCCAGCCGTCTCATCTCCCAATCCTATCCTCTGGAGGAAGTCAACGAGGCCTACGCCGCCATGGAGCGGGGCGAGGTGGCCCGGGCGATCGTGCGGCTCCGCTAGGCGCCGGGGAACTCCGTGGGGACTTCGCTCGCCGTCTGGACGAGGATTTTGGCCGCCTTGGCGTAGCGCATGACCTTCATCATGCTCCCCTTGAGGCGGAACTTCCCCGTGAGGAGGCCGCGGATGGGGTCAATGTGCCCTTGGATGAGTCGGACCCAGTTGGCATAGGGACCTGCGTAGGTGAAGGCGGTCTTCACCTCCTCCCCCGGCTTCAGAATGCGCGCCTCACGGCACCTCCCGTGCCACAAATCCACGTAGAAGCGGGCCGGCTCGCCGAGATCCCCCTCCGGCTCGACGACGAATAGGAAGTCCCCCTCCCAGTCCTTCGCCGCCTGCGCATACGCGTCACTGGTGTTGACTCGTGCACGGAAGGTCTCAATCCACTCTTGGGAGGGGAACCTGGGCATGCGATCGGGTCCGCATCGGGCCGCCCGGCATTAAGGCATCGACATCCCGGTTTCCCAGGATGCCCCCTCGGCTGCGGGAAGGGAGTGTCGACCCAACACGGAACCCTTAACTCAAGCCTCCCCCTCAGACCCCCTGTGGACGGGCTTCGCACCGTCGTCGCGTACACCGTGCTGACGAAACCCCGGATCATTCTCCTCCTGGTTCTCGTCGCCCTCTCTGCCTACGTCGCATCCGCTCCCAAGGATGTCTCCCTCCCAGTTCTCCTCTTCCTCGCCCTCTCCGGCGCCTTGAGTTCCGCGGGCGCTTCGGCGGTGAATCACTACCTGGACGCGGACATCGATGGGATGATGGCCCGGACGCGCCGACGACCGCTCCCTGCGGGGACGATTCGGCCCCCTGAGAAGGCTCTCGCCTTCGGGCTCGGGCTGCTGACCGTCGGCCTCGCGACGAGCTATCTGCTGATCAACCCCCAGACCGCCTTCTTCGTCCTCCTGGGCGCTTTCGTCTACATCGTCGTCTACACACTGGCTCTCAAGCGTCGGCATCCCAGCAACATCGTCATCGGAGGGTTCGCGGGATCCGCCCCGGCCCTGGCGGGCTCCACGGCCGCGGTGGAGACGGTCACGCTCCCTGCCCTTCTCATTGCCATCCTGGTCTTCCTCTGGACCCCGGGGCACTTCTGGGCCCTCTCCTTGGGGAGCCGGCGGGACTATCAGCGCGCCCGGGTCCCCATGCTTCCCGCCGTGACGGGGGACCGCGAGACGGCGCTCGCGATCACCCTCTCCACCCTGATCGTCGTGGGTTTCGTCTCGACGTTCTCCCTCTTCGGAGGAATCCCGTGGCCCCTCCTCGCGCCCGCCCTTCTCGCGGGTGGCTATCTCCTCTACACCGCCCTTCGCATCTGGAAGGAGCCGCGGGCCGCCTGGGCCTCCTTCAAGTTCTCGGGGGTCTTCCTGCTGATCACCCTGCTGGCCGTGGCGGCGGGCCGCGTCGTGGCGTGATCGCCGGGCGCCTCACTCGACGAGAATCGTGTCCACTTCTTCGCGGGCGGCCATGAGTTCCCGCATGTCCCGCAGGATGTCCCGCTGCTCTTTCGCGTAGTAGACCATGGAGTGCTCCTGGAGCAGGTGGTGAAGGAGCATCTTCACTTGGCGAAAGGGCGTCACCCCGTGGAGCTTGGCGTAGCTCGTGGCCCGGGCTACCCGAACCCCCCGCGTTCCTCCGGCGAACATCGCGCCGCCTACGTTTCCTTGGGCGTTCTGAGCCCCCGCGCCCCCGCCCGCGAAGGCCTCCTCTGCCCCGGTCCCCAGACCGGAGGCCGTGACGGGGATGAGGTGGCCGTAGCGGAAGATGCGTCCCAAGACCCCTTGTTTCGTCTCGAGGTCCGTGACGTTCTCGAAGAGGATGCTGCGCTCGCTCTTCGTGAGGATGCCGGCCCGAAGGATCAGCCGGAGGTCCGTGACCACGTAGGTGTGGGTGCGCCGGTAGAGGTCCACGATGGCCATTCCCACGAGGGCCATGACGACGGAGTAGAGGGGGAGGAAGAAGGGATTGGCACCGACTTCTGGTGCCTGGAGGGTAATGTAGAGCGCCAGAGCGATGAGGGCGACGTAGGTCCCGAAGACGGACCAACGGATCGTGAGGACGGAGACCGCGATGCCAAACACGGAGAGGGCGACGGTCCAGATGACGAACCGAACGGCGACGATACCCGGCATGTACCCGAGGAAGTCCTCGAAAGAGACCCAACCGGTGACGGCATTGAAGAGATAGCCGATGCCGAGCGCGAGCGCGAGGAGGAAGAGGAAGGGGGAATGGAAACTCAGGAAGGAGAGGGGGTGAGGCTGAAGCTCCGCCCGGATCTCCTCGTTCCGGAGGAGGTCGTACTTCGGCTTCCACGGACCGGGGATCCGCCGAAGGGCGGACCTCAGTCGTCTAGCGAAACGCGAGCGCACCCCAATCCCTTCGGACGCCGCGGATGCCCCTCTTCGGTTAAAAAGATTTCCTCGAGCCTGCGGACGGAGGCGAAGTCAGCCTTGGGCCCATCCGAGGGCCGCCCTCTCGGGTGCCTGAATCCATCGGCCCCACCGATGGCGCTGGATTGTTGACACGACCCCCGGGTGAGTCAGGATCGTCGAAACGACGAGAGCCACCACCCCGGCGAGGAAGAGGAGACAGAAGACCAAGGAGAGGAAGCCCCCAAGAAACCCAGGGGCCAGCACCAACCCTAGGAGGGTGGGGATCAGGGATATGGCAGTCGCTGCGATCCAAAGCCGAATCGCCACTCGACGCTGATCGCCCGTCATCTGCCAGGGAGGGTTAGGGAGCCGGCCTGCAATATCGAGGACGAACGACCGGATCGCAGGATCAGCGGCAGAGGAGGGGACAATCCGCAAGGACGATGCCGGCCGCCGCTCGCTGTCCCAGAATCTGAGCCCCTCCTCCCGGATCCGAATGGTTAGGGCAAGCGGGTGGGTGACGGTGAAGATCTTGGCCTCCCGGTTCAAAGAAATAGTTCTGACCGACCGATAGGTGCCATCGAGATGATCGAGGGCCGCAACGACGACTCGTTGGAGTACATCCAACGGACTGGTGATGCCGCCCTTCCAACTCCTTGGTATGACGTCGCCCTCCATTAGGTGACGGGTTCAGGCCTTTATGCCATCACCCCAGACCTGTCTCCTCACCCGCCGAAAGCCCATTCCCTCGGTGAGTCTAAGGGAGGGCAGGTTGTCCTCAAAGACCTGGGCGGCCGCCGTCTTCCCCTTGGCGAAGACCTTCTCGGCGGTGGCGGTCGTCACCGCCTTCGCGTACCCCTGCCCTCGGTGTGCCTCTCTCACGTGGAGAAAGCCCAGCATCACGACCCGGTCGGTCTCGAAGTGGGTCATGTCCCACGCGACCAGCTCGCCGTCGACCTCGATGCCCGAGCTGATGCCCCCCTCGATGCGGCGGCGAACATAGGCGGTCGCATTCCGTTCGGGCGCCCAAAGGGCTGCGATCATGGGCGCCTCGGATGCCTCGAGCGGACGGGTCTGGGCTGCGCGGGAAGGTCGCAGATGATCGGCCGACAACTGGTACAACCAGACTGGGGTCCGGAACCTCACCTCCAACGCACTTTCGAAGTAAGGGACGAGCTCCCTATCGATGGAGGTCAAGCGGAACTTTCCGCTGGGAAGAGAGTCCAGGAGATCTTCCAGCCTCTCGGCCGGCTCCGCCGCCGCGACCAGCCGCTGGGTCTCTGGACGGAGTCCGAGGACACCACGAGGCCGGCGCTCGTCGTCGACCAAGATGCGTATGTCGTCTGCCGGGAGGGACAGGAGGTGGACGACGTGGGCGTACCGAACCGGTTCACGGTCAAGCCAGGACCTCAGCTTCTGAAAGCGCTCCACTCCCTGTTCCATGCCGCACCCAGACCAAGGTTGTGATTTCCTTCTGCTCATCGAGCAGAGTCCGCCCACTAGATTCCGAGCTTCTCCCGGTAGGCCTTGATGTCCAGAAGCCCGTGGCCGCTGACGTTGAAGACGATGACCTTCTCCTCTCCCGTCTCCTTGCAGGTCAGCGCCTCGCCGATGGCGCCGGCGACGCTGTAGGCCGACTCGGGTGCGGGGAGGAAGCCCTCAGCGGCGATGAAGGTCTGCGCGCGCTGGAACACGTGCTTCTCGTCGGCGGGATAGGCCAGCGTGTCGATGAGGCCCTTGCTACGGAGGAGGCTGACAATCGGGGCGGCCCCGTGGTAACGCAGCCCATCCCCCATGATGGGTCTCATCTCGGTTCGGTGGCCGAGGGTGTACATCTTAAGCATGGGCGTCAGCTCCGCGTGGTCGGCGTAGTCGTACCGATACTCCCCTTGGAGGTTCGGAGCGGCTTCGCTTTGGGTGGCCAGGAATCGGATCCCCCCACCATCCAGCGCCTCGGGGACGAAGGGCAGGACGAAGCCGCCGAAGTTGCTCCCCCCACCCAGGCAGGAAATCATCACGTCGGGCCGTTCGTCCACCCGTTCGAGCTGCGCCTTGGTCTCGAGCCCGATGACTGTCTGGTGGAGCAGCACGTGGTTGAGGACGGAACCCAGGCAATAGATCGTGTCGGGATCGGCCTGGGCATTCTCGAGCCCCTCCGACACCGCGATGCCTAGGGACCCCGGGTGTTCCGGGTTCTTCGCTAAGATGTCGCTTCCCACCGAAGTGCGCCGGCTGGGAGAGGCGACCACGTCCGCGCCGTAGGTCTTCATGAAGCCCCGTCGCCCGGTCTTCCACTCGTACACGTTGCGCACCCAATACACGACCGCCTGCAGGCCCACGAGGGCACTAGCGTACGCAACGGCGGTCCCCCATTGCCCCGCCCCCGTCTCCGTAGCGACCCGTTCGTACCCCTCCTCCCGCGCATACCAGGCCTGGGCCAAGGCCGTGTTGACCTTGTGGCTCCCCGTGGGCGAGTAGAACTCCGCCTTGTAGTACAGACGTGCAGGCGTCCCGAGCTGTTCCTCCAGCCGGCGGGCCCGAAACAGTGGCCGGGGTCGGCCCGCTTGCTCGTAGAGGTCCAGGATGCCGTCCGGGATGGGGATCCACCGCTCCTGCGAAGTCTCTTGCTTCCGCGCGTTCCGAAGGAGGACCTCCTCCAGCCGCTTCAGACGGGGTTGCCCCTTTTCGGGATCCTTGGGGGGTGGCAAGGGTTCCGGGAGGTCGGGAAGCACGTTGTACCAGGACCGCGGCCTCTCCTCGAGAGGCAGCTGGATGAATATAGGTCCCCGCGCCGTGTCCGTCCCCGCCTCGCAAATGAGGGTCGCTCTTAAACCATTGCGCCGGCGCGCTGAATCCGCCCAAGCAACTCCTCAGCGGCCTTCGCGGCGTCCTCGTTCTGCGTGACGCTTCGCCCGACGATGAGATAGTCGGCTCCCAATCGGAGAGCCTCGACGGGCGACCCTCCCTGGGCTCCGACGCCTGGGCTGAGGATAAGGAGCGAGCCCACCACCTCGCGCAGTTCTCGGATGACCTCCGGACGTGTAGCCCCCGCGATGATGCCCGAGGCCCCCACATCCACCGCCAACTGGGCCAGTTCCTTTGCCTGCGGAAGGAGGAACCGCTTCGCGCCCGGATGGCTCATAGCGGTCACCACGAAGACGTCGCCCTGGGCGGCCTCCAGGCAGGCCTCCAGGGAGTCGCGCCCAGGAAACCCGTGTGCGATGACCCCGGACGCCCCGTGGTCGAAGGCCTGCTCCACGATGAGCCGGTTCGTGGCGGGGATGTCGGCCACCTTGAAGTCGCAGAGGACGTCGCCGAAGCGGCCCAACGTGTCCACGATCCCCAGTCCCACGGAGAGGACCAGCGGGTAGTTGACTTTGAAGGCGTCGCAGTACGCGGCCGTGGCCTCGGCGGCTTCCACCGCCCGCGTTGCCTCCAACATGTCCAAGGCGATGATCAGCCGCTTCTCCTTCCGCATGGTCCTCCAGGGCCGGCCGTGGGCGCCTGATGAGAACAGCCTCACTACCTTTATGTAGTCGCCGGGCCGACGCGACACAGGTCGATGGTTAACGAGCACCAGATGAAGACAAAGGTGTGCCTCGTGGGGGAGGCGGCCGTCGGCAAGACGAGTCTCATCCGACGATTCGTCCAAGACATCTTCGACGACTCCTACGTCACCACCCTCGGGGCCAAGGTCTCCAAGAAGGAGATCCAGGTCGAGGTTCCCGAGAATGACTTGCTCATCCAGATGGACATGGTCATCTGGGACATCATGGGGGAGAAGGGCGTCCGGGACCTGCTCCGTGAGGCCTTCTTCAACGGGGCCAAGGGGATTCTGGCCGTCTGCGACCTCACCCGCTACTCCAGCCTCAAGGAGCTGGACGACTGGGTCCAGTCCGTCTTCTCGGTGGTGGGAGAGATCGCCGTGGTCTACGCCGTGAACAAGGCGGACCTCAGGGACGAGGTCATGCTCCTCTTCGGGGAACAGGACATCGAGATGTCCGCCCAAGCCTTCGACGCCCCGTATTTCTTTACCTCGGCCAAGACGGGGGACCAGGTTCAACTCGTGTTCCAACGGCTTGCCGAGGACATCGTCCGGCGCAACCTGCCCACGGAACTCGTGAAGGTGGAGCCCTAGCCGAACAGACGCAGGACGATCACGGCGTACCCGAACAGGAGCATGCCGAGGGAGATGATCCAGAAGAGGCGGAGGAGCCAGGCGCGCCTCTTCGGGTCCTCCCACAAGTCCTGGAGCCGACTCACGCCGCCGCTTCCTTGAACCGCTTCAGCCGGAAGATGTTCTCCCGCTCCATCTCCTCGAGGCGCAGGGTGATGAACCGCTCCGTATCCTGCAGCTCGGGGATGACCCGGTGCTCCAGCGCGTTGACGCGGCGCTTAACCTTCTCGATCTCCTCGATAAGGCGCCGCATGGTGGTCTCGATCTCCGCGGCGACTATGACGTCCTCGACGAGCTCTTCGTACGCCTCCGCGGCGGCGTCGATGCGGGGGGAGGTTCCGATGATGCCGTAGCCTCGCTCGTCCACCCGCTTCCGAACCTTCTCCGCCTCGATCTTCGGGACGACGATACCCATGACGTTGCGCGTGCTCAACTCGAGTTCCGGCTTCTGCAAGAGGGCGTAGGATGCGGACCGCACTCCAACTCGCCCCTCGATGGCCGATGCGACGGCGAGTTTCCCGGCCGCGTCCTGGTAGCGATCCACGATGTTGGAGCGGACCTCCCGGGCCCTCTCGAGGACCTGGAAAAACTCGATCATGAGGGCGTCCTGCTTCAGCTTCAGCAAGCGGTGCCCCCGCTCCGCCAACTTCAGCGTCTTCCGCACCTGGAGGAGCTGAGATCGGGTGGGCTTATACTCCGCCAGGACCATCTACGCCGCCGCCTTCTGCCGGTGGGCCGGATGGTAGGCCTCCAACGTCCGCCGATCGATCTTTGTGAGCCACGCTTCGTCCAGTGTCGCGAGGAGCTCCCATCCGATCTCCAGCGTGGTCTCGATGTCCCGGTCCTCCTCCGGCCCCTGCCGGATGAATTCGTTCTCAAACCGGTCCGCAAACTCCAGGAGGCGACGATCCCGCTCGGACAGAGCCTCCTTGCCGACGATGGCCATGAGCCCCCTGGCATCCCGGCCCTCCGCGTAGGCGGCGTACATCTGGTCGGAGACGGCCTTGTGGTCCTCCCGCGTTCGCCCCGCGCCGATCCCAGCGTCCATGAGGCGGGAGAGGGAGGGCAGCGGGTTGATCGGCGGGTAGATGCCCTTTCGGTGAAGCTCCCGTTCGACGGCGATCTGGCCCTCTGTGATGTAGCCGGTGAGGTCGGCGATGGGATGGGTCCAATCGTCGTCGGGGATGGCCATGATGGGGATCTGAGTGATGCTCCCCGACTTCCCGTGGATCCGCCCCGCCCGCTCGTACATCGTCGCGAGATCGGTGTTGTGGAGAATCACGCCCCCGAAGGCGTCAACAAAGTTGTTAGTGTCCTCGACACTCAGGTCATAGACGAACTCTTCAGTGGGATTCACCAGCTCCATTTCTGTCAACTCTGCTGCGAAGGAATCCTCTAGAACGACGGACTTCGATCTGAGATAGGTCGACAGGTAAACCTGCCAGGCGTCCCTTCCTTTATACTTGTACACGGAGGGCACCCGCTCTGGCATGATCTGCTTGGCTAGAAGAGTCAGGTCGTCACGTAGCCCGGGGCTGACTGTAACCATACTGTATTGTGTGATCCTGTACCGGGGGTCGGTCTTCTTTCCATCCCCCGCGTAGTATGCGTCGAAGAACGCCCACTTTGATTCCAGGTCCGCGGAAAGGACCTGGCTGGGCACTCGTTTGGTCGCGGAGCGGCTCCCGCACCCCATTTCTCTGACAAACAGGTCGTAATACCGCTTTCCCCCGATTGAGGCGCGAACGGTGCCGGACCTCTTGTCTGAGACGAAGACCGAAGGATTCGCCCCAAAGAGCGTCTGGTACGACTCGTCGATCTCATCCGTGATCTTGGCGTCGTTGTTGTCGATGCGCACGTAGTGGTTCCACCAGTCCCCGTCCTTGTGTTGATAACGCAAGGCGTGTCCTTCCGCAACGTAGTAGCCTAGCAGGCGCGCCAGGGTGGGGTTAAGCGGAGTCGCTTCGACTTGCGGGACGCGGTTGACGTGGGCGAGCAGAGAACCTATGCGCATCTCCCCGGCTTGGACAGGCTCGATTCGTCCGCCGCGAATCGTAAAGACCGAGTGGTTCGGCGTCACAACGGTCTCGCCATAGCGAGTACGGAGCCTAACAAGCTTGCCCCGGTAGCGATGTCGGAGAACCTGGCTGAGGGGCCGAAAGACGCTTCTGCCCCTCTGTGTGACGCCAAGCGCACTCCAGCCCTCCACGTCGATCCGCTCTTCTATCCCGTCGCTCCTCTGGAGCGCTGAGGTTGTGGATAACTCTCGGAACAGCTCGCTAACGGCGAGCACGCGGAGCTGTCCCCTGGGATCCTTGACCACGACGTTGCGGCTCCCGTCTACACTGTAGGTGTATCCTGGATACCCCCGTCGTCCGGGCACCTCCTCGCGGGCAGCCCCGATCTGTCGCAGAGACTCGGCGTAGTTCGTCATGTCCGTCAGAATGACGAGGACGTGCATCCCAAGGTCGAACGCCAGGAACTCGGCCGCCGTGAGGGCCATGCGGGGCGTGATGAGCCGCTCCACAGCCGGGTCATCCGCCAGGTTGAGAAAGAGGGCCGCCCGCTTCAGGGCCCCCGTGCGCTCGAAGTCGTTCATGAACTGGCTGGCTTCCTCATGGGTGATGCCCATGGCCGCGAACACGACCGCGAAGGGCTCCACGGCACCCGGCACCTTGGCCTGGCGAGCAATCTGTAGGGCGACCTCGTTGTGCGGCAGCCCCGCCCCCGAGAAGAGCGGCAATTTCTGGCCGCGGACGAGGGTGTTCATCCCGTCCAGGGTGGAGATGCCCGTTTGGATGAACTCGCTGGGGTGGGCCCGGGAGTAGGGGTTGATAGCAGCCCCCACGATCTCCCGCCGGTCCTCCGGTATGATCCGGGGGCCCCCGTCGATGGGATCCGCACTCCCCGATAGGACGCGGCCCAGCATATCCTGGGCCACGCTGAGCCGAATCGTCTCGCCCAGGAACTTCACACTGGAAGCGC
>JBHIDB010000019.1:0-16777 GCA_046759865.1 Thermoplasmata archaeon
GCTGAGAAGGATACCAACGAGAGCGAATTCGAGTAGGAATGAGAACAGGATTCCTTGCGGTCGACGAAGCGAGAGAAACCACAAGGCTCGCTCCCGATGAAACAGGGCGTGGGAATTCTCCGGGAATTCCGCCTCGCCATGCCTCTCCTCCTCCAGTCCGGTGGCGCAAACGCCGGACACGGTATAAAAGAGGTTACCCCCGGACACGGCGAGGACCCGCGGTCACCAAAGATTATCCGCGGGCTACGAAATGGTCGGTCCATGACGCGTCTCACCGCGATGGCCTTGGAACTCCTCGAAAAACGGAACTTCGCCCATCTGGCGACCCTCCTCCCCGATGGATCGCCCCACGTCACGCCCATGTGGATCGGGACCGAAGACGACCTCCTGACCATGAACACGGCGGTCGGGCGAGTCAAATACCACAACGTCCGCCGGGACCCGCGCGTGGCCATCTCCGTGCACGACCAAGGGGACCCCTACGTGAAAGTCATCGTCCGGGGACGCGTCCTCGAGATGACGGAGGACGGGGCGGTCCCGCACATCCACCAGCTCGCACGCAAGTACCTCGGAAGAGACTTTCCCTTGCCGCCGGGCCAAAAGCGGGTGGTGGTACGGATTGAGCCCCTTCGGGTCACCGTCTAAGCGTGCCCTATCCTTCGGAGAGGCCGACGCCCCGAATGGCCATCACGAGGACCCGGGGGAGCCTCGTCCCCGACTCGGGGTGGTAGAGATGACCAGGTTAGACGCCGGGGCCCCCGTTTCCACTGCTCGAACCACGCCTCCCGCGCCGCCCTCACCTGGGAATCGATGTCTTGCCCCGCCTACCCGGTGGCGGCGGGGTGGATCGATGTGGTCGGCATCCTCGTCATACTGGCTCATGATGTTCAAGCCGTTCTAGGGCCCCACGAGAGGGTTTATGTAGGTCCGGTCGGTGAAACGGCCATGGGGGAAATCGCACCTTTCACAGGCTTCCCGCCGGAGGGTCTCCACTTCTTGCAGACCCTCGAGAAGAACAACGACCGGGAGTGGTTTCAAAAGCGCAAGCAGCTCTACCTCGATCACATCGTGTCCCCGGCCCAATCCTTTGTGGTGGCCATGGGGCAGCGGCTGCAGGAGGCCTTCCCGAGCATACGCTACGACACCCGGACCAACGGCCAAGGTTCCATGGGTCGGATCTACCGGGACATCCGATTCAGCAAGGACAAGCGGCCCTACAACACCCACGTCTGGTTTGCCTTCTGGGACGGGCCGGGGAAGAAGAAGGAATCCCCGGGATTCGGCATCGGGTTCGACCCGGAGGGATGGGGCATCCATGGCGGCTCCCATATGTTCTCCAAGCCCATGTTGGAGGCCTACCGCGAGGCCGTCGATGACGAGACCTTGGGACCCGAGTTGGAGAAGGCTATCGCACCCCTTCAGAAGGGCGGGGGGTACGAGATCGGCGAGGTGAAGTACAAACGGGTTCCGCGCGGATATGACTCCGAGCACCCGCGTGCGCGCTGGCTGAAGTATGGAGGCCTCTGGGCATCCCGGGAGTTCCGGGAGACCGAGGTCCTTCAGAAGCCCGAGTTCGTGGACCGGTGCTTCGACGTCGCCCAGGAGATGGCCCCGCTCCATCGATGGCTCGTAAAGGTAGACGAGCGCGTGCTCGCGAAGTTACAAGCCTAGGCGGTGGCAGCCCGGACCGCCTCAATCTCGACCAGCGCTCATCCTCTTGATCTCACCGTCCTCCTCATCGTCTGGCGCATGATCTGGTCCCGCCTCCGTGGGGGCGGCTGGCACTGGCGGAGGCAGGCGCTGCCTAGCTCCGCCACACGACGCGGCAGCAAGCTTAAGAGCCCTCGAACCTTCTGTCAGGAGTCGAGCCAACCGGCCTTCCGTTGGCTCGGGGGGAGGAGAACATGAGCGCTGAGGAAAACATTGAGTCTGTAAAGGCAGGCATGGAAGCATTCAACGCGCAAGACTGGGATCGGTTCTTTGCCCTCGACCATGAATCCATCGTGACCTACGCGCCCGACCTGGACGAACCCCTCAAGGGTTTGGAGGCGTACAAGGAGCGTTTCGAGACGAACGAGAAGGCCTTCCCCGACCAACACATCGAGACGACGCGAGTCTTCGGACAGGGCGATTGGGTGGTCTTGGAAGGCGTCTTCACGGGCACACATAAGGGTGCCTTCATCGGCCCCGGTGGGCAGGAGGTCCCGCCCACCAACAAACAGGTCGAGCTTCCCATCGCGTTGGTCTTCAAGATCGAGGGCGGCAAGCTCACCGAAGAGCACGACTACTACGACAACCTGACCTTCCTGAGCCAGCTGGGACTGGCCCCGGAGTGAGCGCCGAGGAGGGGCGCCCAAATACCCAAGGCCCGCAGGGGAGGAGGTGAGACCACACGCCTACTTATGTCACACTTTTGAATTGGACCGAAAAGGGAATCCAGAACGTGAGGGAGACGACAAAGAGGTACCAGGCTGCATTGGCGGTCTTTGAGCAGTTGGGAATAGAGATCCTTAGCTTCCATTGGACCTCCGGCCGCTTCGACGCCGTCGCGATCTCTGAGGCGCCGGACGATGAGACCGCGGCCGCCGTATCCCTGACCCTAGGCTCCCAGGGAAACATTCGGACCGAGACCCTTCGTGCGTACACCGCAGGGGATATGGACCGCATTCTCGCCAAGATGCCGTAGCTCGCCCCGCCCGGAGAAGGGGACGACGTACGGCCTCAGGCGAAGGTGAGCGCCGCGTATCCGAACTGCACGGAGAACGGTACACACCAGATGACCACATAGCCGTAGGTCAGGGGATCGACCCCGTCAGGGATGGGGTAGTTGGAGGATCCCTGGCTCGCCCTGAGAGGGCCAAGGTCCAGGTCGCCCACCGCGACCCGCGGTCCCGCTGCCAAGTACACGGCGAGCCCAGGACCGTTGGTGACGAAGAAGTTCTCGAAGCGGAGGATATACCCGGACTCGTCGTGAAGCAGCCGCGCCTCGCCCGAGCTGACATGACCGGGTTCCCCATCCATGAAGGCCCCTGTGGCAATGACGCTTGAAAAACCGGCCGGGGTCTCCTCGTTCCCCTGCGTGGCGAAGAACAAGGGAGAGGCAAGGACCCATATCGGAACAGCTAGCACCGCGACGACTGCGAGAACGAGGAGGAGCTTGACACGAGGGGCGACCATCCAACCTGTTTACATTACCCAGTCATAAGGCCCTTGCCCAGAATTGGGCCCAAACTTCCGGATTGACGAAAGGAGGAGCAGACCCGGTTCACGCTCTCGGCGGACTCATCCCAAGTAGCCGCATCTCGTACGCTAGCCATTCGCCCAGCCCTTCCTTAAGCGATCGCGCCTCAAAGCCTAGATCCTGCCTTGCTTTGGAGTCGTCTCCAAGATACGTGACCCCCGCGGCCGATCGGAGCGTTTCCGGGTGGTACACTCCGGAGACTCGAAAAAGGCGTCCGAACACGCTCATCAGACCCGCCATGAACCGGAGAGTCCCGGGCCCGACCTGCCTTAAGGGACCGGGAATGCCCGTAATCTCCTCGGCAAGCTCGAAGGCCTCAACGAACGTATGCCGTGGGCCGGCGAGAATGTAGCTCTCTCCCGGTCGGCCCCGCTTCATGGCCTCGAGATGTCCCCGAACCGTGTCCTCGACGTGGCCCCAATTGAAGGCCAGCACATCCGGGGGAAGCCAACGCAGATTCTCCTGCAGATAATCGATGAAGTAGGCCCGCAGGGGACCCGTTAGCCCCGGCCCGTAGACGACTCCGGGCTGCAGCACGATCAGCGGCAGCCCTTCTCGCATCATTGGTTCCGCGACCTGGAACTGGGCCATCCACTTCGTCCGATCGTACTCACTAGGGAAGGGGCCCGTCGGGTGGTATGTCTCATCGACGACCTCACCGTGCGTGTCACCGAAGGCGGCGAGGGAGCTGGTCAGGACCCCGCGGGGGATCTCCAACTCCTCCATGAGTTCAAGCACGTTTCGTGTCCCCCCGACGTTGACCGGAACGGCCTGGCTGCGGTCCCAGACACCGACTTTGAACCAGGCCGCGAGGTGAAAGACGCCGTCGACCCCCTCCATCGGGGCACGCATGCTCTCCTTGTCCGTGACGTCCCCTTTGTAGACGTCGACACCCAGGTCCGCCAGCGGACGTGCCGTCGGGGGCGTCCGTACGAGGGCCGCGACCTCATGTCCTTCCTCCGCGAGCCGGTGCAGTAGGCGGCCGCCGATGAATCCTGTGGCCCCCGTCACAAAGTAACGCATGTCCCCGCGACTCCGAGCGACGGATGGCCTAGGAGTCACCCCTATAAGGCGGTATCAGGCAACCCATCGCGGGCGCCCGACGTCCAAGCAAAGAAGCTAATACACCCTGGCCCCGTCCATCCCCGGGGAGGATTATGACCCTGGAAGAGAGTCTAAAGGCAGTCGATGCGGCGGAGAGTTCCCTAGAAGCTCGCGACTGGGACGGCTTCGACGCAGCCCATGCGGAATCCGTAGTCGTCTACTCGCCGTTCACGCCCGAGCCCACGAAAGGCCGGGAGGCTCACCGTGAGCAGATTCACGGCCTTACGACCGCGTTTCCGGACATGAAGACCGAACGCTTCGGCGTCTTTGGATCGGGGGAGTGGCTCTGTGCCGAGCTCCTCGTGACCGGCACCAACACCGGACCGTGGAAGCGCCCCACGGGCGAGGACATGCCCCCCACGAACAAACCCGTCAGGCTCAACATCCTGAATATCTCCAAGGTCGTGAACGGGGAAATCGCCGAGGAACGCACCTACTTCGATCGGGTCGGGTTCCTGGCCCAACTCGGAGTCTTGCCGGAACAGGAGTAGGCACAGCCTACCGCTTCGGCCATCGGCACAGCCCCGCGCTCGGCTTGGGATTCGGCAAGTATCCGCCTTGATACTGAGCCCAGCACTTTCATATTCGCGGAAGGACTTGACCTCCTTGGGCCTCGAAGCCATGAGTGAGAGGAAGCCGAGCGGCATGGAGCCGCAGTATCTCATCTTCTGGTGGCTGGATCAGACACCCTACGTGGCCCGGTTCACGGACGAGATGGAGGCCGATTCCGCGGCCCGTGTACGCAACGCCCTCCTCCTAGAGATCCGTGAAGACGGAGAGGTCGGGCGCATTCTGGATTACTACCGCCGGGACGAGGAGGGTAACCCGATGCCGGCGGTCTGGAGGGAGCTCTCCCGAGGGTACAGAGGGAGAGGGCAGACGGTCCTCCGCATTCCCGTCTAGTGGGACATCCGTCATCAGACGTGACCGCGAGACGCCGGGAACCCGTAAGCCCTTAATACGGGCGTGCGGTAAATGGCCCTAACCTCGGGGAGGGAGTTCTCCGGCTTCGGCCGACAACCATTCAATGGTTCAGTGCCAAGGAGGGACTTTCGGCCCGCGAGTTACCAACACAAATGGAAGAGATGAGTAGCATGGGAATAGACGACAAGATACAGGTTGTAAGGGAGCGAGACGATGCCCTTAATGCACGCGACTGGGATCGCGCTTTCGAGAATTACTCAGAGAGCGTTGTGACGCACGCGCCGGGCCTCGAGGAGCCCCTGAAGGGGATCGAAGCCACCAAGGGATGGATGACACCCTTTTTCAACGCGTTCGGAGACCTCAAGGCGAACATCGTCAACAGCTTCGGCCAGGGCGATTGGGTCGTGGTCGAGGAGGAGCTCAAGGGGACCCACACGGGAACCCTTGTGAATTCGGACGGATCGGAGATCCCCCCCACGAACAAGACCATCAACATGTGGTCCGCCGAAGTCCTCAAGGTGGAGGAAGGGAAGATCACGGAGTCCCGGAATTACTTCGACATGCTCGGATTCATGGCCCAGCTCGGCCTGACCCCCGAGAACGAGTGAAAACGGCTACTCCGCTACGTCACGGGTCGCCCCCCGCGGCCCGCCTTCCTTTTATTTGATTACGCTCGTGAGCGGACACGCTTCAGCCTTCCTTTAGCGCCTCCTGGTAGCTTTCCCTTACGAACGGGATGAGCCCGGCCCAGTCGGTTTCCTCGTCGGCGAGGGCGACGACCCATTTCCTGACCACTCGGTCGCCCGTTCCGAAGGGCTCCGTGGGGTGCTGGGCCTTCAAGGTTTCCTGGGTCTCAGGCGATAGCTTCGTCAGCACGGCCCCCTGGGTGACGAGGAACGCGAAGAGGTTACCGGCGGCCTGGTATCCAGGACAGCCAAACATCTTCTTCGTCGTGACCTCCGGCCAATCCAGCACCTCCTCCTCGAACCGGAGGCGCACGCGTCCCGCCTCATCCTCGGAGTAGAGCTTCATGGAATCGGGAAGAATTCTGGGGTCATGAAGCCCGTCCCTCGACCTACGTCTGTTTCTTCTCTTCGTCCGCCAAGGTAACCGTCATCATCGGAGCCGGGATCTCGATTCCGGCGTCCGCAAGACGCGCCACGATGGTCTCGTTGACCTGGCCTCGGACCCGGTTAAGCTTGTCCGCATCGCTCACCCAGAACTTGAGCTTGTAAATCAGGGCGGAATCGCCGAATTCCTCCAGGCGGGCGTAGGGCTCCCGTCCCTCCTCACCCTTGATGACCCACGGATTCTCGCGCGCGGCGTCCGCGAGGATGGCCTTCACCGTCTTCACATCGGACCCGTACTCCACGCCCACCGTAGTGCTCTGCCGGATCGCCAAGTCCGGCTCCACCAAGTTGACAATGGTGTCTCCCGCGATCTTGTTGTTGGGGATCACCAGCAGCTTGCTCGAGGGGCGATTGTAGACCACGGTGCTCCGGATGCCAATCTTCTCGACACGGCTGCGCTCCCCATTGATTTCGATGAGGTCTCCTTCCTTGAAGGGCCGGTCTATCATGAGGAAAATCCCGTTGAAGAAGTTCGAGATGCTCTCCCTCGCGGCGAAGGCGATGGCGAAGCCCACCACCCCGGCCCCCACGATGAACCCCGTGAGGTCGAAGCCAAAGACGGCCGCAACGCTAGCCCCCGCAATCACGGCAATGAGAACCAGACCGAGCTGGTTGAAGATCGGAACCAGGGAGCCAATGGCAGGGACACGCGAGGTGAGACTCCGACTGAGTTCGGAGAGAATCCCACGGAGAATTCGAGCGCTCAACCAGGCCAGGACCACGACGAGAGCCACCGCATATACCTGAGCGAGGATGACGCCGATCTCAGGTGGCGGCTCTAAGACCGCAACGGACTGAACGACCCCAAAAGCCAGGACCAGCAGCAGAATCGGACCCCGAATGATGCCGAGCACGAGGTCGTCGAGCTCGGTCTTCGTCCCCTTCGCAACGGTCCGGACAATCGGGGTAATGAGCAGGATGATCGCGCCGGCGATAGCCGCCCAAATCGATACGTTGATGATGAAGGTGACCACGCGGGAGTTGAAGGGGGGCGGAAGGGGGTTCTCGAAAATCCCCAAGATCAGGTTCCCCGTCGGAAGGGGCGGCGGAGCCGCGGACAAGGTGACCACGGCACCGCGGACCTGGGTCTCGTTAACAACGGGGTCTCCCGCCCGCGCAAGGACAAATGTAACGGTGAAGGTGATGGACTGTGCCGCAGCCTCGAGGTCGGACGAAACGGACAGGTTCACCTCAGTCGAACTCCCCGGCTCGAGGACAACGAAGAGAGGAGACAGCGTAGCCGACCAACCAGTACCCGAATCGGGAGTTGCGGCGGTCCGAAGAAGGACGTCGGAAGAGTCTCGATTATACGTCAACCAAAGAAAGCTAACCGTCTCACCTGCAACGAGGGGCTTCGTGTAGGTGTCGTCAACGTCAAAGATCTCCGCGAGGTTCTGCCCCTGCGCCAACGGGTTCGTCGCGAGAAAGACGGCGAGAAGGACGAGCGGGAACAGGGTCCGCAGTCGTTTCACGGTGTATCCCCGCCCCTATCCTTGTTGGACAGATAAAAGAGGGCACCCCGCCATGCTGGCCTCCCCGCTCCTCAACGTTTTAGAGGCCAGCGGCCCTGATGGGACTGGATGGGAGGAAGGCGGCAGTTGGAGGCCTCGCTGGCCCTCTGCGTTCTTCTTCTGCTCACTCCTTTGAGCCTTGCCGCCCCGGTCCCCTCGACGTCGCCGCCCGCTCCTCAGGCCGAAGAATCCTCCCAGTTACCGGTAGGACGCGGTATGAGGGACCCCATCGACGTCCGAGTGGAAGTCTCCCCTTCTCCTCGCGTCGGTCTATCGAGTCGCCTCCAAGTGCGCCTCGTCAGCCACTGGGGGGACGTCGCTCAGGCGGGGGTGGAACTCGAGGCTTCCGGGGGCCTGATCGTATCCGTCGAAGGAACCTTCCCCCTTACCCTTCCCAAGGGGAAGGCAATGACCTGGGACCTCTCGGTCCTCCCGCTCGATTGGGGCCTGTCCAAGTTGACGGTACGGGTAACAGGGGTCTCCCCGCACTTCGGGCGGGTAGGAGGCCATGCAGTCATCTTCCTCGACCTCCCCCAACAAGGCCCCGGGCGGATCCACGATGGAAACCCTCCTGTCGTAACGCCCTCGGGCACAACAGCACGGTTGGCAGACCGTGTCCCTTCGCCGACTCGAGGTTCGTTTGGCCCACCTCCCCTCCCCGCGACCGACGCAACGTCGTTTGCGCAAGGATCCCCAGAAGGCGGCGCCCCCCTCCCGCCCCAATCCCACGCGTCCTTCAACGTGACGGGTCAGTGGAACTACTGGTTGGAGGACGACACGACGACGGCCCCTCAGCGGTGGGCCACCGTCGAGGTCTGGGACGAAGACCCCGCCGGTCTCGACGACCTGCTCTGGACCGGCATGACGAACGAGACGGGTAGTTTCACCTCCTTGGGCCTCCCCCGGACGGACCCGGACGGACCGGGAAACCAGGACGTCTACGTGCGTTTCGTGGCCTGCAATGCGGCGGTGTGCATCCAGGCGACGAACGGCACGACCTACAGCTGGCGCACCGAGACCGTCACCGTCGCAACGGAGGATACGCTCGACTTCGGAGCACGGGCCTCGACCGCTAACGAATTTGCGCAGCGGCCCTTCCAATACATTAACAACGGGTGGGATTACGCCGCCAACCGGGGTGACCTTGGCTCGATCCTTGGCCGGGTCCGGGTTCTCATCCCCGATTCCTGCACGTTCTATACCCTCGCGGATGACACGATCCACCTGTGCGCCGACGGCATCGACGACAAGAGCCCTGACGACGTGAACCACGAGTACGGCCACTACGTCCAAGACAAGATGTACGGGGACTCCTTCTGGCCCAGTCCGGGTGGGGTCCACTCCGCCTGCGGGGATTTCCAGCACCGAGGCCTTTCGTGGACGGAGGGGTTTGCGGACTTCTTCGGACCCCGAGCGAACCGGGAGATCGTCGATCCGACGGATCACTTCTATACGCGCCCCTGGGATGGGTCCCTCTTTCGCCTCGACCTCGAGGACACATCGATCTGCGCCGCCAGCGTCCGGGGGGACGACAACGAGCTCCGCGTCGCCACCTCCCTCTGGGACCTGACGGACGATGCGGACGACGGGACCCTCGACCTTGGGATCGATCACCTGGACTCCGTAGTGTTGGAGTCCATCAACGGGTGCGACCAGTCCACGTACCAGGACTTCTACGACTCAGGCGTCTGCAACTGGGTTGAAAGGGGCAACCCCCGGCTCGACTTCCTTCTCACGGCGTTCCAGAACACGATCGACTACAACTTCGCCCCTGTCGCGGAGGTCACCTCCCCGGATGTCTTCCGGTGGGCTAGGGCCAACATCTTGGCGACGGCGAACGCCACCGATGCGGACACCAACGTGACCCGGATGGAGTTCGGGATCTCTCCGAGTGCCACCTGTGCGAACGTGGACACGCTCCTTCGCACAGATTCGACTCCCCCCTATGCGGTGACCATTGACGTCTCCTCCCTGGGAGAGGCGGCGAACCACTGGGTCTGCGCGCGCGCCTCCGACGAGATGGAGACGGGGGGATGGGCGCCGTCTTCCGCGAGCTTTGGCATCGACCGCACCCCACCCACCACGATGGCCACACTCCTGGGCACGCTGGGGACCTCGGTCTGGTACGTCGCCCCTGTTACGGTGGAACTGGCCGCAACGGACACCGCGAGTGGCGTCGCCGCCGTGACCTACCGACTTGATGGCGGTGAGGTGCAGGGCTACACGGCCCCCTTCGTCGTGGAAGGGGACGGCACGCACACCTTGGCGTTCTTCGCCGTCGACGTGGCGGGGAATTCGGAACCCATTCAGCCCCTCCTCATCCCAATCGACACGGGCCCTCCCATCATCCAGATCCTGCAGCCTCCCACCATGGGCTTTGTGGGGCAGTCGGACGTCGTCCTGCAGTGGTCGGTCACCGACGCCGGGTCGGGCGTCGCGTCGTGCGCCGTCGGACTCGATGGGGGGCCGAGGATCCTCGTCGAGGAGGAGAGGGCCTTCACCTTTGCAAACGTGGCGGACGGGCCCCACATCGTGGCTGTCACCTGCTCGGACGTGCTCGACCGGGCTGCCGAGGTGGAGATCGATTTCACCGTCGACACAAATCCCTTCAGTCTAACGGGGCCCCTAGGTCCCACCCTTGTCCTAGGCCTCGTGGGCCTCGGGCTTCTCGTCGTCGCCCTCCTCATACGCCGGAAGAGGTGAGCCAGGATGCCGAACCGACCTTTCGCTCGACCTCGCGCACGGGAGGTTCAGAAGGGTGGAGCAGGAAACTTCTGAGACCCCGGCGGGCAAGTGGGCGCGAAAGGTTTATCGCGTCACTCCGCGTCGCGCTCCTTCGGCCTCGGGGAAATGCGCAACCCGAGAGCCTAAAGGTGGGGGAGCATGCCAACCGCATTTCGTATTACCCTGAAGGACGCGCCAGGGGCTCTGGCCCATGTGGCCGGTGCCCTCGCAGAACGTGGGATCAACCTCGAGGCCTCGGGGGCGGAGACCGCAGGTGGAGAAGGACGAATCACGCTGCTTACCTCCGACGAAGGCGCGACGCGTGAAGTCCTCGAAACCCACAACGTCGCGTTTGAGGAGGTCGAACTTCTCGTGGTGACGCTCCAGGACAATCCTGGTGCGCTGGCCTCCGTCACCCAGCGACTCGGCGCGGCCGGCGTGAACATCACCACTCTCGTTCAGCTGAACCGGATGCACGGGCGTTCCGACCTGGGCGTGGTAGTGGACAACCCCGAGAAAGCACGGCCGATCTTGGGTGAAGATTGAGCGCCTTGAGCGGCCTCGGGGAAGCTACCAGGGAAGTTGCCCTCTTGCCCCAAACGCCCGATTCACCGAGTCCATGGCCTCTTCGAGCTCTCGTCTCCCCTCGTCCGCCGGCCTCCATGGCTCCTCGAACCCGATGCGGACCGCCCATGACTCCCACGTCTCCATGACCCGGGCGTGAGCCCCCGACTCCGTGTGGACCTCGCGGCTGACGACCAGGAGGTTCTTCTCTAGCCGCTTCGCCGCCTGGCGGATTGCCTTCGGATGGAGGGGCGTCAGCTTCTCCGGTTCGTCCGTTCGAACCCATCCGACCTCCTCTACCGACCCGAGAAGTTTCCGCTCGTCCGGCGAGAGCCCATCGACCTGCCAGGGTTCTCGGGCCGCGGCCACCCCGGCCAAGGCCGGCCAGAGCCTCCGGTGGACGAAGGTGACCTTGCCGGAGACCAGCTTCGTCTGCAGCGCCCTTCCGTATCCCTCGAGGCGCTCGACGACGGCGAAGATGGTGTGGGACTGGGGATGACCCCACCAGGAGCCCTTTAGCGACTCACCCGTGACGACCGTGGTGACGCTGGGCAGCAGGGGGTCGACCACGAGGAGGATGCCGTACTTCTCCAGCCACGCTAGGGCCTTGCCAAATGCATCCTCGCTCATCGCGCGACCTCCTCGTCCAAAGATAGGTGGTCGCCCCGGGAATTCGGCCTCTGGGCGATGACGCCGGCCTCGGTGAGGAAGCCTCGCCAGAATTGATTCGTCCCCAACACCTTGAGGCCGGCTTCTCGGACCTCACGAACAAGCACCTCTTCCGGCAGGGGCACCTCGTCCTTGAAGAACCAAACGTTCATCCTTTCGGCCATTCGCCGCCAGAACCGATAAGAACGCGTCGGAGTGGGGGCGTACACGATGCAGTAGCCGCCTGGCCGGGTCCGGTCGGCGTGGAGCTCGAGCAGCCGTCTTCGCTCTTCGGGCTCGAAGTGTTCGACCAGGCCCGCACTGTGGACCAAGTCGAACCGCTCCCTGAGAGGAAGGTTTAGCACGTCCTCCTCGACGAACGCCATCTCGCAATCCACGCCATCAAGTGTCTGTCGGGCCGTTCGCAGCATGGAGCCGTTCGAGTCGACGAGGGTAATCTTTCGGATGGGGAGGGCCTGGCTTAGCCGGTAGGTCGTGTAGCCCGTCCCGGCCCCGAGCTCAAGAACCGAGAGGGGTCCCGAGAAGTCCGCCCGCTCGAGGAGGTCCCGATACCCCCGGTACATGAGGTCCAGGAAGAGCCATCGGACCAGCGGGTTCGACGGGGTGTAGTGCGAGTACTTATCCCAGTCCGAAACCCGGCCCCCTTCGC
Organism: Thermoplasmata archaeon; assembly: GCA_046759865.1. Lineage (GTDB taxonomy): Archaea > Thermoplasmatota > Thermoplasmata > RBG-16-68-12 > JAJISG01 > JAJISK01. The sequence continues at coordinate 12,517 of JBHIDB010000019.1, forward strand.
TCCCGTCCATGGCGCAGCCTGTGGCGCTGCGAATCCAGCCCGGTGCCATAAACCTAGAGGTCAACAGGATGCCAGCCTGGGGGGAACGCAACGTATTTCCCGAGGCCTCCCATGAACAGAGGGGGACGGCGCATGGGCGAGAAATCCGCGATAAAGACGAAGGGGAAACTTCTCATCGCGGGCACGTTTCGAGGGGCTGGGGAGGAGGAAACCTTCAACGTCGTCAATCCGGCCAACCGGGACATGGTCGGAGAGGCTGCCCTCGGGACGGAGGAGGACGCGAAGGAGGCCGTCGAAGCGGCCCGCGAGGCACAGGAGGGCTGGGCGGCAACCCCCGCCCCCACCCGCGCCGAGACGCTGTTCCGCCTGGGGGAGCTCATTCGACACCATCAGGACGAGATCGCCCGCATCGTGACCCTGGAGGAGGGCAAGCCTCTAGCCGAGGCGCAGGGAGAGGTCGCCCAGGCCTACAACACGGCGATGTACTATGCGGGGGAGGGGCGCCGTAGTTGGTCCTTTGTTGTGCCGGCGGAGCAGCAACAGAAGCTGACCTTCACCGTCCGCCAGCCTCTGGGCGTGGTGGCCGTCATCACCCCTTGGAATTTCCCCTCCATGATCCCCATGTGGAACCTGGCGCCCGCGCTTGTCACTGGGAATACGGTGGTCTTCAAGCCGGCCTCCCACACGCCTCTCACGGCGCTTCGATTGACCAGGCTCTTCGTGGAGGCCGGGATTCCGGAGGGCGTCCTGAACCTCCTCACGGGCCCCGGAGGGAGGATCGGGGAGGCCCTGGTGAACAACCCAGACGTGGACGTCGTCGCGTTCACGGGGGAGACCTTTACCGGCCGTCACATTTCAGAGATCAACGCCCGGTTCATGCGCCGTCAGGTCCTGGAGCTAGGAGGGAAGAACCCCCTCATCGTGGCTGGCGATGCGAAGATGGACGTAACCGTGGGGGCGGCGCTCTGGAGCGCCTTCAGCAATGCTGGCCAGAAGTGCACCGCCGCCTCCCGCATCATCGTGGAGGAGCCCGCCCGGGAGACGTTCACTAAGAAGTTTGTGAGGGCCACGGAGAAGCTCCGTGTGGGCGACGGGATGGAGGCGGGTGTGGAGGTGGGCCCCCTGGTGAGCGAGCCGGGCCTGGACAAGACGAAGAAATACGTGGAGATCGGAGTGGGGGAGGGGGCAAAGCTCCTGACCGGCGGGGCCGGGTACGACGACGCGCGAAAGGACGGCTTCTTCCACCAACCGACGGTCTTTGCGGGCGCCAACGATATGCGCATCTCTCAGGACGAGATCTTTGGCCCGGTGACCAACATCATCCCCGCAGCGGATTTGGAGGAGGCCATGGATTTCGCCAACGACGTGCGGTACGGCCTCGCCTCATCCATCTACACGACCGACCTGAAGGCAGCCCTGGATGCCGTCTCGGCCATGGAGGCAGGGGTGGCCTTCGTCAACCAGGGGCCCGTAGGCGTAGAGGTCCACGCGCCTTTTGGCGGGGTCAAGGAATCTGGATATGGGCGCGAGCTTGGAGAGGCCGCCCTCGACGATTACACAGAGAAGAAGACCGTTTACGTGGACTACTCCTACGCGAAGCAGCCCTGGTACTTCCCCTGGGAGTAAACGGCTTCTGTCCTGGCGACGTGCAAGTCGTTTATGGGAGGACAGCCTACATTCGCCATGGGCGTGCGCTTCACCGCCCAGGCACAGGGGCTTATCCGCCGGCTTCGGAAGAGGCACCCGGACCTCTATTTGCTTCTTGACGACACGGGGTGCTGCGGACCCAGCAGCGTGTTCCTCCAACAGACCCCGCCGTCTCCTGTATACGAAACGATGGGAAGGGTCGACGGGGTGGAGGTCTACATCCATCCCTCGTTCGCGGGGGATCGTGCCCAAGCTTACACCGTGGACGCGTACCCTTCAGAGACGGACGACTCCTTCTCCCTCGAGACCGCCCTCGGCCATCGGCTGACCTTGGGATTTCGGTCCGCCCCGAAGAACGCAGGTGACCCTACGACCGACCGGACTAGGGCACGAGGGCGGTGCGCATGACCGTCCGGCTCTCGACCTTCCTGAAGGCCTCCTCGATGTCGGAGAGAGCATACTTCGCCCCGACGACCTTCTCATAAGGGTAGCGCGCCCGGGTCTGATCCATGAACTGGATGGCGTCCTTGAGATGCCGGGCGTCGTTTCGGGCCACTCCGATGACCTGAATGCGTCGGAAGATCAGGTTGAAGAGGTCAAACTCGGCCTCGGCGCCAACGTAGATCGGCCCGATGGTCAAGTACCGGCCGCCATCCCGAGGCAACTTTAGGCCCTGCGGCAGCGCCTGAGGGACCCCCGTGGCCTCGATGACGACGTCGGCCCCGATGCCATCGGTCAGCTCGTGGATCCTCTCCACAACCTCCCCATCCGACAGGCCGCCCACGTTCAGCGTCTCATCCACCCCGAAGGCGTCGGCGACGGCGAGGCGGCTGTCCTCCGTGTCCAACGCGATGACCTGTCCCGCCCCCTTCTCCTTCGCAAGGGCCATGCCGAACAGCCCCAGGGGACCGCTCCCCTGGACCACGACGTTCTCGTTGAGCCGGATCTGGGCCTTGTCCGTCACGTGGACCATGGTCACGAGGGCGCAGTTGACCGGTGCGATGACTTCGTCCGGAAGGGTGTCCGGGACCTTGAACACGCTCGTCCGTGGCTGGAGGTAGATGTACTCCGCGAACCCCCCGGTGAGATGGGGAGGCTGGTCGCAGGCCACGCCCAGACCGTAGGTGAAGCGGTTCAGGCAGCTCGCGGGCTCCTTCAGGATGTTGCAGAAGTGGCAGGTGCCGTCGGTCCAGATGTAGCTCCACGTGACCCGGTCCCCTTCCCGCAACGGCTGACCGCCGGTGTCGGTCTCCACCTCATCCCCCAAGACCTCGACCCTCCCCATGGCCTCGTGGCCGAGGATGATGGGCAGGGGCGGCTCCCGCTCTCCCTTGAAGATGTGAAGGTCCGTGCCGCAGATGGAGGCCATCTTGACCCGGACCAAGATCCCGCCCGGCTCGACCTCGGGGAGGGGGTACCGTTGGAATTCAAAGGGCTCGTTGGCCTTCACAAAGACGGCGGCTTCTCCCGTGTCCGTCCTCACACCCCAGGAACGCATCCTAGCGGGTCGCCCTATTCAAACCTTCCGCGGGGGCGGATTCAGAAGTAGTATTGCGAAAAGTCGCTCCGCTTGCGAAGGCCCACGGAACGTCGATTGCCCGCCTCGCCCTTCCGGGCCCGGAAACGAGCCAGCTCGACATCGAGGTTGAAGTCCAGGTCGTTTCGAACGACCCGAAAGACCTTGTCCGCATCGAAGCGAGGCCGCTTCTTCCTGCGCTTCCGCTTGCGAGGAGGCCTCTGCATCACGGTGCAAGCGGGTGGACGCCCCCGAAGATACCCTTTGCGTCGTGGTTATCCGCCCTGATACGGCACGCCTCGAAGGAAAGGTTGGTAACAGGCCCCGCCGATGGCGCCCTCCGGCGAGGAGGCTAAACATGGAGACAAACGACGTGCAGGCGATCCTGGCCGAGACCTCCGGCTTCGACGTCCGCTTCGAAGGGCTGCTCCGGAGGGCCTTGGAACGGATCCCCCTACGGAGGGAGGACCTCGCTCCCCTCCGAATCTTCCTGATGGGGTACCGAAACGCGGTGGCGACGAGCCTCGCCTGCGGGGAGGCGGGATGGCATCACTTGATTATCCTAGACCGTCACCCGTTGTATGGGAGAGGCGATGAGTACATCCTAGAGATCATGGCCCATGAGATCGCCCACGTCTACCTGGGGCATGGGAAGGAGAGAGAAGCCGCCGGGCCGAAGCTCTGTGACGAGGCCCGGAGCCTTGTGGCGGATTGGGGATTCCCCGGCGGGGGAGGTGGGGATGTCGGCGAGATGCGCCCTTGAGGGCACGATGGGGTGGAGACTAGGGAGACGGCCAGAATGCCCGACGACGTGGATGGACGGATAATCCGGGAGTTGAGGAGCGCGGGCGTCGACTTTGCCTGCAGCGTCCCCAGCACGCTCCTCGCGGGGGTACTGGAACGCCTCTCCTCCTCCGAGGTCTTGCATCTTCCAGTCACCCGGGAGGAGGAGGGGGTCGGGATCTGCGCCGGAGCCTACCTGGGGGGACGGAAGCCCTGCCTCCTCATGCAGAACTCCGGGTTGGGAAACTGCATCAACGCCCTGGCATCCCTGAGCCAGTTGTACGGCCTCCCTCTCTTCCTGTTGATTGCGCACCG
>JBHIDB010000020.1:0-16050 GCA_046759865.1 Thermoplasmata archaeon
ATGAAGGCGGGGATGAAGGTCGGCCCGGAGATTCATGAGAGCGACATGGCCCTCACGGAGAAGGCGGCCATGAACCTCCCCGACGACCAGAAGATGGCATTCATGGCCTCCATGGATGCGGTTAAGGCGGAGATGGGAGGATAAGGGAGAAGCTGGCAGGCCCCGCCTCCGCGGGGAGAGTCGCGGAACACGACGGCAAGCCAGTGCAGCTCAAGGGCTCGGACCGAATAGACGGGCTAGGCTGATTAGCTCTCCTCTACCCCGGTACCGCGACGTCATCACGCGTAGGGGTAATGTCCTAACTCCTCGATGATGGACTGGATGGGGTCACTCAAGAGGGCCCGACGGGGGAGCGCTATGCTGTGCCGTGGTATTCTCGAGAGAAGAAAAGGGGCGGCGAGAAGAGCCGCTGCCGATTCGGGTATCGACAGCCGAAATCAGGTCGGATGGGATAAATAGGGCCGAACGGAAAGGCGGTGCTTAGCGGGCTCATGCCCGCTGGGCAGTTTCATGGTCGAAGTACTGGGCGACCTTCCCCTCGCCTCCGCCGCCGTCTGGATCGCCATCGGGGCGTTCCAAGTTCGCGGTAAATCCTATCGGGTTTGGACCGGTGCGGCCTTCACCGCCACCGCGTTTCTGATGGGCTTTTACGCGCTCCAGGATTGGCTTACCTTGGCCCTGCCACTGCCGGCGGCCGGCCCTGGTTCCTTCCCCCCTTCCCACTTCTACCTCGTCCTCGCCTCCCTCACCTTCTTCTACTTCGCGAAGTGGCTCGTCCACGGTCGGCGATGGATGGACGCGTTCGTGGCTCTCCCCGCTGTCTTCATGGCGCTGCCCTACATCGCCCCGCTCTTGCCCGAGGTCGGGGACCTCTGGGCGAGCGCGTCGTTGGTTCCCTCTCTGGCGGAAGGAGCGCTGACCCACTACCTCGTGTACACGATGGCCATGATCGTCGCGGGCCTGCTAATCCTCCGGCAGGGGGCCTCTCTAGCCCTGGACGCCATGGGGAGGGAGTCGTGGGCGATCCTGGCCATCATGGTGGCGGCCGCCCTCATGCTCGCCTTCGCCCTTCTGACAAACCCCTACCTCCCCGTCCTCCAGGCGAACCCGCTCTTCTCCGCCACGCTGGTCGTGCCTGGGGTATTGCTCTTGCTGGTTCTCCAGGGCGATCGGAACCAGGGCGTGATCGAGCTCTTCAACCTGCGAGCCACCTTTCAAGGAGAGACCCTGGGTGTGTATCTCATCTACGAGACGGGCGACCTGCTCGGGGCAGCCCTCGGCGGCGACGATCGGATCGACGACGACGTGTTCGCAGGGACCCTGGATGCCTTTCAGAGCTTCTTCACGCATGCCCTCCCCCTCCTCAAGGGCCGTTCCCTGAAGACGGCGACCTTCGGAGACATCTCGGTGGTCATCGAGCGGGGGGACCACTGTTACCTGACAGTGGTCACGACTTCGCGCCGTCTGGGACTCATTCGGGAGCTGGCAAGGCAGCGACTCCGCGATTTCGAGGCAGACAACGCGCGGCTCCTGGAGGATTGGTCCGGGGTCCTAGATGCCCTTCAGGGAACGGAACTCGTCCTGCAGGGTTTTGTTCCGGAGGAATCCGAGGAAGACACGGCTTGAAGGAGACGCCGCTTAGGTCTCCCCGCGAATCTCTTTGAGGATTTCCTCCGCCCGGTCCATCCGCACGGCCTTCTCCTCCACCAGCCGTCGAACTACTTCGTCGACCTCGTCTAGGGTGGCTCCAACGGTCACGGCGATGTTGCGCGCATGGAGGGACATATGACCCCGCTGGATCCCCTCCGTGGCCAGGGCGCGTAGGGCGGCGAAGTTCTGCGCCAATCCCACGGCGGCGATGATCTGGGCCAACTCCTGGGCTGTCTTCACCCCCAGGAGCTTCACGTTGGCCTTGGCGGTGGGATGGACTGCGGTGGCACCTCCCACAAGGCCCACGGCAAGGGGCACCTCGATGGTCCCCACGAGGTCACCGTTGGAGTCCGACTCCCAGACTGTGAGGGGGCTGTAGTGTCCGCTTCGGGCCGCGTAGGAGTGTGCCCCCGACTCGATGGCGCGCCAGTCGTTCCCCGTCGCGATGACGACCGCGTCGATGCCGTTCATGATGCCCTTATTGTGGGTGGCGCAGCGGTACGGGTCCGCGGCCGCGAAGGCGTAGGCCTGAAGGATGCCCTCAACGACTTCCTCCCCCCCGATGGCCCCCTTTGAGAACGTCGCCCGGGCCCGGGCGAGGCGCCGGTCGGCGAGGTTGGAGATGATCCGGAGGTAGGCGCGGCCTCCCGTCGCCTCTTCGAGGAGGGGGGCGGCGGCCTCGGCCATCGTATTCACGGCGTTGGCCCCCATGGCATCCCGGCAGTCCACGAGGAGGTGGACGATGACCATCGGGCCTTGGAGCGTGTCAAGGAGGCGGACCTCCACGTCACGGGCGCCGCCTCCAAACTTCACCAGAACGGGATCCTTCGCGTTGCAGAACTCGAGGAGTTCGTCCCTCATCTCCAGGACTCGTTCCCTCGCGGCGGCAGGGTCCGGGACGTCCACGAGCTGGATCTGCCCGATCATGACGGGCTCCGTCGTGTGGGCCTCGAACCCGCCGAAGGCACGGGCCATCTTGGCGGCGTTGCTCGCGGCGGCGACCACGGAGGGCTCTTCGATGGCCATGGGCACGAGGACCTCCTCCCCGTTAATCACGAAGTTCACCGCCACGCCTAGGGGGAGGGGCATGGCCCCCACGACGTTCTCGATCATCCGGTCGACGAGGGCCGGCTCCAACGCACCCGTATCTCCGACCTTTCGGGCTTCCTCCTCGCTGAGGTCCCCGTACTCCCGGACCAACGCAAGGCGGTCGCTCATGCTCTTCTTGTAGAACCCAGTGATTGCGGAACTCTTCACGGGGGCCACCCAGGAGACCCATGCGGAGCAAAAAATAAAGCCTTTGTCGAAGAGCACATCGTCGTTTGTCGACATGCGTCTGCGGGAGGCGGCGTCCCAAGCCTCTTACTCTGATCGGCCATGGGCTTCGCCATGGTAGAGGTGGTCCTCCTCAGCGCGAGGGGAAAGAAGTGGCGCGTTCCCGTGGACAACGGCATGCGGAGCGTACGCGGCGTGGGTCAGGTGAAGACGGATGGCCTCGTGCGACTGGTGGGACGGAGCCTCGAGGTCGAAGGACGAACCTATGCGATCCTGGAGCCCTCGATCCGCGACCAGATCGAGACCATTCAGCGGAAGGCCCAGATCGTCGGGCCAAAGGACGGGGCGTACATCGTGTTCAACACGGATCTCCAGGCTGGGGACACCGTCGTGGAGGGAGGGGCAGGGTCAGGGGCCCTCACCGTCATGCTCGCCCACGCCGTTGCCCCATCTGGCCTGGTCGTGAGCTACGAAGTCCGGCCTGACTTTCTGGAAGTGGCAAGCGGCAACGTGGGGCGGGCCGGGTACGGCGACGTGGTTCGGTTTCACGAAGCCGACATCGCCGCGGGGATCCAGGAAACGGAGGTCAAGGCCGTGACTCTGGATGTTCCCGAGCCCTGGACGGCCGTGCCCGCGGCGAAAGAGGCCCTGCGGCCCTCCGGGCACTTTGCCTCGTACTCCCCCACCGTGGAGCAGATGCGAGAGACGGTCCTCGCGCTTCGTAAAGCCGGGTTTGCGGACATCTGGAGCGTGGAGCTCCTCGAGCGACGCATGGAAGTGGGCCGAGGGACCCGGCCAGCGTTCCAGATGCTGGGTCACACCGGCTACACGACCTTCGCCCGCCGTATGGAAGTCACAGCCTAAGTGCCCGGGAAAGGTTTAGCGCCTTCCCTCGCTTTCCAGCCGCATGCTGCGGGACGACGAGGATGCGATGGGGCACCTCATGTGGGATCACTTCCAGGGCCAGGAGGTCCAAGAGGTGGTGGAGCGAGAGGACGGGTACATCGACGTCACGAACGGCCCCTCCTCCTACTTCGCCTCGTATGAGGACTGGGCCCGGCACGAACAGCGGGCGATGCGATACGCCCGCGGAGGGGTCCTGGACATCGGGGTCGGGGCCGGACGCCACGCCCTCTACCTGCAAGATCAAGGCCTGGGCGTCACGGGCGTCGACATCTCGCCCCGAGCCCTGCGGGTCGCCCGCGAGCGTGGATTGAGACGTACGGAAGCGGCGGCCGTAACCCAGTTGAGCCGCCGTTTGGGCACCTTCGATACGCTGATGATGATGGGGAACAACTTCGGCCTGTTTGCCAACCCGCGTCGGATGCGATGGCTACTCCGCCGGTTTGCGGGGATGACCACCGAAGCCGCGCGCATCATCGCCGAGACGCGGGACGTCTATCAGACGGAGAGGCCGGAGCACCTGGAGTATCACGCCTGGAACCGACGACGAGGACGGATGTCCGGGCAGGTCCGGATCCGCGTCCGATACCGAAAGTACGCGACGCCGTGGTTCGACTATCTCATGGTGTCCCGGGAGGAATTGCAGGCGCTCCTGGCGGGCACGGCGTGGCAGGTCCACCGATTCGTCGAACCCGATGGCGAGTTGTACGTCGCGATCTTGGAGAAGCGATAGTTGACGTCTCACCTAGGCCAGGGTGGCACTCGCGCGCAGCTCCTTCAGCTGTTTCGCAACGATGCGCTCCACCTTGGCGGGATTCCGTACGGCCTGAAAGACGAGGCTGTCCTCCCCCGTGTCGACGAAGAGGTTGCCGATTCCGAAGAGGCGCGCCAGGATGGACTGCCGGATCTCGACCCGCTCCACCTTGTTGTAGGGCATGTACTGGACCCGCTTGCTCAGAATGCCCTCGCGCCGCGCCACGCGGTGCTCCAAGACCATGTAGCGCCGGGTGATCCGCTTGAGTTCGGCCACGAGGAAAATTACGAACGCCAGGAGGGCCGTCCCCAGCGCAAGGACCGCATTGAGGTCGTATCCGCCGACGGCCGGAAGGCCGAGGTTGAGGAAGCCCCAGGAGAGACTGACGCTCAGGCCTGCCAGGAGAAGCATGAAGAGGTAGAAGTGGAGGAAGATGAGTCGGGAGGGGGCTCCACGCCACAGGAGCCGGTCGGAAAGGCCGCTGGCCATCCCTCTGCCCACCCCATTGATGGGGAAAAGGCTTCTGGCGTCATTCTCAATTCTGAGAGGAGAGCACCTCCGGGTTCACGAGGAAGGGGGGCACCTCTCCACGCAGCGCCGCCAGGAGGTTCCTTGCCGCCACGACGGCCATCTCGCTCCGCGTCTCCCAGGTGGCGGAGGCAGTGTGAGGCGTCAGGACCACATTTCGCATGCCGAGGAGTTCCGGATGCACGGACGGCTCGTGCTCGTACACGTCCAAGGCGGCCCCGGCGGGACGGCCCTCCCGGAGGGCGACCACCAAGGCCTCCTCATCCACGACGGGGCCCCGAGAGGTGTTGATGAGGAAGGCGCCTTTCCTCATCATGCGGAGTTCTTGGGTCGCGATCAAGTGTCTCGTTTTGGGCGTTAGGGGCACGTGAAGCGTGACCACGTCGGCTTCCCGGAGGAGTTGTGGAAGGGACGTGAAGCGGCCTCCCCACTCCTCCTCCCAATTCGGTTTCGGCTCTCGGCCGTGATAGAGGATCCTCATACCGAACCCTCGCGCCCGCTTTGCGACCGCCGCCCCGATGCCGCCCGGGCCGACGATGCCGAGGGTCTTCCCATACACGTCCGTCCCGAGGAGCAGCTCGGGCCCCCATCCCACGAAGCTCCCTTCCCGGACCAGGCGATCCCCTTCCACGATGCGGCGGCTGAGAGCTAGGATGAGCGCGAGCGTGTGATCAGCGGGGGACTCCCGGAGTCCGTCGACAGGCGCGTTGGTGACGAGGATGCCCCGCTGCGTCGCCGCATCGAGGTCGATGTTATCCACCCCCGCCGCGTAGTTGGAGATGACCTTCAGGTCCCCCACGTCCATAAGCTCCCCGTCGATGAGGTCCGTCAGGAGGGAGAGGACACCCACGGATCCCTGAAGGCCTTCCCGGACCTCCTCCCGGGTGGGCATCCGGTCTTCTTCGAACACGCGGAGGTCGGTCGCCTTTTCCAGCATCTCCAGGCCGGGTCGAGGGATCCTGCGGGTGACGAAGACACGCGGCTGCATGGGCCCCGCCTAGGACCAGGGCCCTATTTTCGGCTTCCCCCCACCAAAGAGGCTAAGACCCGGTCCCCTTTCGCCGCCGCCATGAAGGAGGCGAATCTCCGTCCCCTCGTCACCCGCTTCCTTGAGAACCAAGGGATGGAGGTTCACGACGAGGTTCCCCTCAACGGACGCATCGCGGACCTCGTGGGGCTCGGAGAGGGCCTAACGGCGGTCGAGCTCAAGCTGGTCGACTGGAGGAGGGGGCTTCGACAGGCGATCTGCTACCAGGTGGCCTGTGATCGATCGTACCTCTGCTTCCCCTTCCCAAAGGCCCTTCGCCTCCTATACAAGTCCCACTACATCCAGCGCGAAGGCGTGGGCCTCCTGGGGTGCCTCATGGAACGGGGGGAGGTCCGGGTCCTACTCCCGGCGACTGCATCCCCGCGGCGCCTCCCCTTCATGGGCGAGCGCGTACGCCGCTATCTCCGGCGTAGAAGGCCGCCCGCGTAGGTGGTGAGGACGCCTTGCGAACCCCCAAACCGCTTTTAAGGGGGCTTGGTTCGGGGCCGCGTGAAGCCCCGGACCGTCGTGCTGATTGCGGTAGGCGTAGCGGCGGCAATCATACTCGGCTCGTTTGCTTTTCTTCTCCTTCGGCAGCTTTTCGCAGGGAGCTCGTTTCCGGGGGAGCAGGCCCTCGAGCTCCTCCAGGCCTCGCCCTATCCCAACCTCCTCCTGGAGGTCGACCATACGGCGGGGGATCGGCCGACGTCGTCAGCCCTCGCGGTCCTTGAGGCTCGACTGGCGACCTACACAGCCAAAGAATCCATTCAGACGGTCTTCGATGTCATCCAAGTGAACGCAACGCGGTTCAGCACCCTGGATCTCCTGGATCTGGAGCGAGCCAACCGGGACGAGGCGACCGGGGGCGATACCTTCACGCTCTACCTTCTCTCGATTTCCGGCCAGCTGGAAGACGACAACGCTCTCGGCGCGGCCTATAGCGCGAGCTCACTTGTCATCTTCAAGGACGTCATCCGCGCCGTGACGGGCGGGCCGGGACCTTCCCCAGGGGAAGTGGAGGGCTCCGTCCTCGTCCATGAGCTGGGCCACATCATGGGGTTGGTGAACCTGGTCTACACCAGCGATCTGGACTATGAGGATCCGGTGCATCCTTTCCACAGCAACAACACCACCGATGTGATGTTTTGGGCCATCGAGTCCACCGCCTTCGTCCAGCCACCCAATGACTTCGGGTTGGAGACGCGATTCGACCTCCAGAAACTACGGGATGGGGAGTACTCCACCATCCCGAGTCGACTCCGGGAGCTAGCCGCTGCCTCCGACCTTACCGGGACGCTGCACGAGCGATGGGCGAACGTCGGATTCCGCTCCCGATGGTTGCCAGCGTAAGCCGCTTGTGGGGCGTATTGGCGCGGAAGCAACTGGCATGGCGAGGCGCACAAGCTTCTTGTGACGGCGCCCCCTTGGCCGAGAAGACCCACGGAAGGCGAGCTCGTGCGGCAAGAGAAGGCGACGGTCATCGTCCTGTCGGTCGTCGTTTTCCTTGTTTTGATGGGACTGACGCTGATCAGCCCGGCTCTCCCGTTCTACGCCCAAGAACTCGGTGCGACCGCGACAATGGTCGGCCTTCTCATCTCGGCCTTCGCCCTCGCCCGGGTGTTCGTCAACATTCCCGCCGGGCTCTGGGGGGATCGGGTAGGTCATCGGCGCGTGATGAGTTACGGCCTGTTGATTATCGCCGTCTCCTCTTTCCTAGCCGGTCTCGCCTTCAATTACTGGGTGCTCCTGGCGGTTCGTGTAGCGGAGGGAGTGGGGTCGGCCCTCTACGTGACGACCTCGATGGCCGTACTCGTCCGGTCGGCCCCAGAGGAACGGCGCGGGGAGTACATGAGTTACTACGTCGCCGCCCTGATCGCGGGGGCGGTCTCAGGTCCCGCCGTCGGGGGCTACTTGGCGGTCGCCTTCGGTCTCGCCGCTCCCTTCTTCTTCTACGCTCTCGCGGCCTTCGTGGCCTTGGTCCTGGTCCGGGCCTTTCTGCGGGAATCGATCGGGGAGCGCCCTCAAATGGCCGTTGGCATGAGGGATGTGATGCGTCTCATTCGCAACCCCTCCTTCGTCCTCGTGACTCTCGGCGCGCTGAGTGCCTTCCTCCTCCGAGGAGGCTTCAATGCCACCTTGTTTCCCCTATGGGCCAAGGCTCGCTTTGGCCTCGATCCCGCCTTCATCGGGCTCATCCTCACCCTGGTCGCCGTCGCGGGTCTCGTGACCATGCTTGCCTCAGGCCGCGTCGCCGACCGGATCGGCCGCAAGGGTCCCCTCATGGCCAGCCTGCTCCTCAGCGGCCTCGTCCTGCCTTTTATCTTCTTCTCCCCGTCCCTCTCGGTCCTCTCCCTCACGATGGTGTTGTACGGGCTCGCCTTGGGCTTTCACGGGCCCATCGCCGCGTGGGCCGCCGACCTGGCCCCGGAGGCAGGGATGGGCACGGCGATGGGGGTGTACCGGAGCATTGCCGATCTCGGATGGGTCGTCGGTCCACTCCTCCTTGGCTACCTGGCTGAAGCCTTCGGGCCGCTCGAGACCAATCTCTGGCCGTTCGTTGTAGCCGCGGTCTGGGTGGCCTTGTTCGGTCTCCTCCTCATCCCAGCCCGGGATCCCGTCGCCCAAGGGCGCGCGAAGGCGCCCGTCCTGGGCAATGGGGGGTCTTAGAGTTCCGGGGGCAGGGGCTCCACGTAACGGGGGAGAGGGAGGTCCAGCATCGTCTTGAGCCCCGGTTCGGCCTCCACGACACGAGGAATCGCGTTGACCACCGCCGCCACGGTCGCTTCGTCCCCAGGGAGGCCGCCCGGAATGAGAAGATCAACCCCGGGATCGCCCTCGATGGTGACGGCGTCCTCCGGTTCCTTCGGTCCCCAGCTCATCTCCAGCTCGAGCCGGATCGCCTCGCCGCCCTTCACGTACCCGAGGCCAACTTGCCGGATCCCGGCCACCCGGCCCCTGGCCACCGTCCCCTCGGGGGTCGCTCGCTCCTCTTCCGCCACGACGGGCACAAGGTCGGAGGTGACCTCCCTAAGGTTCCACCCGAAGGCCGCTCCGATCATGTCGATGGATTCGTAGGTCCCTACGTGCCCAACGGCCCCTTCCTTCGCCCTCTCGGCGAATTCCCCCGGACGGAGCCCGATTCCCACCTTCTGCCGCAGGGGAAGCCTCCGCCGGCTCGCGTCCAGGAGGCGCTGCGCATGGACGTGGGTCACCGCCCGGCACACGCTTGCGAGGGCGACGACCAAGGTGTCCATGACGAAGCCCGGATTCGCCCCCGTCCCCAGGACCGTCACGTCCTCCCACTTCGCCGCCTGATCGATTTCCTGGGCGAAGTGACGGTGGGAGCGCCACGGGTAGGCGAGTTCCTCGCAGGTGGAGACCACGTGGGCCCCCACCCGGAAGGCCTCGGCGAGCTGGGGATGGGCCTCCCAGATGTAGGAGGTGGCGGCATGGAGGACCACGTCGACCTCCCCCTTCTCCGCGGCCGAGGGGATATCGGGGGAGACCTCCACGCCCAGGGCCTTCCCCCCGATCAGCTCCCCCATGTCCCGTCCCACTTTCGCCGGGTCGACGTCCACACCACCCACGATTTCGTAGCCGCGGCGCAGGCACTCCTGGGTGAGGGCGGCCCCAATGGGTCCGAGGCCAAAGGGGAGAATTCGGAGGAGTTCGCTCACGCGGCGACCCCCCGCATCGCCCCGGCCGCCACGGAGAGCGCTTCCAGGAAGCCTCGAACATCGGCCCCCGAGTGGACGAAGGAGAGGCAGCCTCCCCCGTGCATGGTGTGGACCCCCTCGTTGAGCATGCGGACCTTGAACTCCTCCGTGGCCCGGCTAGGGATGGTGTACCGGTGGACATCCTCTGCGCTCTGGAGGGCATTCGTCTCCTCCTTCAGGAAGTGAATCTGGAAGAGCGACGCGACGCCCGCAACCACGGCCGGGACCCCCTGGGAAGCCAAGACCTCTCGGGCCTGTTCTCGAAGCGCTTCGCCCATACGCCCGATTCCCTCGTACCCATCCTGGTGTGCCTCCAGGTATTCGAGCGTCGCCAATCCCGCCCGCATGGACATGGGGTTGCAGGAGAACGTGCCCCCGCCCACGGCCACCCGGAGGCCATCCCGTTCCGGACCCGTCACGCTCGTCCACCTCATGACCTCCTCTTTCCCGGCGATGGCACCGACGGGCAGGCCGCCGCCTAGGATCTTGCCTAGGGTCACCATGTCCGGCGTCACCCCGTAGTGCGCCTGGGCCCCGCCGAGCCCCAAGCGGAATCCGGTGATGATCTCATCGAAGATGAGGAGGGCATCCTTGGCCTCGGTCTCCTCCCGGAGGGCCTGCAGGAAACCGGGCTCGGGAGGAATGCCTCCGCCCGCGCCGAGCACTGGCTCGACGATCACGGCGGCCAGGTCCTTCTCCCTCTGGATTGCGCTTGCGGCTCCCTCTGGGTCGTTGAAAGGGAAGGTTCCGACGCGAGCCTCGAAGGGGGCGGGCAGGCCCAGGGACTCGGGCGCCTCGAAGGGCGGATGGATGGCGCCGAGGAGGTCGGTGGAGTAGCCATGCCACCCGCCGGTGGCCTTGAGGACCTTCGTGCGACCCGTGTAGCCCCGCGCCGTCCGGACGGCGTACATGGTCGCCTCGGCTCCGGTGTTGCAGAATCGCACTGCCTCGGCGCAGGGGACGTGTCGCTGCACCCGCTCCGCGAGCCGCACCTCCAGCGGGTTCGCGATGCCCCACTGCAGCCCGTGTTCGAGCTGGTCCTTGAGCGCCTCGACGACCGGCGGAGGGTTGTGGCCGAGGAGGAGGGCGAAGTGACCCATCCAATAATCCACGTACTCGTTCCCGTCCACATCCCGCAGGCGATTCCCCGAGGCCGACTCCACGAACAGGGGGTAGGGCGGGAAGAAGCGAAGGTTGTGGGACACGCCTCCGGGGGTCACGGCCGAGGCCTCTTCAAAGAACTTCTGCGAACTGGGATGGCGTAGGACGTACTCCTCCTGGAAGTCAGACACCCAGACTCCTCCGAAGTTCCGCAGAGCGGACGGCCGCCCTTATAGCTTCCCGGCGGGGCGGGGAAACCTTAAGCGCGGGAACTGGCTCCTCGCAACGTGGCTAGCGGCCTCGTCCCCACTACCCCGATGGAATTCGACGAGCGAACCACGCTCATGGACGTTCACATGTTCGGCGCGCCCCACTTCGGGGGCATCTATCTGATCGATGAAGAGCGGCCTACCCTCATCGAGACAGGCACTTCGGATTCGAAAGGGGCGATCCTCGACGCCCTGGCCCAGCTCCGGGTCGACCCCTCCCGCGTCGAGAACGTGATTGTCACCCACATCCACCTGGATCACGCCGGCGGGGCGGGGTTCCTCCTGGACGCACTCTCGCGTGCCCAGGTGTACGTGCACGAACGAGGCTATCCGCACCTCGCGGACCCCCGTCGTCTCCTCGCCAGCGCCACTCAGGCCTTGGGCGATGCGTTCTCCGGCTATGGCACCCTCCAGCCGATTCCCGAGGGGCGCTTGGAACCCTTAAAGGGAGGCGAAGTCCTCGACCTGGGGGGCCGGGAGCTCGAGATCGTCTACAGTCCCGGCCACGCCCGCCACCACGTGTGCATCCTGGATCGATCGACACGAGCCCTCTACACGGGCGACTCCTCCGGCATCTACTTCCCAGTGGATGACCGCATCATTCCGACCTCCCCCTTCCCGGAGTTCGACCTGCCGACGGCCCTGGAGACCATGGAGCGGCTGGAGGCGCTGCGCCCAGAGGCACTGCTGTACAGCCACTACGGTCCCTACTTGGACGCGGGCCAGATGCTGCGAAAGCAGCGAAGAGAGTACGAGCGGTGGGGGGCCAAGGCGGCGAAACTCTTCGCCGAGATGGGCCTCCCGGAGGCCGTAGAGACCGTCTACGAGGAGTGGTACGCGAACGTGACAGAGTTCCCCCGTGTTTTCGTCCAGCGGATCATTGCCACGAACCTGATGGGCTTTCGGCGGTACTTCGAGCGGACGAGGAAGGATGCTTCCGGAACCGGTTAGACAACGGGCAGAGGAAATCGCCGGGGACAAGAGTTCTGGGGCGTTCCCCTTGGCGCTGCGTGTCCTGGACGCCTACGAGCTTCTCACTGGACCGTTGGCCGCTCGAGAGACCGTCAACGAGCTTCACCGTACGATGAGGTCGGTCCAGCCGTGGATGGTGGCCGTTCGGAACGCCTCCCTCCTCGCCAAGAAGCTCGTCGTAGAGGGCCGGAGCGCCGAAATCGGGAGTCTGCGAGAACGGCTCTTACAGGCACGCCGGACAGTTGCTACGGACGCCGCGGGAGCGATCGAGGGGGCGGAACGCGTCGTGACCCTCAGCTACAGCACCGATGTCTTCGAAGCACTCACGCGCGACGGCGACGCCGGGGGTCCTCGGGTTTACGTCTGCGAGTCTCGGCCCCTTCAAGAGGGAGTCCGATTGGTCGCGGACCTCCGCCGGGGTGGGGTGGAGGCGTTTCTCGTCGCGGACGCGGCGGGGCCGACCCTCGTGGGCCGGGCGGATGCCGTCTTGAGTGGGGCCGACTCCCTTCTTCGCCGAGGCAGTCTCGTCAACAAGATCGGCACGTTATCGCTGGCATTGGCCTGTCGCGAGAAGGGTGTCCCGTTTCTTCCACTGCTTGAGGTGCTGAAGCTGGAGTTGGAAGGGGAGAAGATGGTCTGGGAGGAGGAGAGGCGGGACCCCGCCGAGCTTAGCCCGCAAGTGGAGGCGCTCAACTTCTACTTCGAGGAGGTCCCATCTACAATGCTTGACGTCCTGGTGAACGACGCTGGCACGGAGCGTCCCGAGAAGCTCATCGAGCGATTTCGGACACTCGCGGATCTCGCGACGTTCTACCTAGACTAGCTCCGGGTCCCAATGCCCGCTTCCACCGCCAGGTCGTAGGCGACGAACGCCGTGGCGGCGTCTTCCACGGCCATGCCCACGGACCGGAAGAGGGTGATCTCGTCCTTCGAAAGCCGGCCCTTATGCATTCCGGCCACCACCTCCCCCAGCTCCGCCTCGATATCTGAGGGGGAGAAGGCGCCTTCTGCCATGGCCTCGATGAGGTCCCGGGCCTCTTCCAGGGCGCCTTCCCGCCAATCGACCACGACGCGAGCCCTGCGGTACACCTCGGCATCTAGCTCGCGGACCTGCCCACCACCAATGGATGTCACGTGGACCCCCTCTTCGAGCCAGGTTCCGGGGAGGATGGGAACCGTGGCGTTCGTGGCGGTAATAACCACGTCACTCCCCGTCACCACCTCCCGGGGCTCTTCCGCGACGAGGGCATCAACCTGCAGCTGGGCCGCTACCTCCTCACAGAACGCCCGGACATGCGATTTCGTCGGGCTGTAGGCCTTCACCAGCTGGAGGTCCCGAACGACCCAGAGGCCTTGGATCTGAGATCGGGCCTGGGCTCCCGTCCCTAGGATGCCGGCCACCTGGGCGTCCACGACGGAAAGGGCGCGCGCGGCCAAGGCCCCAGCGGCGCCCGTCCGGAGGGCCGTGATGGTGGCTCCGTCCATGAGGGACAGGACCTCCCCCGTGTCAGCGTCCAAGAGGAGCACCGCGCCCTGGATGGAAGGGATGCCCCGCTCCCGGTTCCCATGAAACTCTGAGACGACCTTGAGGGCCAGGGCCCGCATGCCGCCGAGGTAGGATGACATGACGTAAGTGGACCCGATCCCGTCGATGTCGTGGATCTGCCGCGGGGGCATGGAGACGGTCCCGCGGGCGTGCTCCACCAGGCCCCGCTCGACGGCGTCGATGACGGTGCGCATGTCCAAGACCTCCTCGAGGTCCTCGTGGGACAGGACGAGCACGAAGCCGGCTAAGGGGGCGGCGAGGAATAAGGCTTCCCGGGGTCTGGCTGGCCCCCGCTCATCTATTTATAGGTTTCACGATTGCCAACGCGAGCCCCGATCATTAAGGAGGATGGGACGCAGTGGACGTGGGCCTCTGGCTTCTGATTGCTCTTAGCCTGCCCTTCCTCCTGGGGCCGTTGGTCCCGCTCCTCCGGCGCCTGGGACCGCGCGCACCCGGATGGGCGGGGCTGGCGGTCGGAGCTGCGTCGTTCGCGCTCCTCGCCGTTTTGTGGACCCTTGTAGGGGAGGTCCTGGTGGTCCTTCCTTGGATTCCCTCGGCGGGGATTACCTTCTCACTCCGCCTCGATTCCCTCTCCCTCCTGTTTGGCCTGCTCGTGACGGGCATCGGCGCCCTCATCTTCGCCTACTCAGCTGCCTTCATGGCGGGGGAGCGGGTGGCGGGTCCCTTCTACCTCTACATGGCCCTCTTCATGGGCTCCATGCTGGGGCTGGTCCTCGCGGGGGACCTCATCTTGCTGTTCCTCTTCTGGGAGCTGACCACCATCAGCTCCTTCCTCCTCATTGGCCTGGAGAAGCGAGACAAGCGATCCACCGACGCCGCCCTGAAGGCGCTCCTCCTCACGGGTCTCGGGGGCATCGCCCTCCTCCTCTCCTTCCTGGCCATCGGGTTCGTGGTGGGCTCGTTCAGCCTGGAGGTCGTCCTTGGCGCCGGCAGCGACGTCATGTCGAGTGGCCTCTACGTGCCGATCCTCCTCCTCTTCATCGTAGCGGTTTTGGCCAAGTCGGCCCAGTTCCCCTTCCACATCTGGCTCCCGGACGCCATGGTGGCTCCCACCCCCGTGAGCGCCTACCTCCACTCCGCTGCCATGGTCAAAGCGGGCATCTTCCTGCTCGCCCGCTTGTTCCCGGTCCTCGGCTCGGAGATCTGGATCGCCGTCCTCCTCGCCCTCGGGATCGGCACGATGATCCTGGGGGGACTCCAGGCAATCCGGGCCACCGACCTCAAGCGCATCCTCGCCTTCAGCACCATCAGCCAGCTCGGGCTCCTCGCGACCTCCTTCGCCCTAGCGCCGGTACTGGGGCCAGGGGCGGGCCTCCTCCACACGGTCAATCACGCGGTGATGAAGGGCGGCCTCTTCCTCGTGGCGGGCACGGTCATCTACGCCACTAGGATGAATGACATCCGGGAGTTGGGGGGCCTCCGTTTCGGGATGCCCATCACCGCGGTCGCGTGCGGCCTGGTCGCCTTCTCGTTGGCCGGGATCCCCCCGCTGGGGGGCTTCCTCAGCAAAGAAGCGGTGTTCGATGCGACCTGGGAAGCGGGCCCCCTGTGGGCTTCCGTCCTGATCGTCATCGGCGGAGGCCTCACCTTCGCTTACGCCTGGAACTTCTTCGCGCGCCTCTTCCTGGGACCGAAGCGGACCGAAGTGACGGAGCCCCTCGCACTGGCCATTCCCGCCCTCGTCCTGGGGGGGCTGGCCCTTACGCTGGGACTCTTCCCTGGCCTGGTCACGGGCGTCATCAATGGGACCCTTTCTCCGGGCGAGGTCTTCGCCCCATCCCTCCTGAGCGTCAGCGCCCCCGCTGCGATCATGAGCCTCCTCTCGGCCCTCCTGGGCGTCCTTCTGACTTGGCGGTATGCCGGGAGTCAGGCGCTGTTGCAGCGGGTCGCCCGCGGCCTCCGTAGGGCGACCCCGAGCCGAGCCTATGCGGTCTTCATCGGCGGGGTGCAGGGCGCCGGTCAGCGCGCGGCGTTGGCCATACAGAACGGCTCCCTCCGTCGGTACAGCCTCGTCCTTCTCCTCGCCGTCGCCGCGGCCCTGCTCGTCCCTCTGATTCCTCTTCTCGGCGCGCCCCTCCTCATCCCTACCGTCGTTACCTTCCCGGGTCCCGACTCCATCACCACCATGGCCCTGGCCATCGTCCTCGTGGCGATGATCGTCTTCGCCGTCCTTGCCGCGCTCCTCCGAGCGACCCTCCACGCCGTCCTAAGCCTGTCCGGAATGGGCTTCCTTCTGGCCATGGCCTTCATGCTCCTGAACGCCCCCGACCTGGCCATGACCCAGGTCC
>JBHIDB010000021.1:0-16028 GCA_046759865.1 Thermoplasmata archaeon
TACCCCTGTAATGCTTCGGCAACTGCGGCGAGGAGCGGATCCCTACCCATCTTCTAGTGCTCTGACGAAAGAAATCTCGCCATCCCCTCAAAAAGCCCTAAGCCAGGTGGGCCCGTTTCTCGGCTCATTCGGGCGATGATCCCGCCTTCTATGAATCCGCAAGGAGGTAGAAGGCTTGCGCCGCGGGGGCCATGCTTCCTGGAGAACGAGAGGAGGTTCATTGGGAGTAGGCCGAGGAGGAGCCAGAGACTGATCGAAGAGGCTTATGGCCGTTCTCACGGCGGCAGGGAAGCGAAGGCCTTGCTATCTCGAAGTACTTTATTGTCGGATTTCCACCTTGAGGTCGTAGAACATCAGGTGCCAGAAGATGGCGAAGGGCGGAAAGTTGTCAGGGTCCATCTCGAAACTTCGGATGATCACATGCAACTGGGTCTCTGCTGGGTCCGTGAAGCCATCGTCCGGGTCCATCGGGCTGTAGAAATCGGACTTATCGGAGTTGTACACTCGATCGGTGATCTCGTCCCTTACGCCTTCAGTCAGCATCGTATGCATGGCGAGCATCCCGTAGAACTCCCCCTGGATGTAGACACTCGCTGGTCCCCACGTGGCGAGGTACGTGAAGACGCTCGTGACAATGGGCGCCCCGACCCCGGTGCTCCCGTGTTCAAAGTGGTTGATCGCGATGGGATCGCCAACGATTGTGCGTAGTCGAATCCCATCCGAAATCACGCCTGAAGGATGGTCCGGGGGCATGTAGATCGTCTGCTCAACGCGAACTTCGACGGGAGCGGTTTCCCCGACCAGATCGGCGACGCTTTGTCGCGGATCCTTCCACTTCACGACGATTTTGCCCGTGTTTGCCACGGGGTCGACCTCCATTTTCGCCTTGCCCTTCGATTCGACGACGCCGGAGCCGTCATAGGCCATGTTGTCACCGAAATCGCCGATTATGTGGAGGTTAGTGCCCTTCACCTTGTAGGCATCTCCTGCCATGTTGCCAGGGGACGCCAAAACGGCTACCGGTATCACAAGCAACACCGCCGCAGACAAGGCCAATATTCTTCCGTTCCTCCTCACGACTGCAACCCAAACCCACACTAGCGCACTCGATTACTAGACAGCCCTCTTGAATCCTCCGAGTGCCTTTCTAACCCTTTGAGAAGAAGGCCTGTGGAAAAGTGGGGAATCTCGATTGAAGTTCAGATCACGCTGATGAAGATCGGGATGATGAATGGGTGTAGCATTAGCCCTATAGTATCTCTGGACGACTAGTTCTCTGGTACTGCGCTCCCGACGTAGGAGAGCTGGCTAGCATCCTTCTAGGACAGGTCAACATCCGCGCCATAGGTCCCCAACTTCGGCAAACCTTCATGACAAACGGGACATGCGTAGAGGGGACTATCCCCGGAAACTACGCAGCCGCCCCACAGCAACTCTCCCCTTCTCTCCGCCGCGTGGACCTTGTCCGGGGACGCGGGGAGGCCATACATGATCGGGACAGGTTTGACGGGGCCACACCTCGGGCATCGCGCCTTCTTCGGCGAGGGGCGAAGGATCGGGGCGCTACGAGATCGCTGGATGGCGCTGAATACGGCGAGGATGATTCCGGCGAGGAGGAGTAGGAAGCCTACGCCGATGTAGATCTCTGATCGGAGCAGGAATATCCCAACCAAACCAATGAAGACAGCGCCCCACGCAAATACACGGTAAACACGGCGGCTTGGCGAAACCATCCACCGTGCCGGGAAAGTCTCGCCTGACATGAGGTCTTGTTGAGGTCTGTCCCGGAGCATGGTACGAGGTTACAGGACAACACCTAGTGCCTTGATAACACTAGCCCCATAATGCGTCCCAGATCTATGATGGACCTGTAGTATCTGCACGCCTCCTGTACGTCCTGATCCAATCAAGATCCGGCCCCCAGTCATCCAGGATGGAGCCGTACCCCTCGTTCCGGCACAACCTCTCCGTTGTTCGGAAGAGGGTCTGCTGGGTCGCGACATGTCCGTTCTCGAGGAGTTTCATGAGCGATCCAACAAACGCCTCTGACGCCATTCCGAGTTCCGGCAACGGAAACCTCTCGAGTTCCCATGCCAGGTACTTGTAGTATGGAGCGACTCGTCCCTCGATCCCGAAGAGGACCTCCAGAAGGAAGTGAAGGGATCGGCTGGCTTCCAGCCGCGCTCCCACTGCGTTCCCGTCCCGGAAACACTTCAGGGAACGATAGACCCCGTTGATGTAGCCGTCGAGGTTCCGGGAAACACGGTCCCGGATCGCGTCTCGGGGCAATCTCCCCTTCTCATCTACGAGACTCTGGATCCTGTCGTTCTTGTCGAGGAGGACCTTGATGTGGGCGAAGTTGTACCGGTCCCATTCGTACCCGCTTCCCACAGCCGCATGCCTTTCAAATCCGGAAAGGGAGAAAACCACGATGGACCCGAAGTCCCCCACGCTCACCTTCTCGGACTCGTCCCCGACCCAAGTGTAGGCTTCGGTAACGGGAAGATCCCTCTGGAGCGTCTCTGTGAAGGGCCCGACGAGTCCGTCCTTCACGACAATGTAGATGTCATAGTCGGAATGCCTCGTGACGAGGCCCTTCCCCCTGGATCCTCCGAGGAAGAACCCGAGGACGTCGGGATGCTCTCGGACCTCCTCCTGCAATCGCGCGAAGATCTTTTCGGGATTGTCCATCCAAACATCCCCTCCGTACGGGACAGGCACGAGCCGTATTACGGGTTTCCCACCAGGGCACTCCACTTTCCGGAACGGTAGCACTATCCCTAAAGTGTGACCGTTGGCTGCCAAGGAAAGCGCTATGTGACACGCCCTGATGGCGACCAGTGAGTGATGCGATGGACCCCCGACCCCCCTGGCCTCGACCGCTCGCGATCTGCGTCCTCCGAGAGGACGACAAGCTCTTCGTCTTTGAGGGGTACGACGCGCCGAAGGATGAGGCCTACTATCGACCCTTGGGAGGCACCATTGAGTTCGGCGAGCCTGCACGCCAGGCCGTTGAACGCGAGCTTCAGGAAGAGATTGAGGCGGAGCTCACCAACCTCCGATTCTTGGGCGTCCTTGAGAACATCTTCACCAATGAGGGCGAGACCGGACATGAGATTGTCCTCATCTTTGAGGGTGACTTCGTGAACAGGTCCCTCTATGAGGTGGAGGCCCTGGAAGGCCAGGAAGAAGATGGAATGTCCTTCGAGGCGTCGTGGAAGCCCCTCTCCCTGTTCCGGCAGGGTGAGGCGCCGCTGTATCCCGATGGGCTCCTGGAGCTCCTTTCCGGCGATGACCCCGCGGACTTCTTCTGAGGGCGCCCCTAAACGCAGATCCGACGTTTCGCTCAGGAACCTCCCCCTCCAAGGAGTTGAACGAGGAGGGCCTTCTGCATGTGCAAGCGGTTCTCAGCTTGCTCCCAAACGAGGGAGGCGGGTCCGTCAATAACCTCGTCGGTAATCTCGAGACCCCTGTGTGCAGGGAGGTCGTGCATGACGCGGACGTTCCCGGCCGCCCTGCCAACGAGGTCTCGATTGACCTGGTAAGGGCGGAAGACCTGCTCACGCTCCTCTCGCTCCTCCTCCATCCCCATGGATACCCAGACATCGGTATAGATGATGTCCGCCCCATCCACGGCCTCGGTCGGATCCTGAAGGACCTTGACCCAGGACCCACCCTCGGACGCGACACGTTCGGCGGTTGCCAGGATTCCTGCATCCGGCTCATAGCCAGATGGGGAGGCGACGGCTATGTTCATGCCAGTCAGTGCGCAGCCGAGGAGGAGCGAATTGCATACGTTGTTGCCATCTCCCACATAGGATAGCTTGCGGCCTCGCAGTTCACCGAGAGCCTCCTTGATGGTGAAGAGGTCTGAGAGGATCTGGGCGGGGTGCTCCAGGTCGTCGAGGCCGTTGATGACCGGAACCGACGCCGCCTGCGCGAGGCGGACCACATCCGCATGGCGGTAGGCACGGTAGAGGATCGCGTCCACGTACCGGCTCAAGACCTGGGCCGTGTCCTCCAGCGTCTCTCCTCTCCCCAGCTGCAGGTCCTGTCGATTGAGGTACAGAGCCGCGCCGCCCAGGTGGGTCATCCCCACCTCGAAGGAGATGCGGGACCGCGTGCTGGCCTTTTCGAAGATCATGGCTAGAGTCTTCTCGCGCAACGTATCTTCGTGGCTCCCCTGTCGCCGGGCCTCCTTGTACCGGGCGGCCTCAGACAGGAGGTCCTCCAGGTCCTCCGAGGCGTCCATGACGGAGAGAAGATGTTTCATGAGAAACCCAGGCGGTTCATGAGAGAAATCGACTTAAGGGTTCCCTCAGGCGAAACCTAAAGCGCTCCATGGTCCATCCCCGTCCATGGAGGACCTGAGGGGCGAGGAGGACCCGGCGCGCGCGGCTCGGAAACGCCTGGGTCTCGTCCTCGGCATTTTTGGCTTGCTCCTTCTCTTCGGATCCGCTGCCTCGCTGCCTTTCGTCCCGGAGGCCTGGCAACTCATCATCGTGGGGTTGATCGCCGTCGGGGTCATCGACCTAGTCGTCGCCTTCCTCCTCGTGCGCTAGCCTCGCCAAAAGGCCTTAAAACTCGCGACGGATGGTGGCTCGTGGCCGGGATGGGGTAGTGGTTATCCTGGGGGACTGTGGATCCCCTGACCCGGGTTCAATGGGCCTCGACGGACGTCGGGCCTGAAAGTCTCGGTCCCGGCCCTCCCTTTTCAATACGGGACTGGCACCGCTAGGTGCGGAGCCCGGTGGCGGCAGTCTGTCCGGTCACTCACGGGCCGCAGGGGTCTTTCTTGAGGCCTCGATCAGCTCTACCAGCAGGGTGAGGACGGCCGTCGCGAAAGCGGCCCACAGCAGGGCACCACCGGCGACTAGGACCAGGGAGAGCAGCCACAACGCGGAGTCATGCATAATGACCACAACGGCCGCGACAAGCAGCCCCGCGCCGCCGCCAAAGACCCAACCGACGCTCCTCAGGATTCGAGACAAGGGCCTTCCTTGCATGGGGGGAGGATAGCTTCACCCCTACTACGTTTTCCCTCGTCCGACTCATGGGGAAAGGGTTTTAGGCTACCGCTTTCCTGTTCATCCCGTCTGGGAGATGACAAATCCCGGACGAATCGAGGCGATGCGATGATCAAGCAGGCCGAGGAGAGTTATCAGGCCCCGAAGCTCGAAGACCGCGTCCGTGTCCTTTGGGAGGAACGGGACGCGTACGAGAAAACGAAGACCCACCGTCAGGCGGGCGAGAGGTATTACTTCGTCGACGGCCCGCCGTACACCACCGGCGGTGTCCACGTGGGGACCGCACGAAACAAGATCATCAAGGATACGGTGCTGCGCTGGCTCCGGATGCGGGGGTATCACGTCTGGGACCAGCCCGGCTACGACATGCACGGGCTTCCGATCGAGGTGTTGGTGGAGCGGGCCTTAGGCATCAAGAACAAGCGACAGATCGAGGAGGAGGTTGGGGTTGCCGAGTTCGTCGCACAGTGCCGCGCGTTCGCGATGGAGCGCCTCCAGCGGCAGACGGCGGAGTTCATACAGATGGGAGTCTGGATGGACTGGGACAATCCCTACATGACGATCACCAACGATTACCTCCAGTCGGCATGGTGGACTCTTCGCAAGGCCCACGATGCCGGGCTCCTCGTCCGGGCGAAGCGGTCCCTGGAGTGGTGTCCGCGGTGCGAGACGCCCGTGGCGGCCAACGAGATCGAATACTGGGACGTGACGGACCCCTCCATCTACGTGGAGTTCCCCGTGGTGGGGAAGGATGAGAGCCTCCTCATCTGGACCACGACGCCCTGGACCTTGCCGGCCAACCTGGCGGTGGCAGTGAACCCCGATTTCTCCTACGCCCGGGTCCGCTTTCAGCGCGAGGGCAGAGCAGGAACGTTTTGGGTGGCGGAGGAGAGCGTCCCGGCAGTGATTGCAGAGGCTGGGATCGAGGACTTTGAAATCCTCTCAACGGCCCGCGGAGAGGAGCTCGTCGGCGTGGAGTACAGCCATCCCCTCGTCGAGGACGTACCCGCTCAGTCCCGGTTCGAGGGAGATTGGGTCCACCGAGTCCTCGCCTCCGACACGGTGACGAAGGAGTTCACGGGTCTCGTCCACATCGCCCCCGGCCACGGGCCGGAGGACTTCGAGATCGGCCAACGGCGCGGTTTGGAGATCTTCAGCCCCATCGACGAGGCCGGTCGGTTCACAGAGGAAGGGGGCAAGTACGCAGGCCTGGCGACAGAAGAGGCCAACGAAGTCATCATAGCGGACCTGGAGGCCCATGGAGCCCTCTTCCTCCGGGGAGAGATCGTCCACCGTTACGGCCATTGCTGGCGTTGCAACACGCCCATCCTCTACCGGGCAACGGACCAGTGGTTCATCCAAGTCACAAAGGTAAAGGACCGGATGCTGGCCGAGGTGGAGCGCGTGACCTGGACCCCCGACTGGGCCGGCAGTGCACGCCAGTACGACTGGGTCCAGAACGCGAGGGACTGGACCATTTCACGGCAGCGCTACTGGGGCATTCCGATCCCGATTTGGGAGTGTGCCGAGGGGCACCGGAGGGTCGTCGCTTCTGCCGCGGAGTTGCGCGGCGCGAGTGGGTTTGAGGAGGACATCGACCTCCATCGTCCATGGATTGACGAGGTCACGCTGGTCTGCGAGGAGGATGGTGAGGAGATGCGCCGCGTGCCGGACGTGCTGGACGTCTGGTTCGATTCAGGAGTGGCGACTTGGGCGAGTATCGGTTATCCCCAGAAGAAGGAGGTTTTCGAGAAGTGGTGGCCCGCTCCCTGGATCGTCGAAGCCCATGACCAGACCCGGGGCTGGTTTTACTCCCAGCTCGGGGCGGGGGTGGTCGCCTTTGACCGTTCCCCCTACGACTCCGTTCTCATGCATGGGTGGGTCTGGCCCGCCGAGGGGGAGGCCTTCTCCAAGAGCCGAGGCGACGCCCTGACGCCAGCGGTGGCGGCCGAGGAGTACGGAATGGACGCCCTTCGGCTCTACAACCTGAAGGCCGCGGCCCCGTGGGACGACTTCGCCTTCCATTGGGAGGAGTTGCGGAACGCACACCGGACGCTGAACATCCTCTGGAACGTCCATCGGTTTGCCACCCTGTACATGGGCCTCGACGGCTTCCAGCCCGAGGAGCGATCGAGGCACGATCTCGCGGAGCGCCTCGGATCGGAGGACCGATGGATTCTGAGCCGGCTTCAGGGGCTCGTGGAGGCCGTTTCCACCCACCTGAACGCGTATGACCTGCACAGGGCCACCCGCACGCTGGAGGACTTCATCCTCCGCGACCTTTCCCGCTGGTACGTCCGATTGGTCCGGGATCGAACCTGGGTGGAGGGGGAGAGCCCCGCGAAGACCGCGGCTTACCTGGCTCTCCACGAGGTCCTCCTCCAGCTCGCCCGTCTCCTCGCTCCCCTCGCTCCCTTTGTGGCCGAGGCCATGTACGAGGATTTGGGCGGTCCTCTCCCCACCGTTCATATGGAGGACTGGCCAACCCCTGAGGGCGCCCTCCATGATGCCACCCTCGAGGGGCAAATGGGGGCCGTTCGGCTCTTCGTGGAGGAGGTGGGGAAGCTGCGACAGGTTCGATCCTACAAGCTCCGCTGGCCCGTCGCCCGATGTTCGATCGTCCCCGCGAACGAGGAGGTCTCGACGGCGCTCCGGTCCCTGAGGGAGACCTTCCTGCAGCAGGCCAACGCGAAGGCCCTCGACGTGACCGAGCCGGGGGCGACCTGGGGCGAAAGGACGTTACAACTCCGTCCCGATAAGGCGGCCATCGGGCGACGGTACCGCGCCCTCACGCCCGACATCGAAGAGGCCTTGGGCCAGGCGGACCCGGAGGCGGTGGAAGAGGCCGTGTCCCAGGGCTCCCTAGAACTCTCCATCCGCGGGAAGCCCGTCCAGATCACCGCGGACATGGTGAGCTTCGAGGCAATCCTGGCGGAGGGTCTCGTGGAGGCCCGGACACCGTTCGGGACCCTTTTCGTCGATTTCCGCCAGACCCCTGCGATTGAGGCCGAGGCCTTCGCCCGAGAGCTCGTACGCCGGGTGCAACAGATGCGCAAGGAGATGGGACTCCAGGTCGAGGACCACATTGCGGTGGAGGTTCAGGCCAGCGACCGGCTTGTAGGGTTCTTCGCGGCATGGGAGGCGCATGTCCAATCGGAGACGCGTGCAGGGCGGTTCACGACGACAGACGATGCACCGAAGGGGGATCACGTAAAGACGTGGGACCTCAACGGAGAACCCGTCGCCGTAGGGCTTCGGAAGCTCAGCTAGTGTTCTCCAGGGCACTACGAAGGACCGCGTGCAGCTTGGGAACGGTCCGGTACGTCCCGAGGGCCTCGGGCGCAACCCATTCGAAGGCATCGTGTTCCCAATCGAGGGTTACCTTCTCCGTTGCAACGTCGAAGAGGAAGGGGTGGACGGCCCAGACCGTATCGGGCTCCCGACCCCTCGCCAACACGACCTGTCCCTTCCCTTGCAGATCGGCCTGGCGAACCCCGGTCTCCTCGAGGATCTCAGCCCGCGCCCGTTCCTCCGGCACTTCGTCGCCTTCGAGATACCCGGATACGCCGGCCCAGTAGCCCTGAAAGCTTCCCACCTCCGCGCTCCGCTGAAGGAGGAGGAGGCGATCGTTGCGGCGCAAGAAGGACGTAACCACATCGCGGCGCCGCACATTCTCCAATTCGACGTAGCCCTCGGACGCGTTAACGAAGGCCGTGTCGCCCGTCTGGAAGAGGTCGACCTGAACCCGGTCGACGGTTGGAATTTCCGAGAGAATGGCCCCCGTGGCCACAACTGCCTCCGCCTCCCCGGCTACGAGGGCGGCGGGTGCCCGGTCCAAGGACTTGAGACCGTAGAGTACGTAGGAACCCGCGGTGCTCCCCTTCCCGCGAGGAAAGACCAGGATGCGGTCGTGAACGCTCTCGCCTTGCAAGCCCGTGGCGGTATCCAAGATTTCGCCCGTCTCGCGATCGACCCCGCCGAGAAGGGAAATGGGGGTCGAGGAGGCCAGGGTCCGGCCACGGGCCTCTCCCCCTTGAATCCGCCGTGCAGGCAGCCTCACGTTCCTCCCCCCAGCAAATCCTTCGCGTCGCTCAGATAGACGCGTTGTCGGCAGAGCCTCGGAAGGTAGACCGCCGCCTTGGCCGACGGCGTCCCCACCTCGCCATCCTCCGGCCAGGGCATGACCTCCGCACAGGTGTCCGACCAAACGCGACCGCCGTGCCGCTCGATTCGTCCCACCGCGTCTCTGGCGTCGCGGGCGGTGGCGCGGCTCGTAAAGACCCATACTGGGACCTCGGGTCGATGCACCTCCATGAGTTCGGCAATCGCTTCGAGTTCTCCCGCCGAGAGCTGCGGGCATCCAAAGGCGATGCACCCATACGTGTCCGCGGTCAGGAGTTCCTCCCGCGCCGCCGAGAGTTCATCCTGGGTCACCCGAACCTCCGGCTTGCCCTCCACCTCCGCCTTCCGCCACTCAGGCGTGACGTCCTTGGCATGGAACATGTCGACGTCGCTGCTCGTGGCAAGAGCGGCACCGAAAGCCTTCCACTCGTCTTCGGAACCCTTGGGACCTTGGAGGAAGGGCACCCCGCTTCCAAGCTCCCGGCCGAGGTGGTGACCTAACAGCGAGTACTCGTACCCATGGAGGTCTGCCTCGACCTCGACACGGACGGTCGCCGTCCGATGGGCAGACAGGTGAAGTCCGTATTCCGGGGTCAGGCCCGTGATGGCGGACGCCAACGCGGCGGGCCCACCTTCGCGATTCGTGCGGGCGCCCAGCATGGAGTTGGCGAACACCACCGCAGAGGACTCGGCCCACGCGATGTGATCCCCGAGGCCCGGGCGGTTCCCGATCTGGTAGGGGATGCAGCTCCACGTCTCCTCCGCCCCCAGGCGGCGGTAGGCCGCCACGATGAGCGCCTGGCGGTCGGCGAATGCACTCGAAATGCCCATGTCCTTCCAAGACACCGTATCCATCCCGAGAGGATTCACCGTTGTGCGGACCCGTACCTTCCCCGTGGACGCGAAATCCTGCAGCAGACCGAGCCCCGCCTCGCCGACCACGGCATAGCTCGCCCCCGAAACGTGAGCGGACGCCACGGGAATCAGCCGGTCCGCCTCGTAGATCGTGCCCAACGCCACGAGGAGTTCCATGGCCTTTCGCTCGGCGGGGGTACCCTCCTCGAGAAGGGCTTCCTGCTCACGGGTGAGTTCCGTGCCTAGACCCCCTCCAGATAGGTCCTGGCCAGTTCCAGGGCCCGCTCCCTGCGGGCTGGATAAGACACGACCTTGCCCTTCACCGACACGACGTCATCATGGCGGACGAGCTTCATACGTCCCCGGTAGGCCTCCTGTTTATCGAACCGAAGAAAGAGCTGGCCGGTTCCATCGAGACGGCTCTCGAGCTCACTCAGGATGACCTGAAGCTGGTCCTCGGCCTTGACTCGAGCCCAGAAGGCGCGGATCTCCGCGGAGCGAGACACCGTGGCCGTGAGGATGGAGATGGGATTCCCATGGTGCCCCTCTGCGCGTTGCACGGAAGGTTCCTCCACGCCGCTCACGAAGGCAAACGCCTGCCTCACCCGTTCTTCCTCCTCCGTCGCGTGAGCGTGGACCCGAAAGTCCAGGCGGCGGAAGGCCGCCGTCATGGGAATACCCGCCCCAAAATCCCCTCCACCTCGGCCTTGAACGCCTCCAGGTCCCCCTCGTTGACCACCATCTCGTCGGCCAGGGCGATGAGGCCCCCCAACCCCCAGCGGAGTTCCCTGCGATCCCGGGTCCGGAACGCGGCCTCGGAGTCGATATCATCCTGGCGCGCCCGCTCAGCGATGCGGCGGTACCGGGTCCCCTGGGAGGCGTGGACCGCGACCAAGACGACGCCGTCGGTGAAGCGGCGCGTGAAGGCATCCAGCTCTTCCAGGCTTCGCAGCCCATCGATGACGACGCGGCCGGTCTCGATCCGCTCAAGGGTCCGTTGGGCCCAGATGTCCCTCCCGTGCTTCTCCCGCTCCCGATCCGCCATCCCCCCTACGCCGACGTCCGTGAGGTCGATGCCTCGGCGGGCGGCCTCCGCTCGGACGACGTCACCCATCCGGATGACGGGAAGGCCCCTCCCGGCGGCGATCTCCAGGAACGCCTCCTTGCCGCTCCCAGGCATCCCCGTGACACACAGGGCCTTGCCGCCGCCCATTTCGGCGTCGAACCCGGCCCGTTCTGATAACGTTTTGGTCCGCACCGAGGAGGCGGAGGCTCTCTGTTCAATTGGGCGCAATCGCGACCGTCCCCGGACGGGTCCCAGAAAACGTCAAATAACCTCCTCGCCTAGTTTGGATCGCTGGGGAGAAGCGTCATGCCGCTGGAACTGTCGCTGGAAGAGTTGCGGTTTGGGACCGACCTGTTGAAGCGAGGCTTCGCGAAGATGCAGAAAGGCGGCGTCATCATGGACGTTGTCAACGCGGAGCAGGCCGCCATCGCAGAAGAATCGGGCGCGGTCGCCGTCATGAGCCTGGAGCGAGTCCCCGCTGATATCCGCGAGGCGGGGGGCGTCGCCCGCATGGCCGATCCCCGCAAGACTCGGGAGATTCTCGACGCCGTGACGATACCGGTCATGGCCAAGACCCGAATCGGCCACGTGCTGGAGGCCCGCGCCTTGGAGTCCCTCGGGGTCGACATGGTCGACGAGTCGGAGGTGCTCACCCCGGCGGACCCGTTCTTCCATATCGATAAGCGCGGCTTCACCATCCCCT
This sequence comes from Thermoplasmata archaeon, assembly GCA_046759865.1. Lineage (GTDB taxonomy): Archaea > Thermoplasmatota > Thermoplasmata > RBG-16-68-12 > JAJISG01 > JAJISK01. Next base: position 11,774 of record JBHIDB010000021.1, read on the forward strand.
TCGTCTGCGGGGCCCGCTCCCTCGGCGAAGCCGTTCGACGAATCTGGGAGGGGGCGGCCATGATCCGGACCAAGGGGGAGGCGGGCACGGGCAACGTCATCGAGGCCGTCCGCCACATGCACTTGTTGAATCGGGCCATTTCGGAGTTGAAGGTCCTGGACGCCGAGGCCCTCCGGCAGGTTGCGGCCCATTACGCCGAGGGATACGGCCGCCTTCTGGGGGAGGTGCGGGCATCCCAAGGCCAGGCGAATGCCGTCTCGAAGGACGACGTCGTCTTCGGCGGCGACACGGTGCGCGAGATCGAGGAGGGGGTCCTCGAGGTGATCCTAGACGTGCGGGGTCGCCAGCGCCTTCCCGTGGTCAACTTCGCCGCCGGCGGTCTGGCCACCCCAGCCGATGCGGCTCTTATGATGCAGATGGGATGCGACGGCGTGTTCGTGGGCTCAGGCATCTTCAAGTCCGACAATCCCGCCGAACGCGGGAGGGCCATCGTGGAGGCCACCACGCACTTTGACGACCCCGCACTCGTGGCGAAGGTCTCCGAGGACCTGGGCGAGGCGATGAGGGGCCTCGACATTACCCAGCTGGCCGCCGAGGAGCGGATGCAGGAGCGGGGCTGGTAAGGGCCCCGACGGCCTCCCGAAGCATTCCTTGCACGCCTCGACCCGTCAGCGCCGAGATGTGGCGCCGGTTCCCGGTTCCCGGACCGAGGTCTGCCTTGTTTTCGACCTCGAGGAAGGGTGTCGCGGGGAAGGTCGAGTGGAGGTCCGTAAGGAGGGCCTCTTGCTCCTCTAGCGGGTAGCCGGCCGTCCCCGTTGGATCGAGGAGGAACACGATGAGATCCGCCACGTGGCGGAGGGCGACAAGCGCCTTTCGTTCCACCTCGTTCCGTTTGCTCACCGGGCGATCCAAGAGGCCCGGTGTGTCCATGACCTGGAACCGACGTCCCTCGACGGTGAAGTGACCGAGGGAGAGGTCCTGGGTGGTGAAGGGGTAGGTAGCGACGATCGGGCGTGCCCGACTGAGTGCCTGGACGAGCTGGCTCTTTCCCACGTTCGGAGAACCGGCGATGACCATGGTTCGGAGATCGGGATTGACGCCAGGGACGCGTCGTAGGTTCCCGCGCACCGTGCGGAGGAAGGTGAGAGAGGAATCTATTTCACGAAGAACGGACGCGACCCGTCCGTGGAACGCCCCGGTGGCCCGCTCGATCCCTTCCTTGGACGCGCTCGCTCGAATCGTCCTTCTAGCGTCCTGAGCCCGCCGAAGAACCTGTTCCCGCGCCCAGCTGAGGGAGCCAAGGTTCCGCTTCGTCTCGTCAATGCCGGCGATCACGTCCAGGAGTTCGCGATTGAAGGGCGGTAGGGTGTCGATGGAGGGAAAGGAGGCGTAGGCCCGCTGCAAGCCGATGCGAATCGGCTTCCCGAAGGCACCGATGCTTTGCAGAGCGCGCGAACGAGCCCGATCGAGGGCCGTCCGACCCGTTCCCCGGACCTTTCGGCCGGCCCGGAAACCACGCTCCAGAAGCTCCTCGGCCGTTGGAACGGGCGGCAGCCGGAACACGCCAACCAAGAGGGACCCAGGATAAATGAACCCCTCAAAGGCCCCGTTGGGCTTGGTAGATGGATACGGCCCTTACGAGGTCGGTCCGCGTGAGGATGCCGACAAGCTGGCCACCATCCATCACGAGGAGTCGTCCGATCTTACGGTCGGAGATGCGCTTCATCGCATCGAGGGCCTGCGCCCTTGGCTCAATCGTGACGATCTTCTTACTCGAGATGTCCCCCACTCGTACACGATCTCGCCGATCCGGCGGCACGGCGACCGCATCCTGGAAGGTCACCAGTCCCCTGACTTCTCCGTTGACCACGGGGTACCCCATGTGCCTCTCCACGGCGATCCGTTCCATGAGTTCGGCCACCGTGGAATCGGAGGTCACGGTGTCCACCTCTTTCGTCATGATGTCGTCCACATAGACGCCTTCAAGGGCCACCGTGAGCTTGGTGAGTTGCGCCTCCCCTCCGGCCCCCATGTAAACGAAGGCGGCTATGAGAATGAGGATGAATTGAAAGGTCAGGATTCCGACCACGGCGAAGAGAACGGCGAAGACTTTCCCAACGGTCGCCGCTGTCTCTGTAGCGGAGATGTAGCTCCGGTTTCGCGCGAGGCTCGCCCGAAGGACGCGCCCTCCGTCCATGGGGAAGGCCGGGATCAGGTTGAATAGCCCAAGGATGAGATTGTAGAAGACGAGGATGGAGAAGAAGACGGTTAGGACTTCCAAGCCCGTGGAAAGGGTGCGAAAGGGCGCCAGAACGAGGAGGACGGCGTAGCCGACGCCTGCGATGAGAAAGTTCGTGGCCGGCCCGGCCAAGGCCATGTTGCGCTCGGCCGCGGGCTGCCTCGGGATGTCTTCAATCTCGGAGATCCCCCCGAATATGATGAGGGTGATGCCCGAAATCGTCGCGCCGTACCGGATGGCCACGTAGGAGTGGACGAGTTCGTGGAAGAGGACGCTGGCGAAGAAGAAGATGGCGGCGAGACTTCCTAGGGTCCACCGAACCGCATCATCGATCGGGGAAGCGAGGAAGGAGAGGTCCACCCCGCCGAAGCCCGTATCGAACGCCAGAACGCCGAAGGCCGTATCGAACACGAGAACGTGGAAGTTCTGGAAGGCGAAAATCCAGGCGAAGAGCGGGAGGAGAATCAGGAAAGTGAGGTGGATTTTGACGGGGATGCCGAGGATGGTGGCAATGCGGAAAGACCATCTCATTCACAGAAGCAATGAACCTTCTCGCTTAACGATTTCCCATGAACAAGAGTGATCGGGGAGGTTGGCCGGGTTTCGACGCGCCCCTACAACAGAAGGTTGACTCCCAGTGCGACGAGGATGATGAGGAGGATGAGGGCCCGAGAAACCCCCGCCAGGAAGTTGGTGAAGACGAAGTAGGAGGCATTCAGGAGCTCCCCTTGGTCGTTGAAGAAGGAGTAGACGTAGAGAGGGACCGTGTCGGTCATGAGGGGGAGGCTGAGGAGGAGGAAGAGACCCACGTAGCGCGTCTTCGCCACGAACCGGACGCACAGCACGCGAAACCGCTTCCCCAGGGATCGACGGGAGGAGGCCTTGTCGATGACCCTGTCTGCGCGCTTCCCGATCTGGTAGACGAGGAACGAACCGGCGGCCTTCCCACCGCCGATGGTGACGGCGGCGATCGCCCAGAAGGCCGGCTGGGTGAGGAGGGGGACGAGCGCGACCTCCACAGGGGTGGGAAGGACGACAGCGACCAGGAGGCTGTAGACGAAGAGCAGGGGGAGGAAGACCATCGGGTCCGAGAGGTAGCCCAATATCACCGGGACGTCGAACACGGGACGCTTTCTGGACGCGCCTTATTAAAAGGCCATTCGACAGTAATCGGTGGTGATTATCGGCCTTGTCAACCTCACGCGGCGAGCCTCGGCTCGACGCCCGGCTTGGTCAGGAGGACGACCCGGCTCACCTCCACCTCGTCCCGGAAGTCGTACCCGACCTCTCCGGCGAGGCGGGTGGCGAAGGCCCGGATGCGCTCGTGGGAGGGCATGTTCCCTCGGGTCAATCGCTCCCGCGACTGGCCGATCCACACGTATCCCTTGCACTCGATGAACTCCGCCTCCGACCGACCGTCCAGGGCCGCGTACTCCTCCTCCCAACCCACGTTGTAACCGTCCACGAGGGAGTGGCGGATCACGCGGCGGGTGTCCAGGGAGGGCAGGAGGTCCAGCGTCTCCATCAGGTTTCGCCACTCGTGTCTGGAGTGGGGCAGGCACAGCGTCTCGTAGATCGTCTCGTTGGGCGCGGCCACCGTCACGTAGAGCTGCGTCGGGAGCGGGTCCAGGTCCGCCAAAACCTTGGGATTCGTCCCGTTCGTGACGAGGAAAGTCGTCAGCCCCTTCTCGTGACAGGCCGCCAGGAACTCAGGGAGACGCGTGTACATGGTCGGCTCCCCTGTGAGGGAGATGGCCACGTGGCGCACCTCGTTGGCCTCCATCCACTTCTCGAGTGCCACATGGGGGTTTCCCTTGTACCCGGAGAGGAGTGCCCGCTGCGCATCCAAGGACTCGTTGAGGATGAATTCCGGGTCGTCCACCTCCCCGAGCCCCTCGCCCCAGTAGCTCTGGTCCCGCCAGCAGAATAGGCAGCCCAGGTTGCAGTTGTTCACCGTCGGCGTCATCTGCATGCAGCGGTGGCTGTCGATGCCGTAGAAGTGCTGCTTGTAGCACC
>JBHIDB010000022.1:0-15322 GCA_046759865.1 Thermoplasmata archaeon
GGGGAGGAGGAGATGGAGGCCCTTCCCTGGGACGACCCGGAGAAGTTTGCCGCGAAGTCGCCCATCACCCATGTGCAGAACGTGACGACCCCCCTCCTCATCATCCACAGCGAGCAGGACTACCGGTGTCCTATGGAGCAGGCCGAGCAGTTCTACGTGGCGCTGAAGCGGCTTCGGAAGGAGGTGGAGCTGGCCCGATTCCCGGACGAGAGCCATGAGCTTTCCCGATCCGGACAGCCTCGCCACCGCATCGAGCGGCTGGAGCGAATCATCGGCTGGATGGAACGACACCTGAAATCCTAGTCACTTCCCCTCGGCCAACGCCTTCTCGAAGAACGCCGCGAGTCGCGGGTAAAGGACCTTCTGGTTCTTGACTTGCAATATGCCGTGGCCCTCATCGTCGAAGACGAGCTTCTCGTAGGGGATCCCTGCCATCCTCAATCGGCCCTCCACCTCCCGGACGTTTGCCAGGGTGACGTTGGGATCCTGCTGCCCCTGAACGATGAGCAACTTGCCCCGAATGTCTTGGACGAAGTGAATGGGCGACCGCTCTCGGTACTTCTCGGGGACCTCTTCCGGAGAACCGCCCATCATCTCCTCCGAGTACGGCCGGAGGTCAGGCCGGGTCGTCTCGTAGTCCACCACCAGATCGGTCATCCCGCAGACGGGGGCCGCGGCCGCGACCTCGTCGCGGGAGAAGTGGGTGATGGCCCACCAGCTGGAGTAGCCGCCGTAGCTCGTCCCGGTAATCCCCACGGCCCCCGGGCGAGCGAGGTCCCCTCCGATGAGGGCGTGGATGCCGGCCCGGATGTCCTCTTGCTCCCCGCCGCCCCAGCCCTCCTCTCGGATTAGCTCGCGGAATCGGACGCCGTACCCTGTGGACCCCCGGTAGTTGGGATCGAGGACCGTGAACCCGCGGGAGCAGAAGTACTGAATCTGGGGGTTCAGTTGATCCCGGGAGTGGGCGGTGGGCCCCCCGTGGACGTACACGATGGTCATCCCGTTGTGGGCAGCGGGCCGGTAGAGCCACCCGTGTAGAGCGAGGCCTTCACTCCCCGTCCAGCGGAACTCCTCGGCCTCGGTCAGGTCCTCCCTTTGGACCGCGCTGAGGGACAACACGTCGGTCAGGTTTCGGAGGTCTTCCGGGTCGCCACTTGAGGGGCGGAAAGCGACCACATCGATGGGGTTCGTGGAGCTATAGAATAATCCCGCCCACTCGCCTCTTTGGAGCGGACCGAGGGGCGTCAACGTCCCCCGGGAGGGGGCTACCCGACGCTCCTCTCCCGAGCGCAAGTCACGAAGGAAGGCCCGGTCCTGAGCCTCCTGGCGCTCCTGCAAGACCAGGTGTTCATGGGGGTACGGAGACCAGACCGCCTCGACGTTTCGGGGGTCCTCGGAAGGCCGTAGGATCCATTCGATGGCGTCCGTTCCGGCGTCGAACAGGCCCACGCTCCCCCGCTCCTGCCGCACCCCATCAATCGAATCCGTGAGGAAGGCGACGCGGCCGTCGTAGGTCCACGTGGCCGAGACGTCCGCCTCGTCTCCGAAGTTTAGCACCTCCCGGTCGTCCGCGCCGTCGATGCCGACGATCCAGTACTGCGTGCCCGCAGGGTGGCGATCCTTCCGGTTGTAGAGGACCCACCGGCCGTCGGGACTGACGCCCGGATAGACGTTGCCTCGTTTCTCCGGGGCCGCAATGATGTCCCGCCTCCCCGTCTCCACCTCCTGAACGACCACGCGAAACGTCTCAAGCTCCCGCTCTCCCTCGAAGTCGTAGTTGGCGGCGTAGATCAGGACCTCACCGTCCGGATCGAACTCGCCGCCCCGCAGGTAGTAGTCGGGCTCCGACTCGGTGAGTGGTTGGAGCTGGCCCGGCTCGTCCAGGAAGACCCGGTATAGCGTCTGTCGCTCGTTGCCTCCCTTGTCTTCCGCCACGAGCACGGAACGGGAATCGGGGGCCCAGTTCTTCAGGACGGTCCTCTCGGGGGTGTCCGTGAGGGCGGCGAGCGAGCCGTCGCTCTCCAGCGGGAGATCGAAGACGTCCACGCTCGGGTGGAGGCGGTGGATGTTGACCGCGACGTGTCTCCGGTCGGGGGAGACGCGAGCCCAGAAGATGGTGGGCAACGACATGAGGGCGTCGAGATCCAGGGTCCTCCCATGCATGCCCGACCCACCCCCGCGCCTCCGAAGAAGGTTTGCCGTAGGCCTACCCCATCCAACCCCTGCTCTCGTACTCCATGTAGGTTGCCGTCGCCTGGGCCACCTTCCGGCCAAAGAACCGCTCGACGACCCGGAGGGCCATGTCGATTCCCGAGGTGTGGCCGCCACAGTTATTAATGTGTCGCCGCTCCCCTCGTGAGCGAGCTCACAAGACCGATCGCTTCAGAAATCGTAGGATTGGCGCGGGGAAGGCGTTGGTCGATGGAAGAGGAAGGAGAAGATCGTTGGGCCCCCTTTCTCCCTCTATTGGGCGAATGGGATGGAACAGGAAGCGGCCTAGCAGGGGAGGGGGTCGAGGAAATGGACTGCGAATTCGTTCTGCAAGGCAAAGTCCTCCGCATCCGGAATCGATCCCGGTACGAGCCCCAGGAGAAGAACCCGGAGGGGGAAGTCCACGAGGATTGGGGCTTCATCAGCTACGACAAGATCCGCGACACGTTTGTCCTTCGGGAGTTCCACGTCGAGGGCTACGTGAACCAGTACCGTCTTGACTCCGTGTCCGAGGATGGGAGCACCCTCGTGTTTCTGACGGAGAGCCTCGAGAACGTTCCTGACGGATGGCGGGGGCGGGAGACGTTCCGTTTCTCGGGGCCCGATGAATTCCAAAATGTCTTCGAACTGGCGCGGCCGGGCGAGGATTTTGAGGTGTATGTTGAGACGCACCTCCGCCGGAAGCGCTTGGGTGTGGAATAGAGTCAGGCGAGTGTTGGGCCCCGCAAGCTGACTCCACATCCTAGTTTCGGGCACCCCCTGCCGCAACGGGGTTACCCCTCCCCCAGCTGGAGAAATGTGGAGGAACTGCGCGGCGTCTACGTCCCCGCGCCGAGGGACTCGTTCACCATCCGAGAGGTTCACGTCGACCATGCCCTCCGGAAGGACCCCCTCCCGTGGCTCGACTATTCCTTCAACCCTTACGTAGGCTGTTATCACGGCTGCGTGTTCTGCTATTCTCCACGACTTCTCCGGCTTGACCGGGACGAATGGGGGCAATCCGTGGTCGTCAAGCGGAACGCAGCGACGGCCTTGGCACGTGACGTCCGGACGTTTCCGCGGGGCGATGTGCTGATTTCGACGGCGACGGATCCCTACCAGTACCTCGAAGGGAAGTACAGGATCACGCGCCACGCCTTGGAAGTCCTCCTTCGGGTCCAATGGCCGGTGTCGGTCCTCACACGTTCCCCCCTCGTGACCCGGGACCTGGACCTCTTCCACCGGTTCCAAGAGGTCGAGGTCGGCCTGTCGGTGCCCACGTTGGACGACCGAGCGCGGGCCCTCCTGGAACCCTGGGCCCCGCCCATCCCTGCGCGCCTCCGGTGCCTCCAGCAGCTCGCCGACGCCGGGGTAGCGACCTTCGTCGGTTTCGCGCCGGCATACCCCCTCACGGACGGTTGGACCCCCCGGAAAATCGCGGAAACCTTCTCCGCGCTCGGGGTCCGAAAAGCCTTTAGTCGCACCCTGGACGCCCGGTGGGGGGTCCGGGAGGCGATGCGGGTGCAGCTCGAGGACACCCCTTTGGCATGGAGCCTCCAACGGATGGGCGACCGACCTTACATGCGAGCCCTCATCAGCGAAGTGGCGGAGGAGTGCGAGGCCCGCGGGGTTTCGTTCCGGAGGGAGCGCCCTCGTAGGGTGAAGGGCTCCACGCGGAGGGAGAACCAGCCCGACTTGGCAGCGCTCTACGCGGAAGGCGCCGCTAGGAGGAAATCACGGGGTCGGAGTCCTGCCAGCGGGGGTTAAGCAGAAACTTCTCCTGCATGTCCTCGCAGTGCCCGCAACGCAGGTATCGGTCCGGGAGGACGGTCCGCAGGTACTCCACGTACTCCTCCCGCGGGATAATCCGTCCCCGCTCCACCAAGAGATGGCCGTCCAGGTCGTAGGGGAGGTACACGTACCCGAGGCGCCCGGATTCAGGGTCGCGCTCTCGATATTCGGCGTACTCCGTCAACCCCCGAAACCGAAAGAAGCGTCGATCGGGCACGCGAAGGAGGTTCTCCGGTCCGAGATCCTGGACTGTTTCCCCTTTCCCTTGGATCCGGTTGAGGATCTCAGCCGCCCGGGCCCGGTCGACCCGGGCCTTGGCCCCGATGATGGCCAGGTTGATGTCCCGGACCTTCCCACGAACCTCCCTGGAGAAGATGGCCTGGGCCTCCGCGTTGGCCAAGGTCTTGAAGACGCCCTTCACCTGCTGGCCGCTGAGCTCGCTTCCGAACATCTCCAACCCGCGGGGGTACCAGGCGTTGATGGTGTGCTGGAGGTCCTCGATGCCGAAGTTCCCCCCGTCCAGGGTGGCGGCCACGGCGATGGCCCTCGTCAGCCGCTCGCCCGCCGCCAGGTGGTAGGACTCCTCCATGAACCGCATGAAGGGCATGGAGAGGGCCATGGGGGCGTAGAGGAAGTGGTGCTGCATCTCCAACTGGTACTTCCCCACACGGTCGATGAGTGCCATGAAAACCGCCTCGTCCATGAGGCTGAGGAAGGGGATGTTGAACGCGTCCAGGATGTGCTGTCCCGGCTTCATGGCGAAGAGTTCGTCCAAGGTCTCCGTGGCGTAGTGACGGCCGTCGCGCTGGTCCCAGGTGCGATCGAGTGTTAGGACCCCTGCCATCTGGTAGTGATGACGCAGCTCCTCCACGCACACACGCTTGGCGGAGAAGCTCAGGGCTTCCAAAGTCCCCGGGTAGGTGTTGCTGTACCCGTCCGTCCGGTGGATACCCTCCACGATCTCCCGGTCGACGCCCGTCAGGCTGCCGTCGTCGAGCTTGGAGTAGACCATCCGGTGTTGCTGGATGCTGCCCAACTCGGTGGAGGCCTGGGCCTTGATGATCCTGAGGGCGATGTCGAACTGCGCGTCGTTCAGGTCCTCCGCCCGGTTGACGCGATGACCCAGCTCGGAAGTCTGGCGCCCGGCGGCAAGGGCCCTTGACGCATACGTGCCGAAGGCGTCGGGTCGGACCTGAATGACCGCAAGCTTCGTAACGGGCCGATCGGGATAGAAGCGGTGCCACGCCTTCTCGTCCTGGACCTCGGACAGCTCCTGGAAGTAGGTGTCCTCCCAGTGCGCACTCTCCTTCTGCCAGCGCTTGGGAAGGGGCTGGAGATTAAAGTTGTCCATGAGGCCCATGGGCAGTCTCCTATAGGGTCCCCCCCATTAGAAGATTACCGGGTTGGGTATCGTCGCTGGATGCAAGACAGCACCCTTATGTTCCAGCCGCCCGTTGTGAATCTGGGTGAGGCCATGGGAGACTTCTCGAACCTCGAAGACCGGATGGGTGCGAACGTTCGCGAACTTCACAACTACCTCTGGACGCCGGGCTGGAAGGGCGACGAGGAGGCATTGCGGGGAGCCCTCCGGACGGACGCGGAGCAGTTAGACGCGTTCTTGGCCGCGGAAGGGGATCTGGCAAGGAACGCGGAAGCCCTGACGGAGGACTGGGGACGCAACCGGTCGGGGGAGATGCTCTTCGAGCTCCTGAACCACGCCTACCGGCTGACCGCTGCCACGGAGCTCCTGAAGCGCGGGGAGTTCGTTGCAGCGGCCGCGCAGGCCAATGAGGCTGCGGAGAGCGTGAGCATCGGCGTCTGCGCAAATGCTGGCTGCTTCCCCCTGGTCGAGCAGTGGGAGGGCGGGGAGATTACATTCCAGACCTACACCCATGAACTCACCAAGGCCCTGGCAGCGAAGCGGCTCACGCCCTCGGAGGATCTGCGTCGTCAGCTAAATGCGGTGCAAGGGCTGGGGAAGCAGTGGGACGCCTCCGCCTCGCCAGAGCTGCAAGAGATGGGAGCCAGGGCCGCCATCGAAGGCGCCCTGTGGGTCGCGGTAGCCGGCGTTCAATTGCGGGAGGCACTGGATGCCGCGCCCGAGACCCCGTACGGCGCGATGCCGGGCCTCATCGTTCGGATCGCCCACCGCCTGTGAGCGAGCGTATTGTTATACCCGCCCCCGATCATTGGCCTCCCCATGGCACGCCTCGTGAGAGACATCGGACACATTCTCGTGGGGGTGGAGGACATGGACCGCGCCCTCGCCTTCTACCGCGACCTCCTCGGTTTCGAAGTGTTGGGAAAGGTGGACCCCATGTGGACCGTTGTGACGGTTCCCGGCGGCCAGTTCACGTTGTATAAGCAGGAGGGCGTCACCCCTATCGCGCTCGGGGAAGAGGGAACTGCGACCCCATTCTCCCTCCACGTCACCGACTTCGAGAAGGCTGCAGGGATGCTGGAGGACGAGGGGGAGCGTGTCGAGCCGGGGGACCCCCACCACGGGCTCGTCTGGGACCCGTTCGGCAACGTCCTGGAGCTTCACGATCATCGGGAAGGCGAAGAGGTCCGAAGGTTCTAGCGTGGGGCTCCGGGCAGGGTTGCTCCGAGTTCAGGATTGGCTGAGCGTCCGGGCCCACCGGCAGGACCTGCCGTACCTGCGTCGGGCCTTGGCCATCGAACCCGGTTTTCGCCTCCTCGACATCGGTGGCGGGACGGGGGCCTACACAAGGGTGTTCGCGACCGGGTGTGAGGAGATCGTCGTCTTGGAGCCTGACAAGAGGAAGGCTACCTACGGCGAACGTCGCAGACCGAACGTCCGCTTCGTTATCGGGCAGGTGGAGGAAATCCCGTTCTCCGACGACCACTTTGACCGGGTCACGGCCCTCGTCTCCCTCCATCACGTCCAGGACCATGGCCGGGGGCTACGCGAGGTTCGCCGTGTCCTCAAGCCTGAGGGACGGTTTGTCGTGGAGGAGTTCGACCCACGGAAGGGCCGCGGTCGGCGCGCGCACGTCTTCGAGAGCACCTTCGGGGGCGGCCACTCCACCTTCTACACCCCGGACGATCTCATGGCGAAGCTGGAGGAGCACGGGTTCTCCGGGGTCACCTTCGAGTCCGTTGGGCCCGGCTATCTCGCCGTCGCCAGCCGCTAGCATTCGCTTGCCCGTCGCCCGGCGATGTTCTCAACATCCGGAAACGCCGATAGCCTTTAATCTAGGCCAGGGCGTCTTCACCACCCCTCGTGGAGACGGGGCGGGGGGAAATCGGGAGGGGAGGTCGTGCTGCGTTTCTATCACGTCTTGTTCGTCCTGGCCGGGGTCTTGTTCTTCGGCGGCTTTGCCCTCGTTGACAACGGGTTGGACCTGCGCACGTCGTTTCAGGGGGAGGAGAGCTTTGCCATCCCTGCGGGAGCTCAGTGGTACTACGCGGTGGAACTCCCGATGCAGGCAGGCAGCCGGATCCACATCGACTTCCAGGAGACCTCCAAGCGGGCCATCACAGTCCTCCTGCTCCCGGAGGGAGACTTCCAGGCCTTCCTGGACGCCGAGGGGATTCCGGTGGTCCTGGGAGCAACTACCGCCTCTTCCGGCGCCCTCGCCGTCAACCTCCGAGATGCGGGCACTTACTTCTTGGTGTTCACTCATGCAAGCGAGACCCGTGGAGTTCTCCAGGAGGTCCACCTCCGCTACAGCTTCAGCGGAGTCCAGCCTCCTGAGCCCGATTGGCTCCTCATCGCGCTAGGGGTGGTCACCGCCGGGTTCGGCGCGGTCGTCGTGGCCATGGCGGCCATGCGGCGGATCCGAGCGTACCGACGTAACGAGCCTGAGGCGGCTGCGTGAAGACTCAGTCCTAGAAGTCCGAGCCGCAGCTGCCGAGTCTTGGACCGGTCCTGTCTATGCCTCTCGCTCAATCTTCAGCGTCAAGGGAACGCGACGTGTGAGGGAATCGCCCACGGGCGAACTCCGCTCGCACATCGCCTTCAGCTCCTCAACCTGCTCATCTGACGCGTCAGGTGCGCGAAGCCGTATGGTGTAGCCGATTCGGTCGTACCCCGGCTGGGGACCCTTCTCGAGCCCGAGAAGCCGCTGGACGTTGAAGTGGCCCTTCGCCTCAACTTCCAAGCTCTCGAGCTCCAGTCCCAAGAGCGTTGCGGTCGTCGCCACAACCTCCACGTCGCACGCCGCCAGAGAAGCGAGGAGCAACACCATCGCACTCGGCTCTCCCTCACCGCCGACATCGAGGGTCTTTCCCTCATACCGGAGCTGGGCGCGGGAGCCGTCGTTCCACTGTGCCAAGATGGTCGGGTCCCGTTCGGCAACAGAAGAGTCAGCCTTCACCATCTTGATGTAATCGCGCAGCTCTGGTACGTTCATCCCGTTGAGGACCTCCTCCCCTTGGCCCATAGGTGGGCAGAGGAAGGTTCGTACCTTAGACCTTGCCCCGTCGGGTGACGTCACACCCAGTTAAGGGAGGGTTTCAGCCATGACACTCCAGGGTGCCCTCCATCGAGACGGAACTGAGGCGGGCAGGGCCCGTCCGTCTTGCGGGAGAAGTCCGCCGAGCCTCAGCTCGGCGTGTCACATCCTCCGCTCAAACTCAGGAGATGACTAGTAACGCCGGCGTCCCCTGCTTCGCTTCTGCTGGCTTCCTCGGCCTCGGCCGCCGCCGCCGTAGGATCGTCCACCACGGGGCGGGCGTCGGTCCGACTCGTACTCGTCGGCCGATCGGTCCACCGAGGTGTTCACCTCGGGGATCTCCTCGTCCGACTTCTTGAAGGAGCCGTACTTCCCGACGTTGAGGCGCATATGGCCTCGCACGAGGCTGACGTAGCCGTTGTCGATCTCCAGGACATCGTCCTGGGCTACGCCATCGATCTGGTCTCCCCACAGGGTGAGGATGACCGTTGCGGTCTCGTCCCCGACCGTGGCCTCCACGAGGTCGCGGGATCCACCGAACTTGGAGTCGATGGTCTTCCGCTCGCCGAGGCTGAGGACCTTTACCGTGACGTCCGCGTTTTTGGATGCGGGCGTCAGCTCATCCACCTTCACGAGATTCTTCTCTTCCATGGTCTCACGCTCTTGCGACAAATCAGGCCATTTCGCGGTATGGGGCCTTTGGTCGAAGAGCCAGGGAGGCCGTCCGAAAATTCCTGCTTGCCTGGGGCGTGTTACCATGCACGGCTATTTAAATGCGTCCCGACCAACATCAGGACTGAATCTGAGCGTGCCGAGAGACGATAGGCGGCTCCTCGGTTCAGACGACGAGTACGTTCTTAGAGCGAAAGACATCCCCGCCGGGACGGGCAACCTTAGGTACCCCCGACCTTTCGGGACCCTGAGACTCCGTGGCCGATTGGGAGCGATACCGCGAGCTGTATGAGCGTGCCTTTGGCGAGGAGCCTGAGGTCCAGACGGAGCGATACAAGGCCATCGCGGCCGACGCCGAACCCACCCGGGAGTGGCTCGGGGGCCCCCTGGTCCTCATCCTCACGGAGCGGAGCGGGGACCTCATCTTCCAGGATCCTGAGCGCCATCAGGGCGTCGAGAACGCGGAGGACTTCTTGCGTCTGTGTACATCGCAAGTCGAGAACTACCGAGCGCGGGTTTCGGAGGATGAACCGAAGGATGACGCCGAACGCACAGATCGGGCCACGCTTCTCCAGGTCGCCGACGACATGGAAGAGGTGTGCATCTTGGCACACCAGATCGTGCAAGAAGAAGAGGAAGCAGCGTAGCCCTCGGAGGCATGCCCCCACTCACCTGGCGGATTGAGAAATCATCAGGATGGTACTACGTCGTGGCGCCTCGACGCAGTGGAGTTTAACACAGTTCGCCCTAGTCCAACCGCGAAGTGAAATCGCAGGGAAGCGGCAGTGGCCGAGCGACGTGAGAACTCCAGAGTTGATCGCTACTGGCAAGCATACTTGGACTCGCTGGAGTCTGACACGGACAAGCCGGAGTCCTACGAAGTCTGGCACTTTGGGGACACAGAGGAAGGGGCCAGGAAGCTCGCCAGGTTGGTGAGAAGCGGTCAGAAGACTGCGACGAGTGGCCTCGTTTGGGAAATGGAAGCCAAGGGCTTTGGGGTCCATCACGCGGGAGACGTCGTCGTGGTCGTCGACTCGGAACAGGAGCCCTACTGCATTATCGAGATTACGGAAGCGAGGATCATCCCCTCTGACAAGATCGTCGATGAGCAATTTGCCCTTGACTACGGGGAGGGCATTGAATCATTGAGCGCATGGAAGAAATCGTCCTGGGCCTATTTCTCCGAGATGTGCGAAGAGCTCGGCCGAGAACCGACAGGGAGCATGCCCATCGCGTGCCAGAGGTTCCGACTCCTCTTTGAAGGGCCGCCAGAACCCGCTATATAGCGAGCTTCGGATGGTCGGTGGATGACGCTTGAGTGGTTCTTCCTCTTCCTAGCCGGAAGCCTGCAGTTCTACGGGGCCTGGTCCATCGACTTCGCGTGGCTTGGTCGCGAGACTACGGGCAAAGTCGTCCTCCCATTGCCAGGCGGGGCGTTGAACGTCTCAGCGCGGGCCTGGTGGTGGCACGCCTGGGCTGCGATGATCGCGGGTGTCATCATCGTCATCCTCCTGGTCTCGCCCGTGAACGGTTTCGTCGGCGTAGCCGGCATGCTGTTGGCCTCTTTCGGACTCCTCTTTGTCTGGGTCCCTTGGTACCGAGGAAAGGGAGTCCTCGGCGGAGGCTACGCCGCCACGTGGAATCTCGCGTTCTTCCTTGGGGTGGCGGGAGGCAGCGCTGTGATGATTCTGGGAACGTAGAGGCCGAGACCCTCCTCTCCCAGGGGCCCGCCAAACTCGTCCTTGACCCGTCTGTCAGCCATCCTTAAGGCGAGTCGATTCCATGCCGCGGTTCGCAGTTCGGGTACGTAACCGTGTGGGCTGCGATGGGTGAGTCTATGATCCGAGACGTTGGTGCACTGATTCTCTTTAGCCACCGAGTGTCCGCTGTCGTCCGGTTCTACGAAGCAATCGGGCTGGAGCTGCAACCCGAGCGTCACGAGGACGGGCCGGTTCACTACGTCTCTGAACTCGGGCCCACCCACTTCGCCGTGTTCGAAAGTCCTCCGGGGGAGGCACCGGAATTCAAGACAGGCGGTAGTACATTTCCTGGCTTTACCGTCGACTCCTTGGAAGATGCCCTGTCCGGGGCAAGGTCGGTCGGAGCTCGTGTCGTGCAAGAGCCGACCCCATACCCGTGGGGGATGAGAGTTCTGGTGGTGGACCCGGATGGCCGGGTGATTGAGCTGTTCCAGCGTCCCAAAGCCTAGCTGTCTGAGCAGTAGGACGGCTGGGCGTCCTCAGCCACAGGCTCCGACGATGAAACGATCAGAGGCCGACGCTATTCTCGTAGAACTCGCGAACCTGCGCCACCTCGTCGGAGGTTAGGTCCGGTGCCTCGGCCGCCCCGAGGTTCTCCTCAACGTGCGCCGGCGTCTTGGCTCCAGGAATCGTGACCGAGACTTCTGGGAAGGCGAGGACAAACTTCAGGGCGGCCTGCGCGAGCGTCCGGCCATCTCTCACGAGGAAAGACGCCAGTCCCTCCGCCACTCGGACCTGGTTCCGAATCATCTCGGGAGGCCAGTGGTGGCGGATGTCTCCCGGTGGGAAGGTCGCGTCTTCGGTGTACTTCCCCGTTAGGAAGCCGTTGCCCAGGGGCTCCCTCGCGATGAGGCCGACCTTGTACTTCGCCGCCAGCGGGAACACCTCGTCAATCCACTCCTGCCGAAACATCGAGAAGGGGAGCTGGACGACTTTCGGCTTGCCTGTCTGGATGGCCATGATCGCCTCCAGGGGCTGGTGGACGCTTACCCCGTAGTGTCGCACCTTGTTTTCGGCCTCGAACTTGTCGAGCACCTCGTACGTCCCGGGGTCGCTCATGAGGGCGAAGGGTGGGTTGTGGAGCTGATACAGGTCCACGTAGTCCGTCGCGAGGCGTTGGAGGGACTTGTCGAGCGCGAATTCGATGTAAGGCGCGGAGAAGTCCATCCGCACCCCACCGTGGTAGAAGTCTCCGCCGACCTTGGTCGCGATTCGAAGTTCCTCACGACGCTCCGTCAACGCCCTCCCGAGGAGCTCTTCGCTGTGCCCCCAGCCGTACACATCCGCCGTGTCGACGAAGGCGGCTCCGAGTTCCATCGCCCGTTCTAGGGCGCGCAGGGAGACGGCATCGTCCGTGGGGCCGTACGAGTTCCCGTATTCGTTGCCCCCAATCGCCCAGGCTCCGAACCCAATCTCGGGCACCCGCAAGTCGGTTCGGCCCAAGATGCGCTCCTTCATGCGGGCGTCCCCCTCCATCCGCGGTCAGAAGCCTCGCGCCCCACCCCACCAATCGATCTGGAGCCGGGAGGAAAACCGATATCCGTACTTCTCACAGAGGTCGGCCACCCAAGGTCCTCTCCGTTCGAGGGAATCGGGTTCGACCGCTTCGGGCATGAGGATGACTCGATCTTGCCCGATGTCATACCTCGCCACCAATGCATTTACCTCTTCGACATCTGTGGGCTCACACAGAACGAACTTGAAGAACGCTCGTTCAGTGGCCCCGAGCGTTCGCATCGCACTCTCATTCTCGCGCCGCTCCCTCGGGTTGCCCGAGTTCTGGAGCTTGGGAGACACGTTCCACTGATGGACAATCCGGCGCAAGGCCTGGGAGGGGGAAATCGTCCCCGCCGTCTCAACTTCGATGAAGCATCCATCATCCGCGAGTTGTCCCAACAGGGACTCGAGGGCCCGTTGCTGGAGGAGGGGTTCACCACCGGTAATGACCAGGTGTTCGCACGGGAATGCCTTGAGCCTCCGCCGCACCTCGGCCAGAGGCAGGGAGTGCACCTCCCTCTTCGGATCGAACTGGTCCCAATCCCAGGTGTACTTCGTGTCGCACCAAACACAGCGCAGATTGCAGAATCCCAGGCGAAGGAAGGTGGCGGGAAAACCGGCCATTGGACCCTCTCCCTGGATGGAGTGAAAGATCTCCGAGATGGCAAGCCTGTCAGAGGTGCTCTCCATTCGTGGAAGGGGCGTCGTTGTGGCGGACATTTCTCGATGATACCTCATCGGGGACGACCTAATCATACCTTGGTCGATCGCCGAATTTCGATAGATCAATGATCGGGATCTCATTTCCGTCTTGATCCTCAAGAACCGCAAAGGATCCCGTCCGCACTTCAGACGGCCCCGCGAGAACCTTACCTCCTCTCTTGCGGTAGGCGTCGCAGAACTGCTCGACGTTCTTGACTAGAAAACTGAAGGAAGGATGGGGGGATGCTCGGATCGTCGTGGATGACAATCTCAGAATCACTCTCTTCGAGGATGAAGCCGATCATCCCACGATCGGCATCGGTCCAGACCCTCTTCAAACCCAGCACGCCGCTGTAGAAGTCGGCCGCCTGTTCGAGGTCCTTGACACGGAACATGATGCTGTCGACCCTGGCAAGTCTGCTCACATCATTCTCCTCCCGCACTCTGCGCCCTGGTGAATGCTGCCGACATTATGGGGCTAATGCTAACCAGGACGAACGATGAGGGGCGAGTGATTCCTCGGATCCAAGGGCGCAAGGGGAGACCTTTGCAAGGCCGACTCGTGTTTGGGCTATCGTCTGCGTAAAGACCGGAGATCTGCCCTATTCTACCTCCTGGCACCTCCACGTAAGCATCGATCTGCCTCGTCGTCGAAACGCAGACGTCCAGGGAAGTGCGGCGAACCATGACAGCCATCCGAGCTGGCCAAGAACAGAGCGTGTTCCTGTAACCGAGCGATCCCTTGTCTCTGTCAGACCGCTGGCCTGGGGGACCGGAAAACCTGGACGGCCCCGACGGTGGCCCAGATGGGTGCAAGTAACAGGTACCCCAGGGGGCCGGATGCCAATCCCAGGGCCGCCCCGAGTGCCGCGAGGCCTGCCGGGGCGACGGCTTTCCGCGACCGGAAGAGCCGCTCGCCGACGTACAAGGTAGGATGAAAGAGGAACGCCAAGCCGGCCGGAAGCAAGATCCCCAACGTGACGAAGAGGACCGTCTCCCCGATTGTAGGTCCGCTCCCATTCGGACCGCCAGACACGACCAGGTACGGCAGGATTGCCGTGAAGAGAAGGACTCCGAGGGTCGCCCCGAGGACGGGCAGAACGGCCTGCAGAACGCGGCTTGGCTCAGGACGCAGGGGATGCCACCTGCGTCTGGAAGTCGTATGCCAGCGTCTTTCCCGATTCCGCCAGACCGAGATGATCAAACATGAATGCCCTGATGATGTTCCAAAGCTCGCAGTTCCCACATGCAGGCGATCTGCCCGCCTCAATCAAGGATGCTCTCATCCGATAAGGACCCTCGTGGAGCCTTTGCGCAGCCAAATAGCCGCCTGTAACAGACGGTTTCCTCCTAGTCTGTCGAGGAGAGGGACCAGATGAGCGCGCGGCAGAAGGAGGGCAGGTCCCGGGGCACGCGGGCGGTGATCAGATTCCCGTCCACCACCGTCTCCTTGTCCACCCAGTAGCCGCCGGCGTTGACCACATCGTCCTGGATAGACCAGTAGGAAGTCATGGTGCGACCCTTCACAATGCCTGCGGACACGGGAACCCAGCCCCCGTGGCAGATGGCTGCGACGACCTTCCCCGCCTCGTGCATCCCTCTGACGAATTCGAGGATTTCCTGGTGGCGACGCATCTGGTCGGGCGCCGCCACGCCGCCTGGCACCACCACAGCGTCGTAGTCCTCCGCCCGGAGTGAGGATGCCTCCACCTCCGCGTCGACTGGGTAGCCGTGCTTGGAGGCGTAGGTCCGCTTCTCGTGTCCCGCGACGACGACTTCCGCTTCCTCCTCCTTGAGGCGATAGTACGGATACCACAGCTCCAGGTCCTCATAGCCGTCTTCGGCGAGGACGGCGATACGCTTGCCTGCCAGCGTCATCTTCTACACCAACGGGACGAAGAATACGTCGCGCTATCTTATTGTTTTGCGTCCGCGTGGGCCGCCTTCGTGCCTCGCGTTTCTGCCTTGGCGCTTCACCTCCCATCGACTCGGCGTCCTGGTCGTGACCGTGACGGGCTCACGCATAAACAGCTATATTCCCTGAAGCGATGGGTGGGCGTGATCGATGAGGAGCGGAGAAGGCTGTCCACACGCATAGCCGTGGGGAGCCTCTTAACCGCACTAATCCTCATAGTTCCCACTCTTCTCATCGTCTTGTTGGGAGTGGGTCGTCCAGATTTCCCCTGGTGGATCAGTCTCATCATCGCGGCGCCGATTCTGGTAATGGGATTAGGGCTTGCAGCACGGATCCGCTGGGGCTAAGATGCGATTCATCTTTGGTCGTGGCATCGA
>JBHIDB010000023.1:0-15243 GCA_046759865.1 Thermoplasmata archaeon
GGATCGAGCACGCCGTCATCGCCGACAACGCCGCCGGCCTCTTCATGGCCCGGGGGGAGGTGGACCTCGTGATCACGGGTGCGGACCGGATCGCCGCCAATGGCGACGTGGCCAACAAGATCGGCACCTACGAGAAGGCGGTCCTCGCCAAGGAGAACGGGATCCCATTCTACGTGGCAGCTCCGGTGAGCACTTTCGACTTCGGATTGGCAAGCGGGAAGGACATCCCCATCGAGGAGCGAACGGAGGAGGAGGTCCGAGAGGTCGGGGACGAATCCCTAACCCCTTCCGGGAGCCCGGTCCGGAACCCCGCCTTTGACGTGACTCCGGCGCGGTATATCACGGGGTACATCACAGAGCGTGGGATTCTTCGCGCCGACGACATCCACAAGCTTAGAGATGAGGTCGTCGGCGGAAACCGTAAGTAAACCCGTTCGCTTCGAGCGAGGATTCGCATGGTTCTGACCAGCAGCGCTGTCAGCCACGTCTGGTTTCTCGTGGAAGACCTGGACGCCGCGATACGTTTCTTTGGAGATGTTCTTGGCTTTCGGCTTCTCGAGGCCAGGCCTAAGGCCGCTCGATTCGATGCAAACAACCTCACCATCGGCCTCTTCCAAGTTGAGGACCGGGAGGGTGCATCCCCCATCGTGACCTTCCGGATGGAGCACGGGATGGAGGGCTTCCATGCATTCCTCCGAGAGAAAGGGGTCAGGACGAAGGCGGTAGACATGGATTTCATTGGCAAGGTCTTGGCCATCGAGGACCCGGACGGTCACCTCCTCTGGGTCCACGAACCAACAGGCGAATAGGCTATGTAGCGCTCGCTCGATGGGCAGCCGTGCTTCTTCACTCCACCTGGTTCGGCAGCTTTCTCCTCGACGACGGGGAGGTCGTGAAATCCCGCCTGTACCCCCAGGACCCCGAGGTTCTCGCCACCAACATGCTCCGGGTGGAGGAAGGCAAGTTGCTACAGGACGAGCGTCGGATCGTGGAGGGGTTGGAGGAGTTCCTCGTCACTGAGGGTCGGCTCGAGAGGCTCGGGGGAACCCGCACCAAGGAGCCTGCGCCCTTCCTCGACCCGGCGGCATTCGGCTTCGATGTCGACCTCCTTCGAAGGGCCATGATCGCCCTAGGGAAACGGCGAATGCAGCGCGCAGTTCAGCCGGCCGACCACGTCATCCAGGGAATCCGGACGCTCGACGAGATGACCCTTGCGCGCAATCTTCTCATGGAGCGGCTCCGCGACTGGTATGCCCTCCACTTCCCCGAACTCGCGCGCATGGTCGATGCCGCGGAGTTTACAGAGCTCGTGGCCGAGCGGGGACACCGTGATAAGATGCCCATCGAGGCGACCGACTCCGTGGGGGCTGAAGTCGACTCGAACGACCTCCGGCCCATCCAAGAACTCGCGTCCACCCTACGAGCGCTTCAGCGCGAGCGTACGAGGCTGGAGAAGTACCTGGAGCAGCGAATGCGGGACGTGGCCCCCAACGTGACCCACCTAGCGGGCCCTCTTGTCGGTGCGCGGCTGCTCTCCTTGGCTGGAGGCCTAGGGGAGTTGTCCAGGAAACCGGCCAGCACGATTCAGCTCCTAGGCGCCGAGAAGGCGATGTTTCGGCACCTACGCAAGGGGACGAAACCACCCAAGCACGGTGTCCTGTTTCAACACCCCTGGGTGCACTCGGCACCCCGCTGGCAACGCGGTCCCATCGCCCGCGCCCTCGCAGGGAAGCTCGCCATCGCGTCCCGGGCGGATGCCTACACGGGCCGGTTCATCGCGGAGGAGCTTAAGGAGGAGGTCACGGGCGCCATCGAAGAAGCCAAGAGGACCCATCCGAAGCCCGCCCCCCAGCGCGGCAAGAAGGGTCGCCGTCGGAAGGGACGCGGGAGATAGGTCATCCCTTTAAGCCTCCGCCTCCTAGCCCTGGCATGGGTTCGAAACCGACCGACATCGGCGATGCCGAGCTCGAAGAGCTCGTTCAGTCCGGCTCCGGGATCGTCGTGGATTTCTGGGCCCCGTGGTGCCAACCCTGCAAGTTCGTCTCTCCTGTGGTGGAGAAGCTGGCCGGGCGGTATGGCGATGGCATTGAGTTCGTGAAGGTGAACATCGACGACAACCCGGACTCCGCCACCAGGTATCAGATTATGGGCGTCCCCACCCTGCTCTTCTTCAAGAACGGGGACGTTGCCGAGCGAATCGTGGGCGTGGTCCCTGAGGATCGGATCGAGAAGAGCGTGAAAGGGCTCTTGGCTTGATCGGGCGCCTTTCGATTACGCCTCAGCCGCTTCTCGCAGCTCGCGCCGAAGGACCTTCCCGACGAGGGTTGTCGGGAGCTCATCCCGGAATTCTAGGGTCTTCGGGAGGCTATGCTCGGCCATGTTCTTGGCGAGGTAATCAAGGAGGTCTCCGTCGGTGACCTTCCCCTTGTACCCCTCGTTCAGCGTCACGAAAGCCTTCGGCACTTCCCCCTTGAACTCGTCCGGCACGCCGATGACCGCGGCCTGCTCCACCGCCTCGTGCTCGAAGAGGACCTCCTCGATGTCGCGCGGGTAGACGTTCTGACCCCCCACGATAATCATGTCCTTCTTCCGATCGACGATGTGGAAGTAGCCGTCTTCGTCCATCTTGGCGATGTCACCCGTGTAGAACCAGCCGTCTCGCAGGACGAGGGAGGTTTCGTCGGGCTTGTTCCAATACCCCTTCATCACCTGCGGGCCCCGGATGACGAGCTCGCCGATCTCGCCGATGGGCACCTCCTGGGTCCCCGTCTCCACGTCCATGATCTTCGCCTCGGTGTCGGGGATGGGGATGCCAATGGACCCGAACCGAACCTTCGCCCAGTCGTCCATGGGGTTCGCGTGGCTGATGGGGCTGGTCTCCGTGAGCCCGTATCCCTCCACGATCATGGCCCCCGTGGCCTCCTCCCACTGGCGGGCCACCTCCTGGGGTAGCGGGGCCGCCCCGGACAGGCAGTACCTGAGGGAACGGAGATCGTACTTCCGGAGGCTCGGGTCGGAGAGGAGGGCCACGTACATCGTGGGCACGCCCGGGAAGTGGGTCGGCCGGTGCTTCTGAATTGCCTTGAAGGTGTCCTTCTTGTGAAACTGGGGGAGCAGGATGATGCTCGCGCCGTTGTGGATGGCCACGTTCATACAGACCGTCATGCCATAGGTGTGGAAGAACGGGATGACGGCCAGCACGCGGCCGTGATCCCCCATGTAGCTGAGGGCGCTCCCTTGGAGGGCATTGGACACTTGGTTGTAGTGGGTCAACATGACCCCCTTAGGCGTCCCCGTCGTCCCGCCCGTGTAGAGGAGCAGGGCCAAGTCCTCCCTGGGAGCGATACTCACAGGCTGCAATTCGCCCTGGGCGGCCTCAAGTTCGTGGGGGAAGCGGGTGGTGCCTGGGAACTGGCGCGGCTGCGCCTTCTTGAGGAAGGCGAGCCGAGCAAGCATACGCGGCATGTAGTCGGTGATGCTCGTCAGGATGACCCGCTCGAGGGGGGAGTCTTGCCGAATGTTGTGGACAGGTTCGTAGACGAGATCCAACGCGATCATAATCCTCGCGCCGCAATCGTCGAGCTGGGCCTTGATTTCCCGTTCCACGTAGGTGGGGTTGAACGGAACGCTGGTTCCCCCCGCCTTCAGGATGCCGAAGTGCGAGATGAGAAACTGGGGGCAATTGGGGAGGAAGAGGGCCACGCGATCCCCCTTCTTCACGCCAAGCTGTTGGAGTCGGACGGCCATCTTGTCCGAGAGTGCGTCCAGCTCCCCGTAGGTCATCTCCCTGTTGTAGAAGATCGTGACCGGGTGTTCCGGGACGCGGGCCGCCGTGTCCTGGAGGAGCTGATACAACGGCATCTCCGGGTACTCCAGGGTCTCCGGGACGCCCTCGGGCCACGCGTCTACCCAAATGCGATCTTTGGCCTCTGCCATGTAAACCCCCCGCGGCTCGTCGAGCGAGCCAGGGCTATTAAACAATTGCTCCGGCTCGCTGTATCCGAAACGCTCTTTGAGAGAACCCGTCTGGAAGGCGAGGCGGTGCGTGGATGGAGCCGAGGGAGCGCCGGGGGCAAGGTCAATTCCGGGCGGCTCTCAACCGGAATGCATCTCTGTTGATCCTTGGGGGCGCGATCGCCAACGTCCTGATCGGCCGCGAGCGCGGTTACGGCGATGTCGTTTCGCCTGCCTTTTGCGCTGAGCGCCACTCTGGGTGCCTACCTGCTGACGGTGGACCTCGCCCTTCCCTTCTTGGTGACGGGGATCCAATACGCCTTCGGGACGGCAGCGTTCTGGGCATTTTCCCGGGGCTACCAGGCGCCGCAAGCGGACCAGGCTGGCGCCTGAGGATTCCCCCTGAAAACGTCGCATACTGCGGGGCGTAGGAGGAGCTAGTAAGGCGGATCCTGGTAGGGCTCGTGTCTCTCGGGTTTCTCCACCTCGCGCCGGAGCACCTCCATGAGCTGCTTCTGGCGGATCTTGTCGAACCCGATGTAAAAGAGGAGGAGGCCGACGACGACGGTGGCGATGGACCCGCTGAGGAAGAAGGCACGCCCCACCTCACTGCTCAGCGTGAGTGCGATGAGCGCGTCCGTGATGGCCGGGACGCCCGCCAGCACGGCGGCGATTCCCCCCCCGAGGACGAAGAGGAAGCCGAGCATCGCAAGGAAGAGCCCGGTCTTGAAGCTGATCCGTGCCCGGATTTCTTCCATAGCGGCGCTCCCGGTTCGCCAGCGTCCGGGGGTTCTGATAAGCATTTGGTCCCCGTTATCAGCTTCGGAGACCTCCCCCAGCCTCGCGTCGAAAGGGTTATATGGCGGCTCGGCCAGGCGTGGATATGGCCTGGGAGCAGGCGGAGGTTCGCAGCCTGAAGCCCAATCGCTACGTCTTGATCGGGGACGAGCCATGCCGGATCATCAGCATCACCACAAGCAAGCCGGGGAAGCATGGAGAAGCCAAGGCTCGAATCGAGTGCTTCGGACTCTTTGACAACCAGAAGCGGAGCATCGTCCATCCGGTCACCCACAAGGTACGCGTGCCGATGATCGACCGCCGCAAAGCCCAGGTCCTTACCGTCGGGGGGGGCGAGGTGCAGCTCATGGACCTTGAGAGCTACGAGACCTTCACGCTCCCCGTCCCGGGGGACTTCGAGGGCAAGTTGGAGCCCGGCAAGGACGTCCAGTACATGGTGGCCATGGGGCGGCCCAAACTGCTCAGCAGGCCGTAGGCATGGGCGTAGAGAGTCTCCTCTTTGCGGACGCGGGTCCTCGCGAAGAGGCCCGGGCCGCCCTCTTTGGGGTACCCTTCGACGGCACGGCCTCCTTCCGTCCGGGCGCCCGTTTCGGCCCCAATGCGATTCGTCAAGCCTCCTACAACTTCGAGACGTACCACCTCGATCTCGGGGTGGACCTAGAGGGAACGCGGTTTGCGGACCTGGGCAACGTGGAGGAGTTTGGGAGCTCGGCCGCGATGGTGAAGGGCGTGGGCCGTTTCGTGTCTGGGCTGACCGCGGAGGGCCTCCTCCCCCTCGCGATTGGCGGGGAGCACTCTCTCACCCCACCGTGCGTCCAGGCGTTGGACCGACCCGCCTTCGTGGTGCTGGACGCCCACATGGACTTTCGAGATACCTACTTGGATGACCCCAATAGTCATGCCTGCGTGACCCGGCGGGTGGCGGACCTCCTGGGGGCCGACCACGTAGTTGTTCTCGGCCTTCGGTCCGCGTCTAAAGAAGAGAAGGAGGCCGCTGACCGCCTGGGGCTTCGCACCGTTCCCGCCTCTCAGATCCGAGAGGAGGGAATCGAGGCTGCGCTGGCGCCCCTCGAGGAGATGCCTGAACGGGTCTACCTCAGCTTGGACATGGATGCCGTCGACCCGGCTTACGCCCCAGGGGTGGGGAACCCTGAGCCCTTCGGCCTGACGCCGCTGGACGTCCAGCAAGTGATCCAGGTAGTCGGGGAGAGGCTGGGTGGCTTCGATCTCAGCGAGGTCAGCCCGCCATGGGATCACGGCGAGACGGCCGCTCTGGCCGCCCGGCTGATCCGAGAAGTCCTAGCCCAGCTCCGTCTCGCGGACCGAATCTAGCGAGAGAGGCCGACGGCGTTAGCGATAACCCGGGACCTCCGAGTCCGGGTCGAAAAGCCGTTCCACATCATACCCCTTGATCTCCCCCTCCAACCGTCGGTCGAGGTCCGCCTTGCGGCGCCGGATCTCTTCCAGATCCTCACCCTCTTCCGTGAGGGCACGTCGAAGCCGTTCCATCTCAGTCGGGATCGTGGGGTCGATGCGTAGGCCGGCAACGGTCAAGATGGAAATCGTGTTCATGGCGATGTCGAGCTCCAGCTTGGTCCGTTCACGCAGCCCGTGGCCCATCACGCCCTGGCTCACCTTGTCGAGGAACTCCTTGTGGCCCTGCAGCATGGTGAGAATCCGCTGGACCCGCTCCCCCAATTGGAGGAGGTAATCCTCGAGCCGAAGGATGGAGTCGTCCATCTCCACTAGGACGCCTCGATCCCCGACCTTGGCCCGGGGGCCGAGGCCCAGGGCCTCTCGAAACACCTCCTCGCTCTTCCGGCGACGTATCATCTCCTTCGAGAGGTCCCGTTGCACACGCTGTTCCTTGTCCAACTTGACCAGGAGGCGCTCCAACTTCCCTTCCAGCCGCTTGAAGTCTTTCTCCAGGGCGAACACGCGCTCTTCGACGCTGCCCCGCACCACCTATCTACGTTTCCGGGGGCCGTTATGAGGATTTGTCTCTGGATATCAACGCTGAGAGCAAGTGGTAAATACATGAAACTCTATTACGTGTAATCATGAAATCCGACGAGGAGGATCGCGCAGAAGATATCGAGGCCGAAGAGGACATCGAGGTCGAGGTGCAGGACGAGGCCGAGGAGGCCCGAGAACGCTTCATCGACACCCTGAAGGATCGGCTCCGTTCCTCCATCGAGGAGATCGTCGAGGTCGCCTTCCGAGAAGCCGGGCACGTTCGCGGACAGGCGGGCGTTTGGAAGCATCGACTGGATCACGAGATGGGTCGTGTGCGGGAAGACGTGCGCCGGGCGGTCCATGCCGCCCGGGTGGGGTTCACCCCTCTCGACCTCAAGATCGTCAAACGGGGTCTGCGTGGGCGTCCGAATACCCTCATGACCCGGGTGAAGGATGACGATGCCCGGCGGATCGACCTCCTGGTCGAGGGCGGCATCTTCCAGAGCCGCTCCGAGGGCGCCGCCTTCCTGATCCACGCGGGCCTCGAGTCGCGACGGGACCTCATCGACAAGGTCGAGGACACCGCGAAGAAGATCGGGAAACTGAAGGAAGAGCTCCGCGATGAGTTCTCCGAGGACTGACGCCCGGTCCTCGGTCACAAGTTCCCAGTTGCTTTAAAAGCGGGAACAGGGTAGTCGCGCGGGAGGCCCGGGAGAATGCCCGACGTTATCATCAAGACGGAGAAACTCTCCAAGAACTTCGTCAGCAAGGACCGCAAGGGCTTCCGAAGCAAGAAGAAGACCGTGGAGGCCCTCAATGAAGTAGACCTCGAGGTCGAGGAGGGGGAAATCTTCGGCCTACTGGGGCCCAATGGCGCCGGGAAGACGACCCTGATCAAGTGCCTCACGACCCTCCTCATCCCGACGAGCGGCCGGGCATGGGTCAATGGCTTCGACATCCTCACGCAGGACAACCTCGTGCGGGCGTCTCTGGGGACCATGCTGATGGGGGAGCGGGGTCTCTACTGGAAGCTCACTGGGCGAGAGAATCTCGACTACTTCGGGGCCCTGTACCACGTGCCGAAAGACGTCCGGAGGCGGCGGATCGAGGAGCTGAAGGAGCTCCTTGAGCTGGAGGATTTCCTCGAGCGATCGGTGGAGACCTACTCCTCCGGCCAGAAGATGATCCTCGCCTTCGGGAAGGCCCTGATCAACGAGGCACCCATCCTCTTTCTGGATGAGCCCACGGTCACGATGGACGTGCCCACGGCCCGAAAACTCCGGAAGATCGTCCTGGATCTCAACGAGCGGGGACACACGATCCTCTACACGACCCACCTCATGCAAGAGGCGGAGGAGCTGTGCGATCGCGTCGCCATCATCGACCACGGCGAGATCATTGCCCATGGCACCCCCGATGCCCTCAAGGCTTCCCTGGTGACGGAGGAGACGATCACGTTGGAAGGGGTCATCCCGCAGGATGTGACCCAGGACCTCCGCTCCATCGTCGGGGTCAAGGCGGCCACCGTCACCTCGGAGGCCGACGGGCGAACCTCCGTCTCCATCATCACCGAGGACAGCCGCCGTCTCCTGCCACAGATCATCGAAAAGGTGGTGGGAAACGGCGCCACGGTGGAGTTCATCAAGCCGCACGAGGTGACGCTGGAAGACGTCTTCATCGCGAAGACGGGACGGTCGCTGAGTGTGGATACCCGGGTCGTGGCGGAGCGAGAGGCGGGGGGGCCCAGTGGCCGTTGAGACCCTCGGCCTTACACGGATGTCCCGGCGATCCAACCTGGATATCGTCTGGACCGTCTTCAAAGCCCGGATCCTGATCATTTCCCGCTATCGCGGGTCCCTCCTTCTAGAGACCCTCATCCCCCTTGTCTTCGCCGCCCTCCCCATCCTCATCGGCGTGGCCGTGGCTGGGGGGGACGCCGCCGCGTCCGCCAACTTCGACGCGCGGGTGGGAACCCCCGACTACCGCCTCTACATGCTCCTGGGCGCCGTGACCTTTGTCGTCGTCTCCATCATGCTCTGGATCGTCGGGTTCTGGATCCGGCGGGAGATGGAGATGGGCACATTGGAGTCCATGTACCTCGCCCCGGCGAAGCGCCTCTACCTCGTGTCGGGGATCGCCACGTACGCGTTCCTCCGGAGCCTCATCGCCTTCGCCATCGCCCTCGGCGTCGGCTCCCTGGTCTTCGGGGTGAACCCCTTCCAGGGGGAAATCGCCCTGGCCACGGCCTTCCTCTTCGTGGGGCTCATCCCCCTCTGGGGCCTCGCCTTCCTCTTCGGCGCCTTCATCCTGAAGGTGAAAGAGGCCAACAGCATCGTGAACAGCGCCCAGTGGGTGGTCTCCTTCCTCATGGGGGTCTTCTTCCCCATCGCCTTCTTCCCACCGTTCCTCCAGTATGTGGCCCTCAGCTTCCCCCCGACCTGGATGAACAACGGGGTGCGGGCGTCCCTGCAGGACCTGTCCTTCTTCTTCGAAACCTGGTACTTCGACCTGGCCGTCCTCTTCGTCTTCGCCGCCATCGTTCCGTTCCTGGGGTACACCCTCTTCCTGCGGACGGAACACCGCATGAAGAAGAACGAAGGGGTGGGGCAGTATTGATGGCCCATCGCGGCTTCGGCCTCGCCCGCAGCGGCCTCCTCCAACGTCTGGCCACCTTCCTCACGATGTCGAAGAAGACCATCGTGGAGTTCTCCCGTTATCCTGTGGCCTTCATCGCCCTCTTCGCCCAGGTCTTTCTCATCATCCTTATGTTTCTCTTCGCCGCCTTCGCCTTCACCGAGCCCGGCAGCGGCCTGGCGCAGGGCCAGCAGATCGCCGGGGTTATGGTCTACGGCCTCATCATTCAGCTGTTCCTCTCCTTCACCCTCTGGGAGGTGGGGTTCTCGATTCGCGAGGAGCAGTTCCGGGGGACCCTGGAGTCCCTCTACATGTCTCCCGCGAGCCGCTTCGGCAGCCTCATTTCCCGGATCTTCGCAATTCTCCTGTGGACCTCCATCATGGCCGTCTTCGCCGTCCTCCTGGTATCCCTCCTCGTGAACGGGCTGCCAACGGCCAACTTCCTCCTGGCCATGGTCGTCCTCCTCTTCACGATCTTCGGCCTTATGGGCATCGGCCTGCTCATGGCCGCCATCACCATCCGGCTCAAAGAGAGCGCCCAGTTCCTGGTGAGCTTCCTCCAGTTCTTTTTCATCATCTTCGCGGCCATGTTCTTCCCCTTCGGGGCGCTCCCCGACGTCATGGTGGACACCGTGAGTCGCTACCTTCCCGTCGCCTACTCGGTCGACGCCTTCCGCTCGCTGCTCCTCGGCCTCCCCGCCGGCTTCCCGGAACTCCTTCCCATCAACCTGGAGATCCTCATCGTCGTCCTCTTCGGCCTCCTGGCACCGCCAATCAGCTACCTCCTCTACCAGGAGGTGGAACGGAGAGCCCGGTACCAGGGGACGCTGGGGGAGTACTGAGTCGTCCCATGCGGGTAGAATCGGTCACCGCCGATCGGGCGGAGTTCATGGGCTACTTGGCGGGGGATCCCCTTCGCAACGCGTTCGCGCTTTACGATCTGCACAAAGAAGGGGATCGCGTCCGGTGCTACGCGGCGACGGAGGGCGATTCCTTCGTCGGATACCTCCTTGCCTGGCGTGGGCGGAAGTATCCCAACGTCATCGTCACAGGCACTGAAGAGGCCGCGGAGGCCCTCCTGTTTCGGGCCCCTGCCAGCCCGTGTACCTTCCTGTTGGTACCGGAGTTGTCGGCGTCGGTGGAGGCGAGGCAGGAGATCACGGCGCGTCGCCTCATGGACCTCATGGTCGTGGAATCCGAATCCTTCCGTCCCGCCGAAACCCAAGACGCCGAACCACTGAGGAAGGAGGACGCGGAAGACCTCGCTGCCCTGTACCGGGAGACCATCGAAGAGCGAAGAGACTGGGGCCTGTGGGCCGAGCGGGGCATTGCCTACGGAATCCGGCGCGAGAGAAGGCTTGTGGCCGCCGCGGGTACCCACTTCGTCTCCAAGCCATGCAGCCTCATCGGAGGCGTCTACACCTCCCCGGCCTTTCGTAGACGAGGGTATGCGGCCGCGGTCACATCCGCCGTCACCGAAGAGGCATTGCGCCGCGGAGATCGGGTGGGCCTCATGGTGGTCACCACGAACGACGCGGCCATCTCGCTCTACGAAGAGATGGGCTATCGGAAGGCAGTCCGGTGGGCCTGGCTCGACGCCGGTACCGGGCACGTGCCCCTCGCGTGATGGCAGGCTTCAGGGCTGCCTCACGTCGTGATCTCGACCACGGTCCCGGAGATGCGGGCCCGAACAAGGAAGGCGGTCCTCACTAGAGAGGCCACCCCGCGGTAGGCCGAGGTGACCTTCTTCGCCGAATCCCGCACCCCGCGACGAAACTCCTCCCAGGTGATGGCTCGCACCGATCCGCGGCGGGTCTGACCCCCGCGCGTGAGGCGGACATTCGGAGATACCAGGACGTTCCTCAGCCAATCGGATCGTCGGCCATAGCTCGAGACGACAAACATCCGATGGGAGTTCACCAGGTAGACGGGGAGGACCACCAGATGGACCCGACCCGTCTTGCGACCTTGCGTCTCCAGCGTGATAAGCGAGTGGAAGCCCGACTTCGTGACGAATACCAGAAATCTTCGACTTAGGGCACGGGAGATACGTCGAGGGATCCCGAAGCGCTGCGGCATGGTCCCGCCTTGAACATGACTCGAAGCGGGTTTAAGGGGCAGCCCTTTCCGGGGAGGCGCAGTTCACCTACCTCCTCCGGAAAACGGTTATTAGGATATTGGCCTTGCTACACACGAGACAGACATGGGGAGAGAGTGGACAGGTCCCCTGGAGAAGCTGGACGACTATCGCTACCGGATTCCCCGGTCCTACAAGGACGAAATGCGGGCGCCGGGCGTCATTTATGCCGACGCCAGGCTCATCGAGAACGTCGTGAAGGATTTCGCTCCGGAGCAGGTGGCCAACGTAGCCACGATGCCGGGAATCCAGAAGGCCTCCATGGCGATGCCGGACATCCACTGGGGATACGGCTTCCCGATTGGTGGAGTGGCCGCCTTCGATGTTGAGGATGGCGTGATATCTCCCGGCGGAACCGGGTACGATATCGCATGCGGCGTCCGTCTCGTTCGTACGGAACTCATGCGGGAAGATCTCGATGCGCATCTTCGGCCCCTCGTGGACGCCCTCTTCAAGACCATACCGAGCGGCGTTGGTTCCAAGGGACGGGTTCGCTTGTCTCGGCGGGAGCTTATCGAGCTCCTGGGAATAGGTGCCCCTTGGGCGGTGGAGCAGGGGTACGGATGGGATCAGGATTTGGAGAGGCTAGAGGAGGGGGGATCCTTCGAGCAGGCGGATCCTGAGAGGGTCAGCGAGAAGGCGTTGACGCGAGGCGCCCCGCAGGTAGGGAGCCTCGGAGCTGGTAACCACTTCGTAGAGGTCCAATACGTGGAGGAGGTGCGTCAGCCCGAGGCCGCGGAGGCCATGGGAATCGGTCGCGTGGATCAGGTCTGCGTGATGGTCCATACAGGTTCTCGGGGTTTCGGCCATCAGGTTGCGACGGACTACATTCGGCTGCACGAACGGGCGGTAAAGACCTACAACATCCGGTTGCCCGACCGCCAGCTTGCCGCCGCGCCTGTGAAGTCTAAGGAGGGACAGGACTACTCCCGGGCCATGTACGCCGGCGCCAACTTCGCTTTCTCGAACCGCCAGCTCATCACCCATTGGTTGCGGGAGTCGCTTGAATCCGTCTTGGGGGAATCGGCTGAGTCGCTGGGGATGGAGATTGTTTACGACGTCACCCACAACATGGCGAAGCTGGAGGAGCACTCGGTCGACGGGGAGAAGAAAGGCGTCGTGGTCCATCGCAAGGGAGCAACCCGGGCCTTTCCCCCAGGCCATCCGGAGGTACCCAGTATCTACCGCGACATCGGCCAGCCCGTCCTCATCCCAGGCAGCATGGGCACGAGTTCCTTCGTTCTCGTGGGCACCGAAGGGGCCATGGAGCAGACCTTCGGCTCCACGTGCCACGGGGCGGGGCGGATCATGTCCCGCAAGGCGGCCACCCGGAAGTGGCGGGCCAACGAGGTCCAACGGGACCTGGCGCGCCAGGGCATATACGCCCACTCGGCCAGCTGGAAGGGTCTGGTCGAGGAGGCCCCCGGGGCCTACAAGGACGTCGAGAACGTGGTGGAGGTTTGCCAGGGAGCGGGGATCTCCGATATCGTAGTGAAGCTAAAGCCGATGGGCGTCGTGAAGGGGTGACGTGCAGGTCTCCGTCTTGCCTGCGGGAGAGGTGAAGGGGAACGTCCTCGAGGCCCTCGATGCAGATTTGCGACGAGCCGGAGTGGGCGTGACGACCCTCCCATCCTCGGAGGTACCCTCGACGGCTCACAACCCGGAACGAGACCAGTACCATGCGCCCGACCTGCTGGAAGAGGCCCGGTGGTCCCACGGCGAGCACGTGCTCGTGGTAACGGAGGTGGACCTATACGTCGACCCTCTGAATTTCGTCTTCGGGCAGGCCGACGTCGGGGGGCAGGCCGCGGTCATCTCACTCCACAGGCTGTCGTCCGACGATCCCGGCGTCTTCCGTCTTCGGGCGCTAAAGGAGGCCCTCCACGAACTCGGTCACAACGTGGGCCTCGATCACTGCGTGGAGGCGACGTGCGTCATGCACTTCTCCAACGAGCTGGCGGACACGGACCGGAAAGGGCCCAATCTTTGTTCTGACTGCGTCGAACGGGTGGGGGGAAACCCCCCGTGGCGCGTGCCGCCTAGTCGGCCTTCGCGAAAGCCAGCATCATCGCAGCCGTCGCCTTGATGCCGCGCCGTGCATCCTCCAGACGGATGTGCTCGTTGGGGGCGTGGGCCTTGCTGCCGGCATACCCGACCCCGGGTCCGGCGGCGGAGGGCGTTCCGAGGCTCGTGTAGTAGTAGGTGGACGACGAGCCGAGCGACCACGGGAATATGTTGGGCTCTTGCTCGTAGGCCGCCCGGTAGCCTTGGAGGAGGGCCTGCCCGATCCGAGAGGAGAGGGGCGTCGTCGCCGGCTCGAAAGTGCCGTGGCTCTTGATCTCCACATCATCAAAGCCGCCCGCCTTCAGGTGGGCTCTCATGGCCTCGAGGACCTCTCCAGGGGGCTGTCCTGGCAGCAGACGGAAGTCCAGTTTCGCCTTGGCGTATGCGGGGTTGATGGTCTTCGACCCGTCCCCGATGTAGCCGGCGTAGAAGCCATCGATGTTGCACGTGTTTCCATACACCATGTGCTGGAGGCGAGCCTGCTGGCTGCTTCCGCCCATGACTTCGACCGCCCCGTACGTCTTCGTGAAGTCCAGCGGATCGTAGCGGTTCCGCTTCAGGTAGGCAACCTCTTCCTCCGTCGGGCGATGGGCGTTGTCGTAGAATCCGGGGATAAGGATCTTCCCGTCCTCGTCCCGCAGGGTCCGGAGGGCTGCGATGAGCCGCCACGCTGGGTTTGGGATGGAGACGGCGACGGAGGAGTGCTGGTCGACGGCCGCCTTGCGAACCGTGAGCTCCACGTAGAGGATCCCTTTGGAGCCCAGCTGCATGGTCGGAGTGCCGTCGGCGGTGTGACCGCTCCCTTCGATGGTCGCCCCCTCAGCTTCAAAGAGGCCCTGGTGCCGCTTCCAGAAGGCGGCGAGATGGGGGCTGGATACCTCCTCCTCCCCCTCAATCATGAAGCGAAGGCGGAGGGGCAGATCCCCCCAGATATCTTGGATGGCCGCCTGCGCCACCGCCTGGGAGAGGGCGTTCCCCTTGGTATCCGAGGAACCGCGAGCGTAGAAGACATCCTCCCGGATCACGGGGTCAAAGGGGTCCGTCTTCCACTCGTCCAGGGGCTCCTCTGGCTGGACGTCGTAGTGGTTGTATAGGCACAACGTCGGGCCCGTGGAACCGGCTTCCCCCACGACGAGGTTCGGGCCGTTGGGCACAGACATCTCCCGAGCGTTGACTCCCCACTTGTCAAGGAGTTTCCGCGTGGCTCGGCCGCCCTCCTTGAACCCCTCTTCCCTGGCGCTGACGGTGCGGACGGCGCAATACTCCGTCAAGTCGTTCACGAAATCGTCGAAGTGGTCGTCGATGTAGTGGATGACCCGCTGTCTCTCCTCCTCTCCCATGTGGGCGGATAGAGCGCCGGCGCTAAAGGACTATCCGTCCCTCCCTAGACGCGGCAGGGCGGCGCCTGAGCCGTGGAATGAGTCGGCCTCAGAAGGCGGCCGCTCAGGCCTCGGTGATCTTAATGGCCTCCACGGGACAGACCGCCTCGCACGCCATGCAGTCGATGCAGTCGTCCTCGCGGGTGGGATCCGCCTTCTTTTCGGACTCCGGATGACCGGGGGTGTCCTCCCACTCGAAGACGTCGGTGGGGCAAACTGGGATGCAGGCGCCGTCCTCGATGCAGAGGTCGAAGTCCACGGCCACATGGGTTCCATGAATGCCGAGCTTCTCCGGGGGCTCCAGCGGCCCCCAGACATCGT
>JBHIDB010000024.1:0-15148 GCA_046759865.1 Thermoplasmata archaeon
ATCGTGTCTAGGCCTTCAACCCCGGTGGAAACGCGCTGCATCAAGACCCCGGGTTCCTTCGGTCCTTGGCTGATAAACGTATCTTTCCGATTCTTTCCGCTGATAAGGCGAGACGAGGGCCTCGACGGACCGTTAGTGCTTAGAGGTCCCCGCCTCGGAAACGCCAAAAGGCGAAGCCCAGAGGAACCACGGCCCACACCAACATGGAGAAGGCGGTCAGTTCCACCGTCACGAAGTCGGGAGGGGTGATGGGGAATCCGAACACGCCCGTGAGCCCAAACGCCCGGATCCCAAAGAGCCCGAAGGCATCAACCGGATTGGCAATCTGCCCCGCCCAATACCAGTTCGGGAACTCTGTCCCCGCGGGCAGGACCAGCTCCCCTTCGGTGACGGCGAGGATTCCCGCGAGGATGGCATCGTAGATAAAGACGAACAGGAACCAGAGGAATACGGCGAGGCCCATCGCGGTCCCCCGCCGTCTGGTTAATGAGGAAAGCAGGAGGCCCACACTCACAAAAACCAGGGCAAAGACCACGGATCCCAGAAGAAAGACGAGGAAGTTCTCCCAGCCCTCAATACCGGCGAAGGCAATGATGACGACCCCACCAAGTCCGAGCCCGGACAGGACGGCAACGAGCATGACGGTACCTAGGCCGAGGAACTTTCCGAGGAGCGTCTCTAGGCGTGTCACAGGCATCGACAGGAGGAGCTGGATGGAGCCCCGCTCCTTCTCCCCCACGATGGCGGCGTAGCTCAGCATAAGGCCAAGGATGGGCACGAGAATTATCGCGGTCGCAGCCATCCCCACCACCGTGTCGGACAGGCCTTGGAAGCCCACGCCTCCACCCGTTGTGGCATCCCCCAAGTACGAGACCACTAGGGTGAGAACGATGAAGATGGCGGAAAGGGCGATGATCCATCGGTTCCTCACGTTATCCAGGAACTCCTTCTTGAGCAGGACCCAGACGGCTCGGAGGTCGAGGGGGCGTCGGGGAGACGTCGAGGAACTCAACGGATCTCCCTCCGGACGTCCTCCGTGAATCTCAGGAAGACCTCCTCCAAGGATGGCTCCTCAGTCCGGAAGTCCTCAACGGCGATTCCCTTCTCCTCCAAACGGCTCAGGACTTTGGCCTTCGCTTTCGGATCGAGGGTAACAAGAATCTCGTCGCCAGAGACCTTGACCCCATCCACGCCCTCCAAGCTGCCGAGAGCACCGGCAGCGACCTCACGATCGCCGGCCACGGTGAGGTGGAGCCTCGGCTTGATCTCGAGGCGGCTTCCCAGGTTGCTCACGGTGTCCTCCGCCAGGAGCTTCCCCCGATTGAGGATTCCCACGCGACTCGCGAGCTCCTGTACTTCACTCAGGATGTGAGACGAGAAGAACACCGTAGCCCCCTCCTGATTCGCCTCGAGAATCCGGTCCTTCACTGCCCGCGTCCAGTTGGGATCGAGACCCGTTGTGGGTTCGTCCAGCAGAAGCAAACTCGGGCCTCCCATGAGGGCCTGCGCTACGCCAAGGAGCTGGATCATGCCCTTGGAGAAGGTGCCCACCTTCTTGTCGGCGAACTGTCGAAGCCCGACCGACTCCAGGAGTTCCAGGAGCCCTTCCCGGCTCTGCCCCTTGAGGCTGGCATAGAACTCGAGGGTCTGCAGCGCGGTAAGGTTGTCGTAGAAAGCCAGGCGTTCCGGCAGGAAGCCGATGCGTCGCTTGATTTCATGGGGCCGCTGGGAGAGGTCGACGCCCCCGATCAGGACCTCGCCCTCGTCGGGGTACGTCAGACCCAGAATCATCTTCATGGTGGTGGTCTTCCCAGCCCCGTTCGGACCGAGAAATCCGTAGATCTCCCCGCGGCTGACCTCCAAGGTCAGGGAATCAACAGCCTGGAGGCCGTTGAAGGCCTTGGATAAGGTCGTGACGCGCAGGGCGCTGTCTGAAGGCGTGTCCCTCGCACGGAAGGGGGTTACTTAAGCCGTTGGGGCGACGAAGGGAGGGGGATAGCGGGGCCTGGAAATCCAGCCCGGGGACAACGGTTCGCACCGCCCCCGGCCCTTTGAACCAGGGATCTCCGGGTTATGAGCCCGACGGGATTTTAGGCTCCGGCCTCCGTCGAAACAGAGACCCGGGGTTTCCTAGCTACCCCACCCCGCTACCTCTCCGCCACTGTCGCAGGCAATATTAAGGATATGGTCTCAGCGTCGCGTGGAGAGGAGCTTTCGCAGCCGGAGCGCGTCCTCCAAGGAGGCTTTCAGTTTCAGCTTCCCTGTCGCCATCGCCTTGAACGGCGGGACGGTTCCCTCAACCAGCCCACGGAACGTGTCCTCGTCGCACGTGATCGTGACGTCGGCTCCGTCCAGCTTTCCCTCCTCCAGCCCGCCGATCTGTCCGTCCCCCAGCACCATGTGATACTCGCTCTTGTCCGTAACGACCTGAATCGTTCGCTCCATCCCTGCGATCTCCTCCTGGAGGTGTGGGTCTGTCTGAGCGCGCTCGTTGAAGGTCGTGATCAGGGCGTCGAGGAGGTCCCGCACGCTACTCCCAGTCCCGAAGCTTCCCCGTCCGGGCCATGGACATGAGGCCCTGGCTCGTCTTCCAGGCGAGACGAGCGTGCGGCGGCAATTCCCCGTGGACGGCGACCCACCGCTTCAGGAAAGCCCGTGTCGCGGGATCGTGGGCGTAGCCGCTCCCCACCGGTGCCCCCAACTCACAACCGATGCGGCGCACCTCCTCATCTCGCGTCACCTTGGCGATGATGGAGGCGGCCGAGACGACGGGGTGGTTCTCGTCTGCCCTGTGCTCGGCCCGCAAGGGCACCTCGTATCCGAGGTCTCGGAGGATCCGGCTCTCAAAGCGCCTCTCGTCCGTGTCGCAGCAGTCCACGATCGCCTCCTCCGGGGCCAGATCGCGAATCATCTCGGCGAAAGACCGTGCCTCCACGCGGTTCAGAGACTCCCCTTCCATCGAGACATCCAGCTCGGCAGCCGCGATGTGGTGGACTCGAGCAATCGCCACCTTCTCGATTTGGGTCGCCAGGGCCTCGCGCTCAGACGCGGTCAGCTTCTTGGAATCTCGCACACCGAGGGCTCGCAGCTCGTCCTGATCCTCGGACACAACGCCCGCGATGACGAGGGGGCCCAGGACCGGGCCCCGCCCGGCCTCGTCAATTCCTAGGAGACGCAAACCCTAGCTCCCTCCTCAGGTCGGCCACCCGCTCTCGGAGGTCGGCCGCATCAAACCCCAGGACCGTCCCGTCCTCAACGACCACCTTCCCATCCACGACCACGTCTCGGACCCGTAGGGCCGGACCCCCATAGGCGAGGAGGGATAAGCTTTCCTCAGCCGGGACCGGGGAGGCGGTTCCGGGTTCGAGAACGACGAAGTCCGCGAGGTCACCCGGTCGGAGCGTTCCGGTCCCCACGCCCAATCCCCGCGCGCCTCCGCGCGTGGCAAGATCCACGAGGGTCTGGGCGGGGAGGATCGTGGGATCCCACCGTGTTCCCCGGTGGACAGAACCGGATGTCCGCATGACTGAACGAACGCCCGAACTCCCACCGAGAAAAGGGGAATTGGTGCCTAATCCGACCACGACACCCTCTCGGAGCATCTCCGGGAGGGCCATGGGCCCTCCCGCCCCGGTCATCTGGTTGGATTCCGGGCAGTGAATGACGGGGACCCCGTTGCGTGCAAGGGCCCGAATCTCGTTCAATGTCAGCCAGACGCCGTGAAACACCAGGAGGGCCGGTGAGAGAAACCCCTCCCGCTCCAGCCATTCTACCGGCCGCATCCCCCACTCCCGTTGGAAGCGATACACTTCCGACCGTCGCTCTGCGAGGGGTAGGCACCAGCGGATTCCCTTCTCCTTCGCAAGGCCGGCTGCGGCCGTCGTCAGCTCCGGATTGGTGAGCCCGGTCATTCCCACCAGGGGCGCAATGCGAGTACGGCCCCCCATCTTGTGGAGGAAGCGGCGCGCGAGGGGAAGGTCCTCCTCGGTCTCGACAGCCCACGCGAGGAGCGCTCGGATACCTCCCTGGGTCACGGCCCGGCCGACCTCCTCCTCCCAGGTGAAGAGGTCGAGGAAACACGTGGTCCCGCTAGCCAGCATGTTGGTCACGGCTAGGGCAGCGGCCACCTCCAGGTCCCGCTTGGTCAGGCTCGATTCCAAGTCCGTGGTGGCCTTCTCCATGTCCTCCCAGCGCTGGTCCTGGGGCGGTCCCAGGAGGACGTGAGCGGAACGGGTGTATCCGTCCACCAGCCCAGGGATGACGAGGCAGCCTGCGGCATCCAGGCTCCGATCCCCTGAGTTCGACGTCTCTCCGACCTCCCGAATTCGGTCCTCCTCGACGAGCAGGTTTCCCTGGACCACGCGACGTTCCGCATCCTGCGTCACCAGGGTGCCGTCCGTGAGGAGAAGGGACACGGGCTGGCCAAACGACGGGGCGTATTAAGGGGTGAGGGGGCGATGTTAGATCGCCCGAGCGGGCAGGAGTGAGGATGCGTTTCGGGAAGGAACTTGCCGCCCTCTTGGCGCAGGTGCCACCCGGACAGGTCACTACCTTCGGCGCCTTGGCGAGGGCCCTAGGGGACACCCGGGCCGCCGTTTCCGTCTTCCGGGTCCTCCGGCGGGATCGCCTTCAGGGATGGTACCGGGCGGTTCGGGCTGATGGCTCCCTGGCGTTCCGCGATGCCACGCCGCGGCTCGTCGAGGAGGGGGTGAGCATGCAGGGGGGGACAGTCCGTGACTTCCCCCAGATTCTCTTCGAAGCCTTCGACACGAAACGACCTCTGAAGGCCTTACGCCGGGAGCAGCAGTCCCTCGCCCGTCGTGTCGTCTTGGAGGATCGCTTCGAGGGTCCGCGAACCGTTGCGGGATTCGACGTCTCGTACGGGGGCTCCGAGGCCCATGCAGCCGCGGTTCTCCTCGATTGGGGGAGCCTGGAGGTCCTGGAAGAGATCGGAGTGACGATGCCCGTTGAGTTTCCCTACATTTCCACCTATCTCGCCTATCGCGAGTTCGATCCCGTGGCTCGGTGTTTCGCCCGCTTCGAGACCCCGCCCTCCCTCCTCCTGGTGGATGGGAACGGAACCCTACATCCCAATCGCTTCGGGGTGGCCTGTTACGTAGGTCTTCAGCTTGATCGACCCACGATCGGCGTGGCCAAGAGCCTCCTCACGGGCCGTCCCGATCGGGAGACCTTGTCACCTGGGGAGAGCGCTCCGGTCCGGCTGGATGGAGAGGAGGTGGGCCACGTCCTCCGGCCCCCGCAGGGGAAATCCATCTACGTCTCCCCCGGCCACCGTATCAGCGGCGCCACCGCGTTGCGGTTCGTCCGGCGCCTCTGCGACAGTCGGATTCCCGAACCCCTCCGCCTCGCGGACCGGGCAGCCCGTCGGCGGCGGCGAGCCCGCAAGGGTTGAGCCTTTTATCGCATGGCGAGATGGAACGCCATGCGGTTTCTCGTGTTCGGAGCGGGGGCCATGGGGAGCCTCGTGGGCGGCCTCCTCTCGAAGAAGCACGAGGCGATCCTCGTGGGGCGGGAGCCGCACATCACCACCATCCGAGACCAGGGGCTGCGAATCTCAGGGAAGACCCAACTCCTCGCCAGGCCAGAGGCCGTGGAGACTCTACCCCCCGAGGCGGAACCTGATGTAGTCATCGTGGCGGTGAAGGCCTACGACACTTCGGGGGCCGCAGAGGCCTTGAAGCCCCTCACCCAGCGAGCTTCCTTCCTCTCACTCCAGAATGGCCTCGGGAACGAGGAGACCCTAGCGGCCGCGGGGGCTCGGGTCCTGGGGGGGGTCACCAACCAGGGCATCACCTTTCTGGGACCGGGGGAGATCCACCACGCCGGTTCCGGGGATACCTACATCGGGCCCTTCGCGGGGGTGCGGAAGGAGGAGGCCGTCCAGGTCGTCGAGGCCTTCAACGAGAGCGGCCTGCCGAGCCACGTGGTGGACGATGTCCGGGGGGAGCTCTGGCTAAAGGCCGTCGTCAACGCCTGCATCAACCCCCTCACGGCCCTCCTCAGGGTTGACAACGGGTACGTACTCGAAACCCGCGCGACCGAGCAGATTGTGCGCGACGTGATCCAGGAAGGGGTCGAGGTCGCGGCCCAGTACGACGTCGATCTGGTTGCGGAGGCCGTCTTCGAGCGAGTCGCCTCCGTGGTCCGCGGAACGGCAGAGAACCGGTCAAGCATGCGGCAGGACCTGGAACGCAGGCGCCGCACCGAGATTGACGCGATCAACGGCGCCATCGCGAGACTAGGCCGGGACGTGGGTCAGCCGGCCCCGACGAATGCCCTCCTGACCCGATTGATCCGGGCGGCAGAGGCTGCACCTAGGCAGGAATGATCTGTAGGTCGCGGGGATACCGGTCGAGGCGTTGCGCTCGCCCCTTCTCGACGAGGACGATGTTCTCGATGCGCACGCCGAACCGATCAGGCAGGTAGATACCGGGTTCCACGCTGAAGGCCATGCCCTCCTCGAGGAGGCGATCGTTGCCCTCGACGATGTACGGTTCCTCGTGAACCTCCAGGCCGATGCCGTGGCCCGTCCGGTGGATGAAACGGTCGCCGTAGCCCCCCGCGACGATGACCTTCCGGGCCGTTCGATCCACTTGCTGGGCCGGTGTGCTTGCCCGGGCAGCGTCGACGGCCTGCTCGTTGGCCTCCCGCACCAGCTCGTAGACCGTCCGCTGCTCCCTGTCCGCCCGGGCGAGGAAAACCGTCCGAGTCACGTCGGTGTAATACCCGCCGAACATGCCGCCGAAGTCGAGAACCACCGCGTCGCCTCGCCGTAGCCGACGGTCGCCAAACCGGTAGTGCGGTTGCGAACCGTTAGGCCCGGAGGCAGCAATCGGACGGAAGGAGGCGGCATCGGCCCCCGCGTCCATCAGGGCGTTGCGGATGGTGTTCGCCACCTCGCGTTCGACCTGGCCGGCCTGCAGGGAGGCGACCACAACCTCCATGGCCCGGTCCGTGGCAACGTGGGCCCTCCGCAGAATCGTGACCTCCTCCGGTCCCTTCACAATGCGAAGCTCCGCCATGAGCTCCTCCGCGTCCTGAAAGCTGGTCCCGGGCAGGGCGCGGCGGAACATGATCACGAAGCGTGCCCACATTCGGGTATCCAAGGCCACCTTTGCGAGCCCAGACGCGTCCGATAACGCTTCCCGCAGGAACGCGGCCTGGTCGTCCCCGTCACTCCACACACGAACGTCGCGAATCCATCCCTCGCGCTTCACCTGTTCCGCGTAAAGGGCCGGCACGACCATCCGGGGCTCCGCGTCTCGCAGGAGAAGGGCGGTGAGGAGGCGTTCGCCCGGCGTCTCGAGGAACCCGGTCATGTAGGTCATGTTGGGACCGGGGATCAGGGCCAAGAGGTCGATGTCCTGCGCCTCCATCAACGCGCGACAACGTTTCCATCGCCCCAGATAATCCGCCCGTATCGTCACGATTCCCTGGCCGACGGACGGGACGACGGTATTTCTCCCTTCTCCCGGAGAAGGCCAGAGGAGGTTAATCTTTATAAGGCGCTTGAACTACTATATAAAGGGGGAAGGCGAGCTTCTAACACTCAGGAGGAATCAAATTGGCGAAGATCAAGATTGAAAACGTCGTGGCATCCACTTCGTTGGGCGGCGAGTTAGACTTGCAGGCCATCGCCCTGGCCCTCGGTGGGGCCGAGTACGAACCAGAGCAGTTCCCCGGCCTCATATACCGATTGAAGGAGCCCAAGACGGCGACCCTCCTCTTCCGGAGCGGCAAGGTCGTCTGTACGGGCGCGAAGAGCCTGGAGGACGTCGGCACGGCGATTCGGACCGTCGCGCAACAAATCAAGGACTCCGGCCTCGAAATCAACACGGACCCCGATATCGAGGTCCAGAACATCGTGGCCTCTTCGGACCTGGAGCAGGAGATCAACCTTAACGCGATCGCCATCAGCCTGGGCCTGGAGCGGGTCGAGTACGAACCGGAGCAGTTTCCGGGGCTCGTGTACCGGCTGGAGGAACCAAAGGTCGTCGTCCTGCTCTTCGGAAGCGGGAAGCTCGTGTGCACGGGGGCTCGCCAGCCATCGGACGTGGAGCGGGCGGTCGAGAAGATCACGGAGGAGCTTCAGGCCGCTGGCCTACTCCGTTAGCCGCAGTCCCCCCGGGGGGGCCCGTGTCCCAGCTGGCGGGGGAGCTGAAGGGCCTACCCATCACGGACCACCATGTCCACCTTCGACCCTCGGGACGGGGGCTGGAGGCCGTCCAGGAATTCGCCCGCGCAGGCGGGACGCGAATCCTCCTCGTGCATGTACCATACGAGGACCTGCCGGCTCGTCGGCCGGAGGACTTTGCGGCATCCTACGGACGGACCTTGCGAATGGCCGAACGAGTACGCGCCCTTGGCCTGGTGGAGGTGCTTGTAGCTTTGGGTCCCCATCCTGCCGAATTGGTACCCCTCCAGGGACGGGCTGGGCTTGGGCGAGGGTTGGAAATCATGCGAGCGGCCCTCGAGATCGCCCAGGCGCACGTGATGGATGGTCAGGCCGACGCAATCGGAGAAATTGGTCGGCCGCACTGGCCGGTAGACGAAGATCTCTGGGCGCGTTCCAACCAGCTCATGGAGTACGGCGTCGAGCTCGCTCACGACGCCGGTTGTCCCGTCATCCTACATACGGAGTCCCCCTCACCCCAGCTCTTCGAGGACCTCGCCTCCATGGCCGATCAGGTGGGCCTCTCCAGGGGACGGGTCGTGAAACACTACGCGGACGCCTCCATCTTGCCTCGGGAGAACTTGGGCATCTTCCCCTCGGTCATCGCGAAGGGAGACCACACCCGGGAGGCGGCCTCGAAGGGAACGCGGTTCCTCCTGGAGACCGATTACTTGGACGACCCCCGCCGCCCCGGGGCCGTCCTGGGGCCGAGCACGATCCCGAAGCGGACCGCGGCCCTTCTTCGTGAAGAAAGGGTGACCC
Organism: Thermoplasmata archaeon; assembly: GCA_046759865.1. GTDB lineage: Archaea > Thermoplasmatota > Thermoplasmata > RBG-16-68-12 > JAJISG01 > JAJISK01. The sequence goes on from JBHIDB010000024.1 coordinate 8,957, forward strand.
GGGAAGACGTACGCAGGATCCACGAAGAGAACATCGTCGCGCTCTACGGTGCGCGGTCCTAGCGGCGAACGGAGAAATCCGTGAACGTGCCTCGGGCCTCGTCCCAGGAGACCTTAGCCTCCCTCACTCGGGCATAGGGCTGGCGGGTGCGGCACCACTCGATGAGGGCTTCCACGCCTTCCTTGGATCCCTCCATCACCGCCTCCACAGAGCCGTCCCGCAGGTTCCGGACCCACCCTCGGACCTCGAGATCCTCCGCCTTTCGGCGCGTGTTGTCCCGGAAGTACACGCCCTGGACCTGGCCGAAGAAAAGGACGTGGGCCCGGACCGGCATCACAAAGTTGATGGGAGAGGACCATATGATGATGTCGACTCCGACCGACTCGGCCGCGGCGCCCGTCGCAGAGGGCTCGGGATGGAACGGCGAAGCATCCACGACTTCCGCGTCCGGGATGTAATGTCCTCGGACCCTCGCACGGCGGCGCCGGAGGAGACTCTTTCGGATGCCCTGTCGGTCATGCGCCGCAACGACTTCCACGAGATGCCCGTCGCCCGGGGGGACGAGTTTCTGGGAATGATCTCATACGCCACCGTTCTTCAGCGGCGGAACCTGCCGCTCACGACCCGGGTCGACAGCATCCTCATCAGGCCTCCCCGTGTGGAGCCCTCGGACCCGCTGATCCAGATGGCGGAGTACCTCATCGCCTCCGGCTACCGCGCGATCCCGGTCGTGGAGGACGACCACCTCGTGGGCCTTATCTCACGGAGCGACGTCGTCGGAGCCCTCGCCGACAGCTTGGAGTTCGCCGAACTCCGGGTTCAGGACGTCATGACCCCGGACCCGCAGACGGTGGAGGAGGGGGAACCCCTCATGAAGGCCCGTGACCTCATGCGGTCCCTGGACGAACGATCGGTCCCCGTGGTGAATGCGCGGGGCCGCCTGACGGGGGTCGTGGGGCTCAAGGACGTGGTCCAGGTTGTGACCAAGGGCAAGCCGCGCCGGGCGACCCAAGGAGAACGGGTCGGTCGGAAGACCTCCCTCGAGGTGGAGATCCGGAGCGTCATGAGCGCCCCAGCCGTCACCATCGACCCGGAGGGGAGTGGCGCCGAGGCGGCGGCCCTCATGCGTGACCACGACATCTCGAGCGTCGTCGTGGTAGAAAACGGGCATCCGCGGGGCATTGTCACTCAGGTCGACCTCCTGGAGCAGGTCGTCGTGCTCCGGCGGCGGGAGGAGGTCCTGGTCCAGATTTCGGGCCTCGACCAGGATGATTGGTGGACCTACGAGACCCTCTACGCGGTCATCGGCCGGGGGCTGCGAAAGATTCGCGACATCGCCCGACCCACGGTCTTCAACGTCCACGTGGTCACCCACCAGAGTCAGGGGGACCGCTCCAAATACTCCATCCGGGCCCGCCTCGGGACAGAGAACGGCCTTCTCGTCGCCCGGGACTACGACTGGGACGCCGCCCAGGCCATGCACAAGGTGATGACACAGCTCGAGCGACGCATCAAGCGGGAAAAGGACCGTAACGTCGCCCTCCGTAAGGGGCAGAAGGAAGCGTCCTGAGCCCACGCTTAGAGCTGGCGGAACTCCCGGGTCAGGAGCGCCCGCTGCCGACGCACCAAGGCGAGGAGGTCGATTGGGATGATGAGCTTCGCGCCGCTTGAGGGCATGGCATCCCGCAGGCTCTGGAGGAGTTTCATGACCTCCGTGAAGCTGTACTGGACGAAGAGGTACTCCAGCCCGTCCAGGAGGATGACCCCCTTCTCTCCCCCCTCGAGGAATTTGCTAACACGCATCTCCATGTCCTCCAGGGACTGCACGGCCCCCTTGGCTTTCGTCCCGTCGTCGGTGAGCCAGTAGACCTGGGCGCCGTCCAGGTCCCAGCTCTCCTTGAGCTTGTCGGGGTACGTGCGTGTGATGCAGAGTCCCGGGTGGCCCTTGGTCAGGGCCTGGGTGAACACCTTCATGGCTCGGTTCTGCCCCTGGGTCACGAGGTAGGCCTCCCCTGGTTCCAGCTCGGGGACCCGTTCCGTCTTCGGCTTGGTCCGGCCCATGACCTCCTTGGAGAACCCGCTTCCCTTTTTGTTCACGTAGCGTGAGGCGATGTAGAGACCGACGAGAGAGGTCACGAAGAGGAGGAGGAACATCGTCGCCGCGCGCTCCGAGTCGGCCAAGGTGCCGTTGCCGTCGTGGAAGGTGAGGGTCCCTCGCCCCGTCGCCTCGAGGGTGGCCAGAACCGGAACGCCCCCATGGGGGATAATGGACGCGAGGAGCAGCGTGGCCAGGCACGCTAAGCCAGCAAGCTGCGAGACGGAGGGGGAGGGGAAGGGGGCGCGCATCAAGTCGGCGATTCTACTCGAGACAGCTTAAAGTCCCTGTGAGGCCATTTTCCGCGCTGATAATCGGCCGGATCAGCAGCCCCGATAAATTCTTGAGGACGCGCCGTCTAATTCCATTTTGCCCCCAAGGCGAACCCATGCCCAAGTGCATCGAGTGCGGCAAGAACGTAGGCAACCCGGACGAATTCTACTACTGTCCTACGTGTGGCCGGACGCTCTGCCTAGAGGATCGGAAGAGCCACACTCACGCCGACTAGAGTTCCAGGAACTCTCGGGTAGCGGGGGTCAGGACCTCGATGCCGTCCGCGGTCACGAGAACATCATCCTCGATGCGGACCCCGCCGTAATCCAGGATGTAAACGCCCGGCTCTACCGTCAGGGCCATGCCCTCCTCCAGGGCCGTCCCGGCGGCCGAGCCCATACCCGCTCCGTCGTGCACGGCGAGCCCGATGGTGTGACCCAGTCCATGGATGAAGCGTCCCTTGAACTCCGTGCGGTCGATGACGTCCCGGGCGATCTCGTGGACCGCCTTGCCGTCGACCCCAGGCTTCATGGCGTCCATAGCCGCCTGTTGGGCGTTGAGGACGACCTCGTACATCCGACGTTGCTTGTCCTCCGCCCTCCCAAGCACCATCGTTCGTGACACGTCGGAAGCGTACCCGCGATACCGTGCGCCAAAGTCAAGCAGGAGGAAATCCCCCTCCCGGACGCGTCGATCTCCGGTTGCGTGGTGCGGAAGGGCTGCATTGGGGCCCGAGGCGACGATCGGGGGGAAAGCGGGGCCGGACGCCCCCTTGGATTGCATGAGGTAGTTGAGCTCGGCCGCCACCTCTGCCTCTGTCCTTCCAGCCTGAAGGGTTGGGAGGAGTTCCTCGAAGGCCTCCACTGCGATCCGGCAGGCCTCTCGGATAGCCTCGATCTCCGCGGGGTCCTTCACCTGTCGGGCCTTCGCTACGGCCTCGGACACGTCACGGACTCCTGACTTCAGGCCCGCCTCGCGAATCAGACGGTAATTCCCGTACGTCAGTTCGGCGCCGTTGACGCCGATCGTCCTCGCTTCCTTCAGGAGCTCCTTGAGGGCCTCGGCCTTCTCTTCCTTCCCGGTGAAGACCTCCACGGAGACGCCCTGGGAGCGGGCGATGTCCGCCTCCAAAGGGGAGGAGAGGACGGAGGAGCCCCCGTCGGGTCGCAGGACCGCCACGCACCCCTCGAAGATGCCGCCCTGGATTCCCGTGGCGTAGAAGAAGGTCTTGTCGATCTGGGGCTCGGTCCCGTTCATCAGGACGACAACGTCCACGGGCTCCTCCAGCGCATCGAAAATCCGCCGGACCCGGGCCTCCATGGCACCGCTAAGCGGGTTGGGAATAAAGCTTATGAGGCGGGATGACGAGGGAGCCTCGGGGAGTCCATGGGCCGGCGGCGGAGGAAGGGCCTGGAGCGGCGCATCGCCCGAGAGCGAATGGGAATCCTGTTCGATCTGGCAGAGGAGGAGGCCCGTCGGGGAAACCTGCCCCGCGCCGACCGCTACGCCCACCTAGCGCGCCGACTGGGAATGCGTTACAACGTTCCCTTGCCCGCGCCCTATCGGCGCCGCTACTGCCGGGGGTGCGGGGCGTACCTGGCTCCAGGCGTGGCCGCCCGCGTTCGCGCCAGTAAGTCCCGGGTCATCGTCACCTGTAAGGCCTGTGGACGGGTCTCTCGGTACCCATACCTTCGAGAAGCCAAGGCGCGGCGGCGCCCTTAGTAGGCCGTCGTCATGTCGATGCGGCCCTTCTTGCGGGCCAGATGCTCTACGTACCGGAACACGGCCAAGGAGACGAGGCTCACCAAGACGACCGAGACCGCGAGAATGAGGAGGAGCACCGGCTCCGGAATCGAGAGCAGGAAGGGATCCGCCTGGGGAGGCGGGTTGGTGAGGAGGACCCGCCTAACGCCTTCGAACCAGTAGGTTAAGGGAATCCACTGTCCGAAAACCTGCCCCCAGACCGGCAGGACGGACAGGGGGAAAATCACGCCCGTGAACACGTAGAAGACGCCCGCAATCCCCTCGCTCATCCCCCCGCCGTGCCGGGCGGTCAGGAAAGTTACACCGCCGATGGCCACCCCGATGGCGATGGTCACGAAGAGGCCGAGGAGGAGGACCGCGAGGAAGAAGGGCAGCAGGGCGAGGTTAAAGCCGATGGGGATGCCCAGAAGCCCACTCCCGATGGTCAGGACGACGAGGACGCCAATCCCCGCCACCACCATCTGGGTGAACCCTCGACCGATGACGTAGGCGTAGTAGCTGATGGGGGAGATGTAGATGTATCGGATGGTCTGGAACCATTCCCGATCCCCTTGGATGACCTCGAACATCCCGAAGAACGCCTGAAACACGAACATGTAGAAGGCGCTCCCGACGAAGATGTAGGCAAGCATCTCTGGAGGAGCCGCCCCGCCCGCCGCCACAGCGACGAGGAAGATGAAGTACAGGATGAGGGTGCCCGCCACCGGCTTAATGATGGAATAGATGGCGAAGAGCCAGGGCTCGGTCCAGTTGGAGCTGTATTGCCAACCCAGCCAGGCCGCCGTTCGCAGCGTTCGAAGGTGAGTGGTTAGAGATGGCGTTGGGTCAGCCTCCCCTCCTGCATGGAGAGCCGTTCGAGATACGCCAGAGCCCGACGGGCCAGGAGGACGAAGGCCACCGCCAACCCGACGAGGATCACCAGCTCGTAATGGGGCGGCAGCAGGGCCCACTCCAGGAGTCCAGGGAAGAGGAGCTGGCGCATCGCGTCGAGGCCCAACGTCATGGGGATGAGACTCACCCCCGCCGCAACCCAGAAGCCCGCCGGACCCAGGATGCCGAGGAAGGCACGTACGGGGAAGTAGAAGCCTGCACCGAGGAAGACGGGCTCCTGAAGGAGATTGGAGATGTTCCAGGCCTCGCGGCCGTAAAGGAGATACACGGAGGCGAAGAGCATACCCATCCCGTAGAGGGCGATCAACGTCGTGAAGAAGATGGCGAGAAGGAGAGGGAGATCGACGACGACAATGACGATCTGAAAGATAAGAATACCCAGAACCAGGGTCGCGATGGCCCGCGTGGAGGTCATCACCATCCCCCCCATGGCCATGCCCCCCAGGAGGGCCATCCGGGACATGGGGGCCATCATGTAGAGCTGGAGGTTCCCGATCTCCTTCTCCCAGTACAGCTGGGCCGCCATGGCCCAGAGCACGTTCATCCAGAAGGCCACCATCGTGCCTCCGAGGATCACGAAGCCGATGAATTGGGGGACCTCGAGGGCGGTGTAGATGTACACGTAGGCCGCGATGGTGAGCAAGGGAAGGACCGTGTTGAAGAAGATCCAGCTGAGCTCCCGATGGGTTCCGATGATGCGGGGGTACGCCCGTCCGATGAAGGCGCGGAAGTTAAGGACGAAAGGGTTGCTTACCCGCGCGTCCTCGCGATTCACTCCAGCCCCCTCCCCACGAGGCTGATGAAGACTTCCTCCAACGTCGGGTCAATCTTTTGCATGGATTGGACCTTGCTTCCTTGCTTCAGGACCTCGGACATGATATCGCCGATAGGCGCGTCGTCCTCCAGGATGAAGGTGAGGGACGTGCTGTTGGTCTGGGCCCTCTCCTTGACCGCGTAGTTCTCGACCCCATCGATGATGTCGAAGGCTTTGGGGTCCTTCAGGCGATCCGTCTCCAGCTTCACGGTCACATCGCGCTTCACCATCCCCTTGAGGCGCTCCGGCGTGTCGCAGGCCAGGATCTTGCCGCGGTCGATGATGGCAATGCGGTCGCAAAGCTCGTCCGCCTCCATCATGTAGTGGGTCGTGAGGAGGACGGTCTTGGCCTGGT
>JBHIDB010000025.1:0-14743 GCA_046759865.1 Thermoplasmata archaeon
ATGGGGTCACGATTCTCAAGGAGATCGACATCGAACACCCCGCCGCCAAGATGCTGGTCGAGGTGGCCAAGACCCAGGACGAGGAGTCTGGGGATGGCACCACCACGGCCGTGATCCTGGCGGGGGAGTTGCTGAAGCGGGCAGAGGAGCTCATCGAGCAGGACGTCCACCCCACGGTCATCGCCCAGGGGTACCGGCTCGCCGCCGACAAGGCGACCGAAACGCTCCGCGGGACCGCCCAGGACGTGAGTTACAAGGACACGAAGCGGCTGAAGGAGATCGCACAGACCTCCATGATCAGCAAGAGCGCCTCGGCCCACCGGGAGCAGCTGTCGGACGTCGCCGTGAAGGCCGTCAAGGCCGTGGCGGAGCAAGTGGGCGACCGATGGGACGTGGACGACGACAACATCCAGGTCACCAAGAAGCAGGGCGGTGCCATCTCTGACACGGAGCTGGTGGAGGGCATCATCGTGGACAAAGAGCGGGTCCACCCCGGCATGCCACCGCAGGTCGACAACGCGAAGATCGCCCTCGTGGACACGGCCCTGGAGGTCAAGAAGACGGAGTTCGACGCCCGGATCGAGATCTCGGACCCCGCGCAGCTCCAGGCCTTCCTCCAGGAGGAGGAGAACATCCTCCGGACGATGGTGGACCAGATCAAGGCCAGCGGGGCCAACGTCCTCTTCGCCCAGAAGGGCATCGATGACCTGGCGCAGCACTTCCTGGCCAAGGAGGGCATCTACGCCGTCCGCCGGGTCAAGAAGTCCGACATGGAGAAGCTCGCCAAGGCCACGGGTGGCCGTGTGGTCACGAAGCTCGACGAGCTGGCCAAGGACGACCTGGGCAAGGCGAAGCAGGTCGTCGAGAAGAAGATCGGCGACGACAAGATGAGCTTCGTCACGGGGGCCAAGAACCCCAAGGCGGTTTCCATCCTGGTCCGCGGGGGGACCGAGCACGTCGTGGACGAGGTGGAGCGCTCCATCGAGGACGCCACGTCCGTCATCTCCGTCGCCATCGAGGACGGGAAGTTCATCACAGGCGGAGGGTCCTCCGCCATGGAAGTTTCCATCGCCCTCCGCGGATACGCCCCCGGCGTCGGAGGCCGGGAGCAGATGGCCATCGAGGCCTTCGCGGAGGCGGTGGAGGCGCTGCCAAGAACTCTCGCAGAGAACGCGGGTCTCGACCCCATCGACACGCTCATCGACCTTCGCAAGGAACACAAGAAGGGCAAGACCCACGCGGGGGTCAACGTTTTCACCGGGAAGATCACGGACATGATGGCGGAGAAGGTCCTGGAGCCCATCCGGGTCGGGACCCAGGCCGTCACCTCGGCGACGGATGCCTCCGTGATGATCCTTCGAATCGACGACGTCATCGCCGCCAAGACGAGCGCCCCAATGCCCCCGGGAGGCGAGGGCATGGGTGGCCCCGGTGGCATGGGCGGCATGGGCGGCATGGGAGAAGGGGAATTTTAGGTTCCCCGCCCTCCCGGGCTCCCGGGAGGCCGTTGCCTTGAGCAAGGAGGCCCCGCAGGCGCAGGAGGGGCAGGACCCCGAATCGACCGACGTCGAAGCGGAGCCTGAGGACGCCGCAGAGGCGCCCGAGGACCCCGAGCAGCGCATCGCGGACCTCCAGAATCAGATGGCCTATCTGCAGGCAGAATTGGAGAACCAGCAGAAGCGGGCCGCCAAGGAGCGGGTGGACCTCCTCCGGTTTGCCTCGGAGGGCGTCCTGCGCCACCTCCTGCCGGTCTTGGAGGAATTCGAACTGGCCCTCGAGGCCTTCGCGGACCCCGAGGACGACCTCGCGGAAGGCCTTCGAATGGTGTACGAGAATCTCATGAAAACCCTGCGCTCCGAGGGCCTCCAGGAGATCGAGGCAGACGGCAACGCCTTCGACCCGTACCTCCATGAAGCCGTGGACTTCGTCGAAGCGGAGGACGAGGGCCGGGTCGTGGCGGTCGTCCACAAGGGATACCGCCTCGACACGCGGATCCTCCGCCCCGCCCAGGTGGTCGTGAGCAAGAAAGAAGGTGACTCCGATGGCTAAGATGATTGGGATTGATCTGGGAACGACGAATTCCGAGGCGGCCGTCCTCCAGGGCGGTCGACCGGTTATCATCCCCAGCGCCGAGGGGAGCTCCTACGGAGGGAAGAACTTCCCCTCCGTGGTGGCCTTTACGGAGGAAGGGGAGGTTCTCGTGGGGGAGCCCGCCAAGCGCCAAGCGGTCCTCAACCCCGACGGGACCATCGTGCAGATCAAGCGGAAGATGGGAACGGACGAGAAGGTCAAGGTCCGGGGCAAGTCGTACACTCCCCAAGAGATCTCCGCCCGCGTGCTCGGCAAGATCAAGGCGGATGCGGAGACCTTCCTCGGGGACGAGGTCTCGCAGGCCGTCATCACGGTCCCCGCCTACTTCAACGACAACCAGCGGCAGGCCACCCGAGATGCGGGGACCATCGCGGGCCTCCAGGTCGAGCGCCTCATTAACGAGCCCACGGCCGCCGCCTTCGCGTACGGCCTGGACAAGGAGGAGGAGGCAAAGGTCGCCGTCCTGGACCTGGGAGGCGGCACCTTCGACGTCACCCTCATGGAGATGGGCGAAGGAGTCTTCGAGGTCGTCAGCACGAACGGCGACACCCGTCTCGGAGGGCTGGACATGGACAACGCCATCATCGACGCCATCCTAGAGGAATTCGAGAAGAAGGAGAAGGTGGACCTCCGCGACGACCGCAACGCCATGCAGCGCGTTCGGGACGCGGCGGAGAAGGCGAAAATTGAGCTCTCCGGCACCACGACGACGACCCTGAACCTCCCGTTCTTAGCGGAGAGGGACGGCAGACCGGTCCACCTGGAGACGACTCTGACGCGGGCCAGGCTGGAGCGGTTGGTGGAGCCCGTCCTCGAGAGGACGGTGCGTCCCATTCAGCAGGCCTTCAAGGACGCGAAATGGCAGTTCGGGGACGTGCAGCACGTGATCCTCGTCGGAGGCCCGACGCGCATGCCCGTCGTCCGGGATCACTTCAGCAAGGTCATCGGGCGCAAGGCGGAGCGGGGCATCGACCCTATGCAGTCCGTCGCCCTCGGGGCGGCCCTCCAGGCTGGCGTGTTGGCGGGGGAAGTCAAGGACATCCTCCTGCTGGACGTGACCCCCCTGAGCCTCGGGATTGAGACCCTCGGCGGCGTCTCCACGAAACTCATCGACCGAAACACGACAATCCCGACGAAGAAGGAGCAGATCTTCAGCACGGCGGACGACAACCAGAACACGGTGGAGATCAACGTCCTCCAAGGGGAGCGTGCCATGGCCACCGACAACGTCTCCCTGGGGAAGTTCCTCTTGACGGGTATCCCCCCCGCCCCACGCGGCATCCCTCAGATCGAGGTGACCTTCGACATCGACGCCAGTGGCATCCTGCACGTGGCTGCCAAGGACCTGGGGACCGGGAAGGAGGAGAAGCTCACCATCGTCGCGCCCCAGCGACTCTCCGAGGACGAGATCGACCGCATGGTTGGCGACGCGGAGGCGTTCGCAGAGGAGGACCGTCGGCGCAAGGAGTTGGCCGACACGAAGAACCAGGCCGACAGCCTCGTCTATGCCACGGAGAAGATGCTCGCGGAGGTGGGAGACAAGGTCGAGGACTCTACCCGGAAGGCCGTGGAGGAGAAGGTGGAGAACCTGAAGAAGGCCCTGGAGACGGACGACCTCCAGAAGCTGAAGACGGGCATCGAGGAGCTGAACGTCGAGGCCCAGAAGATCGGCACTGAGGTCTACCAGAAGGCCCAAGAGGAGCGGGCCCGGGAGGAGGCGAAGGAGTCCGAGGGCGGCTCCGAGGAGGACGTTGTCGATGCGGAATTCGAGGACGTCGACGAGGATAATGACTGAGTTAACCTTATTGGGCGGAGCCCCCGTATAATTCCCACTCCATGGCGAAGCGCGATTACTATGAGGTTCTCGGCGTCCCGAAGGACGCCTCCGATGCCACCGTCAAGAAGGCCTACCGCCGTCTAGCGAAGGAGTACCACCCCGATCTCAACAAGGACAAGCCGAAGGAGGCGGAAGCCAAGTTCAAGGAACTCTCCGAGGCCTATGAAGTACTCATGGACCGGGAGAAGCGGTCCCTCTACGACCGCTACGGCCACGAGGGGGCGCAGCGGGCCTTCGGCAGCCAGGGCTTCGATTGGTCCGATTTCACCCACTTCGGTGACTTGGACGACATCTTCGGAAGCAGCATTTTCCGTGATTTCTTCGGGGGCGGTGCCACCTCGTTCGGAGGCAGCCTCTTTGAGGAAATCTTCCGCCGCCAAGGGCGGTCAGCTTACGGTCCTTCCCGCGGCCGCGATCTTCGCATGGATATCGAAGTGAGCCTGGAGGAGGTGGCCAAAGGCGCCCAGAAGGAGATTCGGGTGCCCCACGGCGTTACCTGCGAAGAATGCAGAGGGACGGGAGCGAAGGACGGCAACCTGACCGAATGCCCCCAATGCAACGGGACGGGCCAGATCCGAGACGTCCGCCGCAGCGGGTTCAGCCAGATGATCAGCATCACCCCCTGTACGCGTTGTGGGGGGGCGGGTCGGCTTCCCTCCGAGCCGTGCCCCGAATGTCGCGGTCGGGGAGCGATTCAGAAAACCTCCCAGGTCTCGGTGGCCATTCCCAAGGGGGCTCGGGACGGGCTGAGCCTTCGCGTTCTCGGCCAAGGGGAGGCGGGAGATCGCGGAGGGCCTGCGGGAGATCTCTACCTCGTCCTCCACGTCAAGGAGCACGACCTCTTCCGGCGGGAGGGGAAGAACGTCATCCTGGACGTGCCCGTCACCCTCTCCCAGGCCGCCTTGGGCGGTGAGCTCACCGTACCCACCCTTTACGGGAGCGCCACCCTGAAGGTACCCGCGGGGACTCAGAGCCACACGCCATTCCGATTGCGCGGGAAGGGGCTCCCGGAGCTCAATGGGGGCCGTCGCGGCCATCAGCTCGTCCGTGTCGTCGTGAAGATGCCGAAGAAGTTGTCCGCGGAGGCGAAGAAGCTCTTCAAGCAGCTGGGAAAGTCCCTAGGGGACTACACCGAGTCGAAGGCGGACACCTCGTTCCGGCCTCGGTAGCCTGGCGCGCACCTCTTTAACCGCCGCCCCGGTTGCTCGCCTCATGGGAAGGGTGCTTGGGGTTCTGACGCGGGACTTTCGTCTCTACCACGACCTGATCTCCTATCTGAAGGAGCGGGACCTTCCCTTCCAGAGCCTCTCCTATGATGTGGCGATCCCTCTGGAGGTTGGCGTCGTCCTGACCTCCGCCGAGGAGGCTTCCGAGATCGACTTCCCCTTCACTGTCCCAGCCGACGAGGTCGAGGACGCGGTAGCAAAGGCCCAGCAGTTGCTTCGAGGGAAGACCGCCTTCCGGGAGATTGTCATCGGCATCGATCCTGGCCCCCGTCCTGGGGCGGCCATCCTGGGCGATGGGGAGGTGATCGACACCCGAACCGGCGCTTCCCCCGAAGCGATCCTCGATGTCTGTCTCGGCGTCCTCCGCACCTACACGTGCGAGGCCTTCCGGGTCCGCATCGGCCATGGGGACCCCACCAACCGCAACCGCATCATTAACGTCCTCACCCGTCACGGGCTCCTGGTCGAGATTGTCGATGAGAAGGGAACAACCCGACGCGACAAGAGACGGGAGGACGCCCGGAACATCGAGGCGGCCGTCGACATCGCCTTGGGCCGGGGCGTCCTTGCTGAGACCTCCTACGAGATTCTGCCCACAATAGGTGAGTTGAAGGACATTCAGCGGAGGAGCCGCATCCGCTCGGAGGGCCGGCTGACGATCTCGCAGGGGCTCGCGGAGAAGGTGGCGCGGGGCGAATTGACCCTGGCGGAGGCGATCCAGGCATCCGCGGGCGAGGCGGGCTGACACCCGTTATCAGGCACGGCCAGGTGACCCAAATCATCAAATAGCTCGGCTCGTGTTGAGCGATTGGGATGCCAGATCGGGTGATTTTGAAGGTCGCCGAGGCTCCTCAGTCGGACGTCGGCCTGGGTCGCGCTCGGGTGGACACCCGCACTCGGATGACCCTCGGCGTCGACGTGGGAGAGATCATCGAAATCGTCGGCAAGAAGAGCACGGCCGCGAAACTCTTCCGCACAATGCAGGAGGACGAGGGGAAGGGTATCGTCCGCATCGACGGCCTGGTCCGTCGCAACCTGGGCGTCTCCATCGGCGACAAGGTGGAGGTCAAGAAGGCCGCCGTCGACGGCGCGCAGCGGGTCACCATCGCCCCCATCATCAGCGAGGGGCACAAGGTGAGCTTCGGCCAGGGCATCGAGAACTTCGTGAAGCGGGGCCTGCTGAAGCGCCCCGTGGTGAAGGGGGACGTCGTCATCGTCCCCGGCATCGCCCTCATGGGGGGCGCCCTCCCCTTCATGGTCATCCGCACGGCCCCTCGGGGCATCGTCCAGATCTCCGAGGAGACCTTCATCGAGATGAAGGAGGAGCCGATCAAGGAGGGCGAGATTCTCACCCCCACCATCACCTACGAGGACATCGGGGGCCTCCACGAGGAGCTCCTGCGCGTCCGGGAGATGATCGAGCTCCCCCTCAAGCACCCCGAACTCTTCAACCGCCTCGGCATCGACCCCCCCAAGGGCGTGCTGCTCTACGGCCCGCCTGGGACGGGCAAGACTCTCATCGCGAAGGCGGTGGCCAACGAGGCGGGCGCCAACTTCGCGTCCATCCAGGGCCCGGAGATCATGTCCAAGTACTATGGGCAGAGCGAGGAGCGACTCCGGGAAAAGTTCGAGGAGGCCCAGAAGAACGCTCCCTCCGTCCTGTTCATCGACGAGCTCGACTCCATTGCCCCCAAGCGTGAGGAGGTGACGGGGGAGGTCGAGCGGCGCGTCGTGGCACAGCTCCTGACCCTCATGGATGGCCTGAGCGGACGGGGCCAGGTCATCGTCATCGGGGCCACGAACCGGGAAGACGCCATCGACCCCGCTCTTCGGCGGCCGGGCCGATTTGACCGGGAGATCGAGATCGGAGTCCCCGATCGGGACGGAAGGATGGAGGTCCTGCAGATTCACACCCGAGGTATGCCCACGGAGGGCGAGCCCGAGGACCGGGACAGGCTCCTCACGGAGATGGCCAACATCACCCACGGGTTCGTCGGCGCGGACTTGGCTGCCTTGGCGCGAGAGGCCGCGATGAAGGCCCTGCGCCGGTACCTCCCCGAGATCGAGCTGGACCAGCCCATTCCTGCGGACGTCCTGGAGAAGATGCGGGTCATCCGCGGCGACTTCAAGGAGGCCTTGAAGGAGGTGGAGCCCAGCGCCCTGCGCGAGGTCCTCGTGGAGATTCCCCGGGTCGCGTGGGATGACGTGGGCGGGCTGCATGAGGTCAAGCGGCAGCTCGTCGAGGCCGTCGAGACGCCCATCAAGAACCCGGAGTCCTTCCGCCGCATGGGCATCCGGCCGCCTCGGGGCATCATGCTCTACGGCGCCCCCGGCACGGGGAAGACCCTCCTGGCCAAGGCCGTGGCCACGGAGTCGGAGGCCAACTTCATCTCCATCAAGGGTCCGGAGGTCATGTCCAAGTGGGTGGGAGAGAGCGAAAAGGCCATCCGGCAGATCTTCAAGAAGGCGAAGCAGGTGGCCCCGTGCGTGGTCTTCCTCGACGAGATCGACGCCCTCACCCCGCGTCGGGGCGCGGTCATGGGCGACTCGGGCGTGAGCGAGCGGCTGGTGAACCAGCTCCTCACGTCCTTGGATGGCCTGGAGACCATGGAGGGGGTCGTGACCATTGGAGCGACCAACCGCCCGGACATGGTGGACCCTGCTCTCTTGCGGCCAGGCCGCTTCGACCGCCTCATCCTGATTCCCGTGCCCGACGAGAAGTCGCGCCGCGAGATCCTCAGCGTCCACACGCGGAACATGCCCGTCGACACGGACGTGAAACTGGACAAGTTGGCGAAGGACCTCGTCGGCTACGTCGGCGCGGACATCGAGGCCCTCTGTCGCGAAGCGGCCATGAACGCCCTCCGGGAGAACCGTGACGCCGTCCTCGTCCAGGGAAAGAACTTCGAGGCCGCTCGCCAGGTCGTCTTCCCCTCCGTGGATGACGAGACGGTCAAGCTCTACGAGCGACTCGGGGAAGACCTGCAGCGGAGGGCCGTTCAGCGGCGGGAAGAGGTTCCTGCCTACTACCGTTGACCTCTTGGTGCGCGCATTCCCGTCCTTCTCGGTCCCGGCAGGCTAATATAGGGGGAGGGGAATCCGGCCCCCCTCAGAGGGTGATGGGATGAAGCGGTTTGCCACCGAGCTAACAGGCAAGACCGTCATGACCAACGACGGCCGGATTTTGGGCGTGATCGACAACTTCGTCGTGGACACGCGGAACGGACACGTTCAGGATGTGCTCGTAGCCCCAGCGGACGACGTGGATGTGAGGGCCTTTCGTGCCGATGCCCGGGGCCGCCTCCTGCTCCCCTTCCAGGGCATGCGAGCCATTCGCGACGTCGTCGTGATGGACCTGAGTTGAAGACGAAGGCCAACAGTGTGATATAGCCCACTCTCGTTTCTTACGGGATGGTCACGTTTGAGGAGATTCTAGCCCTGACCTTCCTCGTCGTCGGGCTCGTCCTTCTCCTGGTGGAGGCCTCCTCCCCCGGGTTCTTCGTCGGAGTCGTGGCTACCATCCTCATCGTCCTGGGAATCTTAGGTCTCTTCGTCCAAGACTTCTTCACGTCCCCCCTCGCCCCCATCACGGTCATCGTGGTCGGGGCGCCTGTGACGTACGTCACGATTCTCCTCTACCAACGACTCGCGCCCCCCTCGCCCCCGATGACCACGGTGGGCGACTCCCTCATTGGGAGAAGAGGCCGGGTAGAGCGGCGGGTGATTCCCGACTCCATCGAGGGTAAGGTTAACATCGACAACACCATGTGGAGCGCGACGGCTGAGGAGCCCATCGAGGAGGGCGTGCGGGTCCAGGTGGTGGACAGCCGCGGCGTGCATGTCGTCGTGACGCCTTGGGAGGCCACGGAGGAGCCCAGCCAGATTGAGGAGAAACAGGAGGAATAGGATTGGTAACGGGGGAGAGTGAGAACGTGTTCGGAGGTCTCTTCGGCGGCCTCCTGCAGGTGGACGTTGGCGCCCAGTTTCCGGGCGAGGTGATCCTCGCCCTAACGCTGCTCGTCCTGTTCGTGGTCATCGTCCTCTTCATCACGGCAGTGCGGATCG
This sequence comes from Thermoplasmata archaeon, assembly GCA_046759865.1. Classification (GTDB taxonomy): domain Archaea; phylum Thermoplasmatota; class Thermoplasmata; order RBG-16-68-12; family JAJISG01; genus JAJISK01. The sequence continues at coordinate 9,220 of JBHIDB010000025.1, forward strand.
TCCAGCCCTATGAGCAGGGGCTCGCCGTCGTCTTGGGGAAGTTTAAGCGGGTCCTGAATCCCGGGTTCAATCTGGTGGTCCCGCTGGTCACCCAGGTCATCAAGCTGGACCTCCGGACCCAGGTCCTAGACGTGCCCCGGCAGGAAGTCATCACGAAGGACAACTCGCCCACGAACGTGGACGCCATCATCTACATCAAGGTCATCGACCCGAAGAAGGCCTACTTCGAGGTCACGGATTACCGGCTCGCCACCGTGGCCCTGGCCCAGACCACGCTGCGGTCCATCATAGGCGACATGGAGCTGGACGAGATCCTCTACAACCGAGAGCGAATCAACCTGCGGCTCCGGGACGTCCTGGACACCGCGACGGACGCATGGGGCGTGAAGGTCGAGGCCGTGGAGATTCGCGAGGTGGATCCCCTCCGGACGGTCAAGGCGGCCATGGAGGAGCAGACAGCGTCGGAGCGGCAGCGCCGAGCGGCGATTCTACGGGCGGACGGGGAGAAGAAGTCCGCCATCCTGGTGGCCGAGGGGGACAAGCAGGCGCGGATCTTGGAGGCGGAAGGCCTCCGCCAGGCGAAGATCCTCGAGGCCGAAGGGCAGCGCCTCGCTATCATCCTGGAATCCCAGGGGGAGTCCCAGAAGCTGCGAATCCTATCCCTAGGCGCCTCCGCCCTCGACACCAAGGCCATTGCGGTCCTCTCCATGGACACCCTCAAGGCGGTGGCCGAGGGGGAGGCCACGAAGATCATCTTCCCCTTCGAGGTCAGCCGGATTGTCGAGGGGGTCGCCGATTACCTGGGGGTCACGAAGAAGGTGCCCGAGCGGGAGATCTCCAGCTTCGAGGAGCTGGAGGACCTCATAGGGAAGGCGGACGACGTGCTCGGTCCCATCCCCCGTCGGGAGGAGCTGGCGCATGATCTGAAGGTCGCCGAGACGGAGGCGGAGCGGGCCGCTGCCGAGGCGAAGGACACCCGTATCAGGGGCGCCTCCGAGGACTCGGGGGAGGACTAGAGGAGGACCCGCTTCTCTTCCTTGACGGTGTTAAGGACGAGTTGGGTGTACGTTCGCTCCACGTAGGGAAGGGCGAGGACCCTCTTGATGAAGGCGTCCAAGTCTCTCGTGTTGCGGAAGCGGGCCATCACGATGGAGTCCCAGTCGCCCGTTACGTCGTACACCCCGTAGACCCGCGGATCCTCCGCGACCTTTTGCTGAACCTCCAAGAGCCTCCCCTTGGAGATTTGAAGCCCGACGACCACCGGGAGGTCGAACCCCGTCCTCTCCTGATCGATGATGGGCGCGTAGCCGGTGATGATGCCCTCCTCTTCCAGACGTCGAATCCGAGTGGACACCGTGCTGGTCGAGATCTGGAGCTGTCGCGCCAGGTCCCGATAGCTCTGACGGGCGTCGCGGTTGAGCAGCCGGAGGATCTCGAGATCCAGGTCGTCCCACTCCGCGGCCGCCTCACCCATTGAGCGGTCCCAACCGGACGGGGGGGCTTAACCCCTTGCCCACCCCCCGACTCAGTAGTATTGACCAAACTCGCGTGCCAGCTCGCGCAACCGCCGGACGCGCTCCTCCACGGGCGGGTGGGTGGAGAAGAGCCGGACCAGGGTGGAGCGACGCCGGAACGGGTTCACGATAAAGAGGGAGGCGCTGGCGGGGTTGCCGCGCTGCATCGGACGGCGCTGGTTGGTGATTTCGAGCTTCTCCAAGGCCCGAGCCAGGTTCATCGGCTTGCGTAAGGTTCGGCCCCCGACGTCGTCCGCTCGGTACTCTCGCGTCCGGGAGATGGCGAGCTGGACCAAGATCGCGGCGAGGGGCGCCGTCACGGCGATGAGGATGAGAATGAGGAGGGCTCCCTGGTTTCGTTGGCGGAAGAGGCCCCCCCAGAGTGCCACCCGAGCCATGAAGGCGATGGCCCCCGCGAGGGTGGCCGCGACCGACATCACCAGGATGTCCCGGTCCTTGATGTGGGCGATCTCGTGGGCGAGGACCCCCTCAAGTTCCTCCTCCGGGAGAAGCCGGAGAAGTCCCTCGGTTACGGCCACGACTGCGTTCTTCGGGTTTCGGCCCGTGGCGAACGCATTGGGGGTGGGGGAGGACATGAGGGCCACCCTGGGCATGGGCAGATCTCCCAACTGCGCGACGCGGCGGACGGAGCGATACAACTTCGGGGCCTCCTTCTCCGTCACCTCCTTCGCTCGGTAGGACCGCAAGATGATGCGCGCGCTGCCGAAGTAGGCAATGAGGTTCATGACGCCGGCGAGGCCGAGGAAGATGGCTGGCCAGAGCCACCAATCGTCTGCGAAGAGGCCGCCAGCGAAGAAGCCGCCGAGGAGCCATCCGATGAGGCCGAAGAGGGCCAGCAGGAGGATGAATAGGCCTGCCGTTCGCAGTCTCCCTGCCATCGTGATTCCTACGGCGGCTGCGGATAAGAAGTTGAGGGAAGGTCGAAACCTTGAATACGGCTTCAAGTTCGGGTGAAGAGATCCTCCCGGATTCCGTGCACTTCCGTCACGTCGAAGGTGCCCGTCGGCAAGGTGCGTTCCACCTCCGAGAGCGGGACCTCGAAAGCCTGGGAGAGGACTCGGGCCAATTCCCTTCGGCGGAGCGGCCCGGCGGGTTTCGCGAGGATGTATCGGCGAGAAAGGGCACGGAGGGCATGGGGATCGCCCCCCATGATTCTCCGGCTCCCCTCCACGTCCACCTCCCCGACGCCTAGGACGAGGTCCAAGTTGTGGACGTAGTTCCGCTTTCCTCGGACCACGAAGGAGCCGGTCTTGAGATACTCTCCGCTCTCCGCGGTCTTGCTCACCTGGTCGGGTGTCACCCAGAAGGCGCTGCCCGATCCCAAGCCGAGCCTCCAGGCCTTGGAATAGACGAGTGCGAAGCGGCTGGCCTCCCGAAGGGTCCGCGGGTCCGCTTCGGAGCCTTCTTTTACAACGACGCTTGGGGCGCCCGTGAGATCCGCATGGACGTAACGGTCCCCTGCGTCCAGATGCTTCCGAACCAGCTTTTCATTCGACCGAGCATCGCGTCCTCCCAGGATGAGCACTCTCTGACCGGAGAGTGTCCATCGGTAGGCATCGAACCAGAACCGTTTCGAGGGTGGATAGCTGGGCTTCCGTTCCCGCCTTCGCGCCGACTTCTGGGCGTGCCGGAGCTCGCGGCGGCTCTCCTTGAGCGCCCTCTCAATTCGGGTACTTCTCCCCGTGAGGGCCTTCTTTTGCCCATAGAACCGCTGCGCGTTCTCGTCGACGCTCTCGTCGTAATGGAGCTCGAGGGACGTCTGACCCGCGCGTATCGTCACGGTCTTACGTTCCGGATCCAACCCGTCCCGTATGTGTCCCTCCCGCGCCAGCCGAAGCTCACGAGCCACCTCTTGGTAGTGGGCGTACAAGTGGGCCGCCGCTCGATCCGCGACCTCTGCCCCCTCGAGGGCCTCCGTCAGGGTCCGTTCCTGCCGTCGGATGCGCCGTTCCACCCGAGCGACGGCAGGGTCCGCTTTCTCTTCCTCCTGCGGCTCCAGGGAGGCGACGTAGACTTGGAGGGCTTCGCTCATCGTGGCGAACGAACGAACCTCGTGCCCCTCGTAGATTTTCAGGGAAAACGGGATGACGTCGATGGGACGCTCCGCCAGAACCAACGCGGGGGAAGGGGCCTCAAGCTGCCCCAGGATGCGTTGGAGTTGGGTGAAGAGGATTTCGATCTCCGCATCCGTGAGCTGGTCCACTGCTTGATCCATGGGGAGGTCGGCCCGGGCGCAGAGTTCCTCAGCGTACAATCGCCCTAGGCCGAGGGCCGTGGCGAGCGTCTTCACGAGGGTTCCTGTCCCTGCCGCCAGCGCTGTCGCGAGTCCGTCCTGGCTGATTTCGAGCAGGTTCACGCCCTCCGGAGGGAACGCGTAGGGAATGCCTCTCCGGACCTCTCGGGCCTTCCACTTACCGCCGGCGAGGGTGACTTCGATTTCTCCCTCCTTCAGCAGGAGGAGATTCCCCCGTCCGAACATCTCGAACACCAGCGTCCCGGGGGTCTTCCTCTCCCATTCCAGGAGGAGAATGCGATCGAATCCTCGTTGGGAGACGTCGCGAATGACGGCGTTGCTTAGCGCCTTGCGGAGGGCCTGGGCGAAGGGGGGCGGCTGCGAGGGTTTCTGGAATCCCTCGCCAAGGAACAGCCACCGGCCGGGCTGCACGTAGAGTTCGGTTTTGCCCTCCCCTGGGACGTGAAAACGAAAGATGAAGGAAGGACCGTCTTGGTAGACCTTGCCCAAGTAGGCGCCGCGGAGGGCCTGCAACTCTTGAACGAGCAGGTGGATGTCGAAGCTGGTCAAGGCCTCCTTCACGGGCCCTGAAAGGCTCGGGGCGTTACTTAAGCGTGGCATGCCAGTCCTCGCGCTAAAGCTATATCGACAGGTTTCTTGGGCCTCTCCACGCCGTTGTGGCTCAGCCTGGTAGAGCGACGCCTTGGTAAGGCGTAGGTCCCGGGTTCAAATCCCGGCAACGGCTTAGACCATACGTTCGAAATTCCTCTTCGCACCGACTTCGACGAACCCGAGCTGACGGTACATCTCGAGGGCGGGCTTATTCGAGGAGTTCACAGTTAGCGCTGTGAGACGATTCCCAGCCTCCTCGGTTGCTTCGATGAGGCGGAGTATGATCGTTGTGGCCACCCCCTTTCTGCGGTAGCCCGGCAGGGTGTAGACTTGGAATAGGTAGCCCAGTCCCCGATCTTCGATGAGGACAGCATACCCGACGGAGCGGTTCCCGATGGTGGCAAGGAAGAGACGTGCGGAAAGCGTCACGTATCGCTGCCGATCATATGACATCTGCTGGCGGGATTCCTCAGGCGAAGATTCGGATGCCCCCAACTCCTGAGCGGCCATTCGCCAGAAGGCCGCCGTATCCTCCGAGGAGGTTGTCTCTACGACGCGAACTTCCTGACGCGGCTTGCGACGAGGGCTCTTTAGGTTGGCTAGGTTCAGTCCCGGGACGTGGGCAAAACCAGCCTGAATCAGGTCGTCCTGGGCCTGGTCTGCGAGGCTTGTAACGGCGAATAGCAGCAGCTGATGACGGAGGCCGGCCCGACGGGTTCGCTTCTCCAAGTCGGTAATGAGATCTCGGACAGAGAGGTCGGACGGCCACCGATCCACCCATTCACAATTCGCCAGATCGTGAACGAGGGGGTAATCGGCGTTCCAGACGAAAGTTCCCCAGGGCGTGGGAATGACGCGGCTGCCTACTTCGGTGATCCGCCGCCTGATGAATGTGATCTGAGTCGTTAGCCGCTCAGTCTGCATCCACCGAACACAGTCTCGGCTGCCAATAAAGCCCGTGCTGCGACGATAAGCCTTTCGTTCGACTCCCGGCAACACTTCTGACGAAAGAATCCAGCCGTTCGACTCTGAGAATAGGTTTATTCCACAGGTAAACTTGCCGGGCGCGCTAGTCGGCGTAGCCCAGCTCGCGCCGGATCTCGACCAGTTGATCGTAGGTGATGGGATCTTCGAGGATCTCAGC
>JBHIDB010000026.1:0-13923 GCA_046759865.1 Thermoplasmata archaeon
GAAGAACTCCTTACCGTCATCTACACGCAGCGGGTCGTGCGAGACGCGACGAAGCGGTTTTACAAGGTGAAGCGGCAAGGCCGCCGGCTCCGTCATCAGTGGAAGCAGGGCACCCCCTTCGTGGAGCTTGCCCGTCGGCGCAACTTCCCGCCCATCCTCGTGGCCCTCCTCGTGCTGGGGGAGGAAGGCGTCTCCCGCAAGCGCTTCTGGAAGATGGTCAAGGACTTGGATAGCGTGGAGGACAAGCGGCTCCGGAGGGAACTCCAGGAGGTTAGCGACGAGGACTTGATTTACTCGCCCGCGGGAACCGAGCGCCAGTACCAGCGGGGGGCCTGGGGGGAGACTCGACTCTGGGAGTGGCTCGAAGCGCAGGACGTGCCGTTCCGGAAGGAGGCCGACCTCCGCGACAAGTTCGACAAGACCCCCGACGCCCTCCTCCAAGATCCCTTGGAGTTCGACGGACGACGGATTCAATGGCTCGAGAGCAAGGCCAGCTTCGGCGACCCCTACGAGATTAAGCGTCACGTGCGTCGGCAGCTCAAACCCTACGTCGACCGCTTTGGCGATGGAGTCGTCGTGTACTGGTTCGGGTTCGTGGACGACGTGGAGCTTCGTCTCCCCGACGGCGTCCTCATTGCGGACGAACGACAGTTCTCATAGAGCGTGCTTGCGGGGCCATTATCGGACTCGATAATAGGCTGGCCAATCCTCATATACGCGGTCTCGCATGGATTAGCCCTTGGCAGAGGAAAAGGGCGAGTACATCCGCAGTCGTCTTCCGAACAAGAAGAAGGGAGAGATGTTTGGGATCGCGGACCAACTCCTGGGCGCCTCCCACATCAAGGTCGCGTCCGCCGACGGCATCTCCCGACTCGCCCGCATCCCGGGCAAGTTGCGGAAGCGGATGTGGATCCGAGAAGGCGATCTGGTTATCTTGAAGCCCTGGGATTTCCAGCCTGAGAAGGCCGATATCGTCTACCGCTACCTGAAGACGGAGGCGACCTACCTCAGCCGGAAGGGCGTAATCCCCGAAAGCGTGGATATCTTCTAACGGACGGCGGTCGGAGGATGGAGGAGGGCGCGCTCCGGCTCCTCGAGACCCAGGTGGAAACCTGGCGGAAGCGCATCCGGGACGAGGACGAACGGAAAACCTACGACGAAGTCTTCGACCACGCGACCCTGTTCGTCCTCCAGCGGCTCATCAGCAGCCGGGTCATCGAGACCTTGGATTACCCCGTGGCCACCGGGAAGGAGGGGAACGTCTTCCGCGCGACGAGTCGGGACGGGGCCCGGGCGGTCAAGATTTACCGGGTGTCCACCTCCACCTTCCGGGCCCTCTCTCGGTACATCGAGGGGGATCCCCGGTTCCTCCGCGTCGGGGGGAGCCGCCGGAAGCTGATCTTCGCGTGGGCGAGCAAGGAATTCAAGAACCTAACGCGCATGCGGCAGTTCCACGTTCGGGTCCCACGGCCCTACGTCGTCCGAGACAACGTCCTTGTGATGGGCTACCTCGGAAGCAAGACCCGTCCCGCCCCGGAGCTACGCCACGTCCGCGTGGACGACCCCGAGCGCCTGCTCCACCTTCTCCTCCTGGACCTGAAGCGAATGCACCGGGCGGGCCTCGTGCACGGCGACCTGAGCGAGTACAACCTCCTCTTCTGGCGGGGTCTCCCCTACGTCATCGACGTGGGCCAGGCGGTTCCCCTGGCTCACCCCCAGGCGGAGGAGTGGTTCCGCCGGGACATGCGCAACCTAGCGCGCTACCTGCGAAGCCTGGACCTCGATATCGACGCGGAGGAGCTGGGCCGGAGGGCTCGGGGGTCTTAGATGCTCTACGCGCGAATTCCCATGGATCGGCTCGGGGTCCTCATCGGGCCCGAGGGCAGGACGAAGAAGGCCCTCGAGGAGACGACCGGCGTCCGCCTGGAGGTCGATTCCAAGACAGGGGAGGTCACCATCGACGAATCGAAGAGCGAGGACCCTTCTCTGGGCCTGCGCGTGAAGGAGGTCGTGACGGCCATCGCTCGGGGCTTCTCGGAGGCCCGCGCCCTTCGACTCCTGGAGGACGACACGTACCTGCGACTCTACTCCGTGAAGGACTACGCCGACAAGCGCCCGCGGCGGCTGCAGCTCAAGGGGCGCGTCATCGGAGCCCACGGCAGAACCCGTTCCCTGATCGAAGAGCTGACGGGGGCCTACGTTTCGGTCTACGGCCTCACCGTCTCCCTCATCGGCCGAACCTTTCCATTGGAGGTTGCCTGCCGGGCCGTGGAGATGCTCCTCCGGGGCAGCGAGCACGCGGCCGTGTACCGCTACCTGGAGGGCATGCGCCCGGCCTTGCGTGAAGAGGAGAAGGCCTTCTAGGCTCGACTAAGCCTTTTTTACCGTCCCCATCCATCGACTCACCCCCCGGGGTGGCCATGCACAGGTTTGTCTACAGCTTCCGAGAGGGCGTCGGCCAAGACAGGGCGACCCTCGGGGGCAAGGGGTATGGTTTGGCAGAGATGACCGGGCTCGGCCTGCCGGTGCCACCTGGCTTCACCATCACAACAGAGGCGTGCAAGGCGTACCTCGCCTCCGAAGACCTCCCCGAAGGGTTGCGGGGTGAGGTAACCGCGGCCCTCGAAGCCCTCGAGGGGACGACCGGCCGGCGGTTTGGGGACCCGGAAAACCCCCTGCTCGTCTCGGTCCGTTCAGGGGGTGCCGTCTCCATGCCGGGCATGATGGACACCATCCTGAACCTCGGTTTGAACGAGGAGACGGTAAAGGGATTGGCCCGCCAGACCGGGGACGAGGCGTTTGCTCTCAACGGCTACCGCCGCCTCCTCTCGATGTTCGGGGACACGGTCGTGGGAATCCACCGCTCCATCTTCGAAGAGCACCTGCAGCGGGTGAAGGCGGCGGCAGGGGTCGAGGACGATACCGAGCTGGATGCCGGCGCCTGGCGGGAGGTCATCGAGGCTTTCGAGGGGGTCTTCGAGTCCCACGACGTGTCCCTTCCCCAGAAGCCGTCCGACCAGCTGTGGGCGGCCATCAAGGCGGTTTTCCGCTCCTGGAACAGCGATCGCGCCGTGAAATACCGGGCCGTGAGTGGGATCGCGGGGGATTTGGGCACCGCCGTGAACGTTCAGGTCATGGTCTTCGGCAATCGGGGCGAGGACAGCGGGACGGGTGTTGCTTTCACCCGGGACCCGGCCTCGGGGAAACGAGTCCTGTACGGGGAGTATCTCCTGAATGCCCAGGGCGAGGACGTGGTCGCAGGCATTCGGACGCCCAGGCCCATCCGGCGACTCGAGGATGAGATGCCCTCCGTCTACGCCGAGCTCTCCCAGACCGCCGCGCGTCTCGAGGATCACTTCAAGGACGTCCAGGACATCGAGTTCACCATCGAGGAGGGCCGCCTCTTCATGCTCCAGACCCGCACGGGTCAGCGAACGGCTGGAGCGGCCGTGAAGGTCGCGGTAGACATGGCCGAGGAGGGCCTCATCTCCTCTTCGGAGGCCGTCCGCCGGGTGACCCCCGAGCAGGTGGAGCGGCTCCTTCACCGCCAGATTGATCCCGCGGCCGACGTGGAGGTGTTGGCCACGGGCCTCAACGCCTCGCCTGGTGCCGCCGTGGGATCCGTGGTCTTTGATCCAGGAGAGGCGGAGCAGGCCGCATCGGCAGGGAACCCCGTCATTCTCGTGCGCCTGGAGACGACGCCCGACGACATCCATGGCATCGTGGCAGCGGAGGGGGTTCTCACGGGCCGTGGGGGAAGGACCTCCCACGCGGCAATCGTCACACGGGGCATGGGCAAGCCGTGCGTGGCCGGGTGCGAAGCGCTCCGCATCGATTACGAAGCCCAGGCATTTACCGTGGGAGAACGGGTCGTCCGGCGGGGCGACCTCCTCACCATTGATGGAACGACCGGGCGGGTCGTGCTCGGGGAGGCCCCCCTCATCGAGCCGGAGATGAGCGCGGAGTTCCGAAGCCTCCTAGAGATGGCCGACGACCTGCGACGCCTCGGGGTCCGGGCCAACACGGACACCCCCGAGGACGCCGCGCGGGCTCGGGATCTGGGCGCGGAAGGCATCGGACTCTGCCGGACGGAACACATGTTCATGGAAGCCGACCGGCTGCCGGTCATGCAGGAGATGATCCTCGCAACCTCGCGCGAGGAGCGGCTCCGAGCCCTCGACCGGCTCCTGCCCGTCCAACGGGGAGACTTCGTGGCCATCCTGAGAGCGATGGAAGGACTTCCCGTCACCATTCGGCTCCTGGACCCACCGTTACACGAGTTCCTCCCACGCTTCGAGGACCTGCTCGTGGAGGTCACGGAGCTCCGTCACGAGAAGGGCGGGGGGAAGGATCTCCGGGCGAAGGAGGCACTCCTCGATCGGGTGGCCGCGCTGCGGGAGGCGAATCCCATGCTCGGGCTGCGGGGCTGTCGACTCGGCCTCCTGTATCCGGAGATAAACGAGATGCAGGTGCGGGCCATTCTGGAGGCGGCCTCCGAGTTGATGAGCCAGGGCCGCGCGGTCCTCCCGGAGATCATGATCCCCCTCGTGGGACATCCCAACGAGCTGGCCCGTGTCAAAGAAGACCTGGAACGCGTCGCTCACGAGGTGATGGAGGAGCGGGGGGTCGAGGTCCCCTACGCCTTCGGGACCATGATCGAGATTCCCCGGGGGGCCCTTGCGGCCGACGAGATTGCTTCCGAAGCGGAATTCTTCTCCTTTGGGACCAACGACCTGACGCAGACCACCTACGGATTCAGTCGGGACGACGCCGAGGGGAAGTTCCTAACCCACTACTTGGAGGAAAGGATCCTCGAGGAGAATCCCTTCGAGGTTCTGGACCGGAAAGGAGTGGGAGAGCTGATGCGTGTGGCGGTCGAGAAAGGGCGGGCCACACGTCCCGAGCTGAAGGTGGGGATCTGTGGGGAGCATGGCGGGGAGCCACGAAGCATCGCCTTGTGTCACCAACTTGGCCTCGACTACGTGTCCTGCTCGCCCTTCCGTGTCCCCGTTGCGCGGCTCGCGGCCGCCCACGCCGCACTCGAGGAGGCCGGGGGGTCGTGATCGACATCGTCGCCCAGACGGTGTTCCAAGCCGTCCCCGTCGTTCTGGTCCTCATTTTCCTCGCCTTCCTCCCGCCGATCATCTTCGTCGTCTGGTTCCGCAACACGGAGCGGTACGAGAGGGAGCCTTGGAAACAGGTGTTCCGGGCCTTCATCTGGGGCGCATTCATCGGGGTCATCGTCGCCATCATCCTGAGCTTCATCCTGGCCGCCATCCTCCTTGAAGCCGGGACCTTTCTCCTGCGGCACGTCCACGTCGGCTTGGTCGAGGCCCTGGACGCCCAGGTCAACCTCAGCCTCCTGATCCTACTCGTAGTCGTGGCCCCGGTCACGGAGGAGTTCGCGAAGGGGCTGGGGGTATTCCGCGTCCGGAGGCACATCAACGAGGTCGAGGACGGCGTCGTTTACGGCGCCGCCGCTGGGCTTGGTTTCGCCGCGACGGAGAACGTGGCCTACGGGGCCCTCGCCTTCGCCGCGGGGGGGCTGGGCGCCTCCCTGGCCCTCATCGGCTTGCGGAGCTTCTCCTCCGCCCTCCTCCACGCGGCGGCGACGGGGACCTTTGGGTACGGGGTCGCCGCGAGCAAGCTCGTTCCCGGCAAGACCCTGCTCCCGTTCTACCTCCTCGCCGTCCTCATGCACGGGACCTTCAACCTCTTCGCCGGGCTGGGCGAACTCTTCGTCCAAGACATAGGCATCGCGGCCGCCGCCTTCGGGCTCGTCGTGGCCGTGGCCCTGGCCCTCATCGCCATCAGCCTCACCCGTTCCACCATTGCGCGATACGACCGTCCCGCTCGGCCGCCGGCGTAGGGGATGTCATGGGGTGGGTGGAGGCCCCCGGCGAGAAAATTCGGGTCGGCAAAATCCTGGGCCTCGTCCGCAACTATCGCGCTCACGCCGAGGAGAGCGGAACGGAGCCGCCGACGGAGCCGGTCTTCTTCCTGAAGCCCCCCACGGCCCTCCTACCCAGCGGGGGGCGCCTCGCCGTCCCCCCGGACGCGGGAGTCGTGGAGGCGGAGGCGGAGTTGGCCCTCGTCATCGGGACCAAGACGAAATCGGTCGAGGCCGCCCGGGCGGACCGAGTCATCCTGGGATATTGCGCCTTCTTAGACATCACGGCCCGGGCGTTGCAGCGACGGGCCATGGCGGAGGGGCTCCCCTGGACGTTGGCGAAAGGGATGGACGGATTTGCTCCCATCTCTCCCCTCCGGCCCAAGGAGGAAGTCAGGGACCCCCACAACCTGGAGATCCGATTGGCCGTGAACGGGGAGGTGCGACAGAGGGGCTCCACGGCGGAGATGGTCCATCGAATCCCGGACATCGTGGCCGCCATCTCGGCGCACTTCACCCTCGAACGCGGCGATGTCATCGCGACGGGGACGCCGGCTGGCGTTCCGCGCGTTGAACCGGGTGACAATCTTGAGCTCCGCATCCCCAACGTGGGGCACCTCGTCGTGACGGTCGAGGAGGGCTGACCCCCCTTCCCGTCTACCGCTCAATCTCGAGAAGGTCGAGGCAGTCGAAGCAGTAGCCCTGCCTGCGGTCGTTCGGGAGGAGAATAAGCTTGGCTCCGCATCGGCGACAGTAACCGACACGGTCCTCCACATCTTCGAACCGCCTGGCATCCCGACGCAGCTCAAATGCGATGGCTCGGCCCCCTCAAAACCTCCCGGCTGCAGCGGGAGAACCGTGCGTTATATTAAGGTTTTCAATGGAGGATTCGGCTCCCTCCGGCCCCTTTATTTGACACGCCCTCTTGGAACCGTCGTGGCCCTCTTTGTAACCCTCGAGGGCATCGATGGGGCGGGGAAGAGCACCCTAGCGAGGCGCCTCGCCGATCGCCTGGGGGACCGGGGCTTCGACGTAGTCCGGACCAAGGAACCGACAGACTCCTGGTTGGGGGAGACCGTGCGACACGCTGTGGAGGAAGACGAAGATCCTCGGGTTCAGGCGCTCCTCTTCCTCGCCGACCGAGGCCTCCACACGGGAGAAATCGAGGCGTGGCTGGCAGAGGGTCGCGTCGTGCTCTGCGACCGCTATCACGACTCCACGCTGGCCTACCAGGGGGTCGCCTTGGAGGGGAAGGTTGACGATCCCGGTGACTGGTTGGAGCAGGCCTCAAGCTTCATCGCCCTCGAACCCGACCTCACCCTGCTCCTCCTCATCGACCCGGCCGAGGGACTGGCTCGAATCGCTGCCACCCGGACGAGAAGTCCCTTCGAGCGGGTCCCCTTCCTGACGAAGGTCCAAGAGGTGTACAAAGAGATGGCGCGCCAATCCCGTTTCGTGAAACTCGATGCGAACCTTTCCCCGGACGAACTGACCGAGACCGCGACGACGGCCGTCCTCCAGCGGCTTCAGGCCTGATTGTTTCCGTTCCCATTTTTCGCAATCAGCATGGCGCGGGCGAAAACCCTGCCGAGCTCCAGGTCCCCCCGGTCCAATTGGATGAGGAAGGCCCGGGCGTAGACCTGTTTGAGTCTGGGAGGATTGACGCTCACTATCACGGTCTCGCGAAGGCGGCTTCTTGAGTCTGTCGCCGTGAGAATCCGGGCTGATTCCAGAGGCGAGGCCCCTTTATCCGTGAGGAAGGATGGCGGTTCATGGGTGCGGACCTAAAGGAAAAGCTGGAAAGCGACCTGGAGGTGACAAGCAGGGCGCTGGAGCGGGTGGAAGTCATCGCCCCGGCACAGTCGTACGTCCGGAAGATCGCTGAGGATTTCCTGGGAATGGCACGAGCCTATTACGAGGACGCCACGCACTTCTGGGCTGAGGGCCGCCCTGTTGACGCGGGGGCGCGCCTAGGGGTCCTGGACGGCGGGGGCGACGACCGGCTGTTCACCCTCCTCTGATTAGAGGACCCGAGCGCCTCGGTTGTCCACGCCGACCACGTAAACGTCACCCACCTCGGCCAAGGCCTCCCGCAACCGTTCCGTCTTCCCGATGGCGAATACGGAGTTGCCGAGAAAGACCATAGAAGCCTGTCCGTAGAGGCTTGCCTGCATTACCGCCGCCTGGATCTCCGACGTCGCCAATAACGTCTGGCGAGCGAAGAGCCAGGAGAGACGAAAGAAGCTCTCGAGGTCTCGGCGGGGGAGGAAGCGGGTAACCATCCGCTCCCCCACTCCATCCACGCTACTGCGCACCATGGGGTTGTCCAAGACCGCCTTCGTGTACGTCGGGGTGCCGAGCACCCCCAAGACGACTTCCGCCTCCAAGGGAACGCGATGGACAAGGCCGTGGGGTGGGGCGCCGGGCTTCTCGCGAATATCGAGGCCGCCTAATGCCTGGGGGTAGACGTCCCCTAGACCCGTCTGCGCCTCGACCTCGGCGCGGTGGGCGAAGCCGATGACCTCGTCGCGGCCCCGGGGCTCCCCCAGTGCTTCGTTCAGGGCGAGGAGGGTGCTGAAGGCCCCCGCCCCGCTCATTCCGAAACCCTGGCCCACGGGGAGCTGGACCTCCGAGTCCACGCGGACCTCGAGGGGTTCCTGCAAGTACAGTCCCACGGCCCGCTCCGTCGTCTCCGCCGGTTCCGCGCCGCCGTTGAGGCGAACTGTGACCTTCGTCTTCGCGGCATCGCTGGTCCGGACCCGCGTTCGGACCCCTCGGGTGAGGTTGAGACCCGCCCCCCGCGAACCGGCCCGCATCGGGTCCTCGTGGGGGCACATCTGGAAGAAGGCCGTGAGATGCCCGGGACAGAAGGCCCTACCCTCTGAGCCCATTCAGAACGGCTCCCCAGAGGTCGGCCGCGACGTCCCGCTTGGAACCCTTCAGCTCCTGGCGACCGCCCTCGTCGCTGAGGAGAACGGCCTCGGTGTAGCCGGGCTTCACGTCCTGCCACTCGTTGGCCACAATGTAGTCCAGCTTCAACTCCTCCAACCGTTTCTTCGCCCGGCTCACGAGCTCCTTCCGTCCGATTCCGGACTCAAGCTTGAAGCCGATGAGGGTCCCCCGAAAGGCGTCGCGGATGTGCTTCAGGACCCGGTCATTCGGTTGCATCTCCACGGTCCAGTGCGGCGATCCAGAGGGAACCTTCCCCTCTGACCGCTCTGGGATGTAGTCCGCGATGGCGGCGGGGACGGCGACGAGGTCGTGATCCATCTGTGGGACCCGTTCCAGGAGCTCCTCCGTGGCCTCAAAGCGCCAAGCTTTCAGGTACGGGGGGACGGGCGCGATGGCCCTGCCCAGCCATAGCTCCGCATCGGCGCCACGAAGGAAGGCGGCCCGCGCCAGCTCGACCCCCATCTCTCCGGTGCTCCGATTCGTGAGGACGCGGATGTCATCCACGGGTTCCGCCGTAGAGCCCGCAACGACGAGAACGCGCCGGCCCACTAGGTCCCGCGGCCCCAGACGACGTATCGTCCGCGCGACGATGGTGTCCACGTCCGCCAGCTTCGCCTTCTCCTCGGCCCGGAGGGGCTCGACGAACTCCACCCCGAGGTCCTCGAGCTTCTGGACGTTCTCCCGGAGGAGAGGCTGGTCATACATGACGGCGTCCATGGCAGGCGCCACGAGGATCGGAAGGCCGGAACCGAGGGCCGTCGTGGCGAACGTGGTGACCGTCGTGTCGTCCACCCCGGTCGCCATCTTGGAGATCGTGTTCGCGGTGGCGGGGGCGACCAAAAGGAGGTCCGCCTTTCCCCGTTTTCCGCACAGGTCCAGGTAGGCCACGGAACCATCGAGTTCCGCAATCGGTCGCCGTCCCGTGGCAAACCAGACGGCATTGGGATGGAGAATGCCTTGGGCCGATTGGCTCATCACCCCATAGACCTCGGCCCCGTGTCGAATCAACGCTCGGGCGAGCTTGACGGTCTCTACCGCGGCGATGCTTCCGCAGACCGCCAGGACCACCGTCTTCCCCAGTAACTCCTCGCCCTCCGTGGCCTTGATGGCCTCGCTGGGGTGCATCGCATATCAAACCCCCTCAAGTCTCTTATAGGTATTCGCAGCCACCCCGGCCAGGCGTGTGCAAGAGTCGCGAAGCTTTATGGAACGACGCTGGCCTTAGCGAGGATGGCATGGGTTACGAGGAGAGCCTGACGTACCTTTACGGACTGGAGCGGCTCGGTGTCCGACTCGGCCTCGACAATGTCCTCCAACTGCTGGACCGCCTCGGGAACCCCCACGAGACCTTCCCGAGTGTCCACGTCGCGGGAAGCAAGGGGAAGGGGTCCGTCTGCGCGTTCCTCGACGCCATCTTACGGAAGGCAGGTTACAGGGTAGGACTCTACACGTCCCCTCACCTCGTCCGCTTCAACGAGCGGATTCGAGTGGACGGGGAGCCTATCTCCGATGCGGACGTGCTCCGGCTGACGGAAGCCATTCGGCCGTATGCCGAAGCGATGCGGGCCCAGGGCGCGGCCTACCAGCCTACCTTCTTCGAGTTCACCACTGCTCTGGCCTTTCGCTACTTCAAGGAGCAGGGGGTGGACATCGCCGTCGTGGAGGTGGGTATGGGGGGACGATTGGACGCCACCAACGTCCTCCGACCCCTCGTCTCGATCATCACTCACATCGAGCGGGAACACACGCAATACCTCGGCAAGACCGTCCGGCGCATCGCCCGGGAGAAGGCGGGCATCATAAAGGAGGGGGTCCCGGTTTGGACGGTGGATCAAGAGGCCTTGGCTGTCATCGCCACCCGCGCAGACGCGGTCGGGGCGCCTCTCTACGTGGTGGGCCGGGACGTCCGCCTGGAACGCATTTCGGGCGGGCTCGAAGGCCAGAAATTCAGCCTTGCCGACGGCGAACGCCGGACCTATCGCATACCCCTCCTCGGGACGTACCAGCCAGAAAATGCGGCCCTTGCCTACGGAGCGATCCGGAGTTTGCAGGAGCAGGGGCGGGCCGTCGGTCGCCGGGCTCTACGGGAGGGATTTGCCACGACCCATTGGCCCGCCCGATTCGAGATCGTTAATCATGCGCCTACCATCGTCGTCGATTCGACCCACACCCCAGACGGAGCTCGGCGGCTTCGCGAGACTGTGGAGGAGGTCTTCCCCGGTCGAAAGGCTGTCGTCGTCTTGGGCGTCCTCGAAGACAAAAACCCCCGAGGCATCGCGGCGGAGCTCGCCCCCGTCGCGAGACGTTTCATCGTGACCCAACCGGATGCCACGCGGGCGTACCCGGCATCCGCGGCCGCCCAGGCCTTGGATCCCTCGGATGCCATCGTGATGACCCCCATAGCCAAGGCCATCGAATACGGCTTGGAAGAGGCAGGGCCAACCGAAATCGTCCTCATCACGGGATCCCTTTACACCGCGGGCGAGGCCCTCACGTTCCTAGAGGGCTGGAAGCGGGAGCGGGCCCTGGAGGTCGTGCGGAGACTCAAAGAGGCCTACCTGCCGGGGCCATTTGAGACCGCGGACCTCGAAACGGCTCTGGGTCGAATCACGCGCAGGACCGAGGACCCCTTTGTCGTTCTCGTTTCCACGGTCCTGTCCCAGCGAACCGCGGACCCCACAACGGACGCGGTCTCCGACGCCTTGTTCGCCCGTTTTCCTACTCCGGACGCCCTCGCCGCCGCGTCCTTGGAGGATATTGAGGCCACTATCCGGCCCGCGAACTTCTATCGCACGAAGGCCAGAGCAATCCGAGAGATCGCCCGCCAGGTCGTGGAGCAATTCGGCGGGAAGGTCCCGGACGACCGGGACGAGCTGCTACGCCTCCCTCTGGTAGGGCGAAAGACGGCGAACTGCGTCCTCGTATATGGGTACGGGCAACCTGCCATTCCCGTCGACGTTCACTGCCACCGAATCCCGAATCGCATCGGCATCATCCACACGAGGGACGAGCGGGGGACGGAGGAAGCGTTGGAGGCCCTCCTGCCCCAGTCCCTCTGGCTCGAAGTCAACGAACTCTTGGTTCGCCACGGCCAGACAACGTGTCGACCGACAAATCCCATCTGCCCGGAATGTGGCCTGCAGGACCTCTGCGCCTACAACCTTTCGCTTCAGGCTCTCAAGCCAGAGAGGACCGCGGGCTGACCCGGGCCTAGGCCTCGGACAGGGCCAACTTCGCGAGGGCCTGCACTCGGTCTCCTTCACGGAGCCGCATGACGCGGACCCCCATAGTGGGCCGTCCCATGACCCGGACGTCTTGGACGGGGAAGCGAATGATCATGCCCGCTTCCGTGGTGACGAGGATCTCGTCGTCTTGGGAAACCTCCCTGACCGCCACCACGGGCCCGATCTGGTCGATGCGCTTGATGTTGATGACGCCCATGGCGCCCCGGCGGGTCTTCCGGTAATTGCGTACGGTGGTACTCTTCCCGTACCCCCCCTCGGTGACCGTGAGGAGCGTGGAGTCCGCGGATACCAGGGCCATGCTCACGACCTCGTCCCCCTCCCGAAGTCGGACACCTCGTACGCCTTGGGTGTTCCGCGCAGTGGGGCGTACCTCCGCCTCGTTGAAGCGGACCGCCTTTCCCAGCTTCGTGGCGAGGATGATCTCGTCCTTAGGCTGGCACCGCTTGACGTCGACGAGCTCGTCGCCCGGGCGCAGCTTGATGGCCCAGATGCCCGTCACACGGGGATTCCCGAACGCCGCCAGGCTCGTCTTCTTGATCTGTCCCTCCCTGGTGGCGAAGAGGAGGTACTTCGAGGCTTCGAAGTTCTCCACTTCAACCCGAGCCGCGATGCGTTCTCCCTCCCCCAGCCGGGGGAGTAGGTTCACGATGGGCCGGCCGCGGGAATGGCGGCTCCCACGCGGCACCTGCCACGCGCGCAGCCAATAGACCCACCCCCGGTTCGTGAAGAAGAGGATGTAGTTGTGGGTCTTCGTCACAAAGAGGTCCACGACGTAGTCCTCCTCCTTCGTCTCCATCCCGACGAGGCCCACGCCTCCGCGCTTCTGCTGTCGGTAGTCCTCGAGGTCCTGGCGCTTGATGTACCCGGTGTTGCTGACCAGGATGACGGTCCGCTCGTTGGGGATGAGATCGGCCATCTCCAGTTCCGGGGCGGCCTCTTCGACTTCGGTGCGGCGTTCGTCGCCGTACTTCTCCCTGAGCTCGAGGAGTTCCTCCTTAATCAGGGCGAAGCGACGCTTCCGGCTTCGGAGAATGGATCGCAGGGCGTCAATCTGAGCCGTCAGGGTCGTCTGCTCTTCCTGCAGCGTCCGCCCCTCCAGGGCGGTGAGGCGCTGGAGCCGCATCTCGAGGACCGCCTTCGCCTGCCGGGGGGTGAGTTTAAGCGTCGTCTTGAGGGCCCGCTGGGCATCCCGCTGGGTCTCCGAGGCGCGAATCAGGGTGATGACTCGATCCAGTCGTTGAAGGGCCGCGAGGAGGCCCTCTACGATGTGGATGCGAGCCTCGGCCTTCCGAAGGTCGAAGCGGGTCCGGCGCCGGACAACCTCCTCCCGGAAGGTCAGGAACTCCTTCAGGGTCTTTCCGAGCGTAAGGCGTCGGGGGCGGCCGTTCACCAAGGCCACGTTGATGATGCCAAACGTGGTCTGGAGGGGCGTGTGGGCGTAGAGCTGGTTGAGGATGACCTGCTCGTGGACGTCCCGTCGGAGCTCGACCACGACCCGAACCCCCTCGCGGTCGCTCTCGTCACGCAGGTCGGTGATGCCCTCGACCTTCTTCTTTCGGACCAGGTCAGCGATGGTCTCCACGAGGCTGGCCTTGTTCACCTGGTAGGGAATCTCGGTGATTACGAGGGCCTTCTTGTCCCGCGGGAGATCCTCGACCTCCACCCGTCCCCGCACTCGGACGTGACCGCGCCCGGTCCGGTAGGCTTGCCGAATCCCCTCGTACCCGCTGATGATGCCCCCCGTGGGGAAGTCGGGACCCCGAACGATGGCCTCGAGTTGGGTGGGGGTGGCCTTCGGGTTCTCGATGAGGAAGACCAGGGCGTCGACCACCTCCC
>JBHIDB010000027.1:0-13156 GCA_046759865.1 Thermoplasmata archaeon
CTGGAAGCCACCAAGGTGGCGATCAGGAGGTCCGCCAGCGGCAGGCCTACGGTTCGGAAGGCCTCCTGAAGGAAGGGGACGTAGATGACGGCCAGCTGCAGGCCAGCGGTCAGGGCGACGGCCCCGATGAGCCATGGATTTCCGAAGAAACCTGCCGTGAACACAGACTCGCGGGAGACGCGGATGGCCAGGACGTGGAAGACCTGGAACATCGCCACCGTGTAGAATGTCAGGGATCGGGCGAAGTCTAAGCCATCCCGCTCCAAGGCCCATAGGAATAGGCCGAGGGAGCCCGCTGTCATAAGGAGACCTACCCAGATGATGTGGAAGCCCATGTCGCCGGAGAGGATCCCGGCCCGAGGGTTCCGGGGGGGACGATCCATCAGGCCTCTCTCTTTGGGCTCGACCCCTAAGGCGAGAGCGGGGAAGCCGTCGGTGATGAGGTTGATCCATAGGATTTGGAGGGGAAGGAGGGGCAGCGGAAGGAAGACGGCCGCGGCGGCGAAGATGATCATGACCTCGCCCGAATTCGTGCTCAGGAGGTACCGGACGAACTTCCGAATGTTCTCGTAAACCCCGCGCCCCTCTTCGACGGCCACGGAAATAGAGGCAAAGTTGTCGTCCGTGAGCACGACGTCTGATGACTCCTTCGCCACATCGGTCCCCGTAATTCCCATGGCGATGCCGATGTCGGAGCGCCGAAGGGCCGGGGCATCGTTCACCCCATCTCCGGTCATAGCCACCACGGCCCCCTTGCGCTTCCAGGCCCTCACGATCTTGACCTTATGTTCGGGAGAGACCCGGGCGTAGACCTTGACACGCTCTACCCGCTCCGCCAGCTCCTCCACGGTCAGGCGATCGAGGTCGGCAGCGGCCAGGACCTCATCCCCCTCCTCCAGAATGCCCATCTCCCGGGCGACAGCTTCGGCCGTAAGCAGGTGGTCTCCCGTAATCATGACGACCTCGATCCCCGCCTCCTTGCTCTGCTGGACTGCCTCAATCGCATCCTGCCGGGGGGCGTCCATCATCCCCACCAAGCCCAGGTAGACCAGGTCCGTCTCCACCGTCTCCTCCCCCAGGTCAGCGAGCTGGTCCGGCAGCTCCCGGTAGGCCAGAGCCAAGACCCGGTGCGCCTGTCCCGCCAAGGACTGGGCCCGCTCGAGAATGGTCTCGCGGTCCTCCTCCGTCAGGGAAACGGTTTGCCCGTCAGAATACACACCCGTGCAGCGGTCCAACACGGCCTCGGGAGCACCCTTCGTCCAGGCCACTTTCCCCGAAACCTCTCCGAGGAGCTCGAGTGTTTCGTCCCCACGGGCCCGCAGCTCGGCGATGGTCTCGGCGTCTACCGGGGCGTGGATGGTGGTCATCCGTTTTCGCTCCGATGTGAAAGGGACCTCCGCCACCCGGGGCAACTCCGCCTCCAAGACTTCGGGCCGGAGCCCCGCCCGCATCGCGGCGACGAGGAGGGCGCCTTCCGTGGGATCCCCCAGGACCGTCCACTGGCGACCTTCTTGGACGAGGCGCGCGTCGTTGTCGAGGAGGGCGGCGCTCAGGAGACGCATGAGGCCCTCGTCATCTGTCGGATCGACCGCCTGTCCCTGCAGGCGGTAGACCCCATCGGGGGCAAAGCCCTCCCCCACGACCTCATACTCTCGGTCGCCCACCGCGACGATTCGGATGTTCATCTGTCCCGTGGTCAGCGTGCCTGTCTTGTCAGAGCAAATGACCGTCGTCCCCCCGAGTGCCTCGACGGCCGGCAGTCGTCGAATGAGCGCGTTCCGGCGGGCCATTCGCCGAAGCCCGAGGGCGAGGCCCACGGTAACCACCGCCGGCAGGGCCTCGGGGATCGCCGCCACGGCGAGGGCCACGGCAGTTAGGAACAGCTCGACGATGGCGTCCGGATCCCGGAGGTAGCCCACCAAGAAGACGAAGAGAACCACGGCCAGGATAGCCAGACCCAGCTGCTTGGCGAAGCGAGCAAGCTGGCGCTGGAGGGGGGTCTGGGGCACCGGTTCCTCTTGGACCATGCCCGCGATGCGACCGAGTTCCGTGGCCATCCCGGTGGCCACCACGAGTCCCCGGCCGCGGCCCACGTTCGCTACGGTCCCCATGAAGGAGAGGTTCGTCCGATCCCCCAGGGGGACACCCTCGGGCACGGGGTCCAACCGTTTGTGGACTGCGACGGACTCCCCAGTTAGAGACGCCTCGTTGACCAAGAGGTTCGCCACCTCGAAGAGGCGGAGATCCGCGGGCACCTTGCTCCCCGCACTCAGGAGGACCACGTCCCCCACCACGAGTTCCCGGGTCGGGACGGTGACCTCCTCCTCGTCCCGGAGGACGTGCGCCTTTGGGGCCGTGAGCTGCTTGAGGGCCTGCATGGCCCGCTCCGCCCGATACTCCTGGACGAAGCCAAAGATAGCGTTGAAGACGACGATCAAGGCGATGACCACCGCGTCCAGGATCTCTTGGAGAAAGGCGGCGATGCCGGCAGCCACGATCAGGATGATGACCAAGGGGTGGACGAACTGCTGGGCGAGGAGGAGGAGGGGGGAGGCGGCCTCTACCTCCTGCAATTCGTTGGGACCGTCCCGCTTCAGACGGCTCTCAGCCTCCGCCTGGGAGAGCCCTTGAGGGGAGGACTCGGCTCGCGCCCAGGCTTCGTCGACCGAGAGGCTGTACCAGGCCAGTTCCTGCATGGCGGCCGGCGCTACGAAAGCCCTCCCCGCTATAAAGCAGGCGGAACCGGTTTTCCTCCGCGCGATTGAGGGCCGTTCCGCCTCACTCGGGCTCCCGGCCCCGCAGGTAGACAAAGTGCTTGCGAAAGAAGATCACAGCGCCCGCGAGGGCAAGGAGCCCTGAGCCAAAGATAGCTGGAAACGGGGCCGGGCTGTCCGGACTGAACGCCGCCGCGAGGAGCAGGATGCCTGTAATCGCAAGGAATGCGGAGGCCGTAAGCTGCCAGGTCAGGGGTTGCGGCGAGGCCACGGCTAATGATTGGGTCGGTGGACATAAGGATTCGGCACGCACCCATGCAGGGATTGTCCGGAGATGCGGCCGCCGGGATTCGAACCCGGGTTAGAGGCTTGGGGGGCCTCTGTCCTGACCGCTAGACCACGGCCGCGCCGCCTGGGGGAGGTCCCTGCGCTATCTAAGGATTAAGCAGGCCTCGCGGCCCCCTCGAGGCCCGTCAACTCGGCGCTCACCTCCCAGAGTCGCCTCGCCAGCTCCTCGTCATAGGAACGCCGGGAGGAGGCCTTCGCCTCCTTGTTCACGAAGTACTGCCCGGTCATACCCTCCAACTCAGGCGCGGTGGCGGCGAAGAGGACCGTCTCCGCCCCCTTCCTAGGGCTCCGCATCAAGGGCTTGACGACGCGGAGCAGGGTCGCGAAGGCGCTCTTGGCATCATTCCCGAAATTCGTGTTGACCGCACCGGGATGGACGCAGTTCACGGTCACTCCCGAGCCCTCCAGCTTGCGGGCCAGCTCGTAGGTAAAGAGGACGTTGCCCAGTTTCGACTGGTTGTAGGCACGGAGGGCCCCGTAGCTCCTCGCGCCCTGCAGGTCATGGAAACGGATGCGGCCCCAGGCATGGACCCCCGACGTGACGTTCACGATCCGTGCCGGAGCCGACGCCTCGAGGAGGTCCAGGAGGAGGTTGGTGAGGAGGAACGGGGCGAGATGGTTGAGGGCGAAGGTGTACTCCAGGCCGTCCACGGTCTCGCGACGCGGGCTGACCAAGGCCCCGGCGTTGTTTACGAGGACATGGAGCTTCTGGTATTCCCCTTGAACCCCGGCAGCCAACGCGTGAATGTCCTCTTGGGAGGCGAGGTCGGCGATCCACAGATCCACGGACGACTTCGTCGAGGAGGCTTGGATCTCTTCCTGGGCGGCCTCCCCTCTCGCGCGACTTCGACACACCATCACAACATGGGCCCCCATGCGGGCAAGGCTCGTGGCCGTCGCCTTCCCAATGCCGGAGTTGGCCCCCGTAACCAGGCAGGTCTTGCCCTCCACGTCGTACGTGTCTCCGTCCAACAATCCTCGCCTCCTGGGCCGCTGGCCGAGAGACTACACGCTCCCTCCCCATGAAGTGCTCGCCTCCTCGCGTCTGATCTCGTTACGGAGTTCCGTCCCCTCCGGGGTCAGGCGGGCAAGGCGAGGAGGAAGAGGGTCAGGACGTAGACCGCGAGGCCCGCGGGGATTGCGAGTTACACGGGCTTCCTTCCCAACAACAGGACCTCGGGTCGGCCGCCTCGGCCCGTGGCGACCATCATCGTAAACGCGTAGCCAGCAAAGCCGACTAGAGGGGGCAGAAAGAACTGCGGGAAGAGCTGCAGGAACACCGGCTCCGACCGGTGCCACCATGGCCCCGTCACGGGGGAGCGGGGAATCGTTACTTGACCGTCTCCAGTTGGCTGATCACGTTCCAGATCAGCGTCCGGCCGTGGAGGGGGATGTTGGGATCGTTTGCCAGCTCGTCAAGGATGAAGATGGCACTCGCCGCCCGAACGTCCAGCGCGTTCTCCTTCTTCACCAGGAGCTCCCTGGCGTTGAGCGCCCCCCGCCGGATATTGCGAGGGACCGAGGTATCCTCCGCCAGCTGGCCAAGGATATCCAGAATCTGTTTGAGCTTCTCCTCCGTCTCCATCGCACTCTCTCCGCCGCATACGTTGGGACGCTGGCCGTACTCACTGGGCCACTCCGCGTTCCTTGTATGTCATGACCACTACTAACGTCTTGGTATCCTTGATCCCCGAGATCGGGGCCAGGGATTTGAGGAGAAACTCCTTCAACTCCTTGTAGTCACGAAACCGGGCCTTGACAATAATGTCGGTGTCCCCGGTCACGAGAAAGAGGTCCTCGACCGGCTCGAACCGGGTGATTTCGCCTGCGATTCGGTCTGCCTCCTTGGTGTCGACCTTGAGGGTGATGACGACCGTGACCTGGTCCTCGCGAAGGTAGGAGGACATGACCTCCTCAATCTCCTGGCTCATGGCACCACGGAACCGGCATTTTGCCCGTCGATAATAACGTTTCTTGGCCCGCGAGGGGAAGCAGGCGCCCCGACTCCATTGCCCGTCCTTCCATGCCGCGCTGTCCTTCGCGTATCCAGCTCCGGGTACGATGCGTGCTAAGCGACCGGAAGCCCCTCTCATGGACTGTCCACTGGGAGCGATTCAGGTAGACGGCGTGGCCCCTGCGGCCGGCTGGGTGCTGCCCTCCGTACGGGTCGGACAACCTTTCGCCCCTACGCCGACCCTTCTCCCCTCAGGGGGTCTGCGCCGGGACCTCCGCAGGCGCCCCGCACTTCCGACAGAACCGGTCTTCTTCCTCCAGGGGTGTCTCGCACCTGCGGCAACCTGGCGGGATCCGAAGGTTGGCTCCGCACTTCCCGCAGAACTCGTCTACCTTGGCGACGCGCGCCCCACAGTGCGGGCACTTCGGACGGGGCTTCTTCGCCCTGGGCGCCGTCCCGTCCAAGAGCCTTCGGCACCGCAGGGCATGGGTCAGGGCGTGGGCGTAATCCTCCTTCTCGTACGCGGTCCTTGCCTTCCGCAAGAGGTCCCGCGCCTTCTTCCCCCTCTTGGAGTCTTTCTTCGTGCGCCTGACACGCCCCTCGATCGCGCCGAGGAGGAACTTCGCCTCCAGGTAGTGTTCGGGGAACTTCTTACCCAGGACCGGCTTGCGGTCCGGGATCTCCACCTCCTCCTTCGCCGCCGTGTGAGGGGGGTGATCCCGCTGCAGGGCCTCCTGGAGGATCGCCCGCGCCTGAGCCGAGAGGGCCTCCGCCTCGACGGGGTTCCCCGCGTAGTAGGCCTGCCGGGCCTCCTCGATGAGAGTTGCAGCCTGGGGGCTTCGAAATCCCTTTTCCTCAAGCTCCCGCGAGATCGCCTCCGATGTGATCATGGCGTTGTACGTCCGATCGGCCTCCACAAACTTCTCCTCCCGCGCCTGGCGCCGTCGGTGGAAGTAACCCGACCGCAGGAGGCGTAGCCAGAGGAACATCCCCACCAAGGCCACCGTCAGGAGAGCCACGACGATCACCGTCGAGACTAGAAGATCGTGGCTGGTCACCGGACCGCGCCTGGTCTCTGAACGATAAAATCGTATCGGCCCCAGAATCGCCCAGGGAAATGAGGCCCGAGCGCGCCCCGCCTAGGGCTCTCGGCTAGGACACGATCTCGAGGAGGCTTCCCGCCTCCTGGGCCCGGCGGACCTCCCGGGCGATCCGACGCCCCGTCGACATCCCCGGCTCCACCAGCTCGGAATAGGGACTCCCCGTGACGAAGAGGTTGGTACCCGCGACGATGCGGCTGGAGATCTCGAAGACCTTGAACTCCAGCTGGTCCGTCACGATGGTCTCGAGGCAGAAGGGGCCGATCATCCCCCCGAACAGCTCCAGGGAGGCCTCCACGACCTTCTCCCCCATCTCCACGGCCTTGGGGAGGAGGGACTCCCGCAGGACCACGGAGACGTTGCCCGTCACGATGAAGGTGGGATAGACGCCGAGCTTCTTGAGGCCCTCCTGGGCCCCCAGCTTGTACATCTCGTCGATGTTGGACTCGTCCCGGCGATCGACGCCCAGGACCTCCAGGGTGCCCTTGCTGAGCCGGTAGCCCTCCTTTCCCAGGGGGGAGTAGAAGAAGTGGACGTAGTAGCGGGTTCCCACGACATACTCCTGGATGGTGTAGGGCTGGCTCTTATCGACGAGCTCCAGGAATTCGGCGTAGTTCTTCGCGATGAAGGCCCCCCGGCCGCCCTTCGCCCCGTGATACTTCACGAAGACCGGGTGATCGATGGCATCGGGGCTGTCGATCTTCGCCGGCATGTCCACTCCCGCCTGGGAGAGCCAGTGCCGCTGCTTGTCGCGGTCGGATTCCCACCCGATCACGCGACGGTTCCCGAAGGTGGGGACCTCGAGGTCGGCGAAGGCCTCCGCCCCGAGGTACTCGACGAAGGATCCGTGGGGGACGGCCAAGGCGCCCATGTCCACGAGCTCCCCCGAGCGGCGGGGGAGGTCCTCGTAGGTGTCCACGATGAGGAAGTCGTCGGGGCGGGCCCGCGGGAACGCGTCGTAGAACTTGGGGCGCTCCCCGATGGCGATGCCGAGCGTGCGGAAGCCCTCCTGGCGGGCCCCGTGGAAAATCTGGAGGGAGGAATGGGAGCAGACGGTGGCGATGACGATCTCGTCATAGCCCTCCAGAATCTCCGCGATCCGCGCCCCCGTTACCATTAGAATATCATGAAGTGTCGCGATTTTAAAGGTTTCCCGCCTTAGGGAAGGGAACGGCCATGGTGGCGGAGCGTGACCTTCCCCGCGTCTCGGCCTCGCGGGTCTCTGTCTTCCGCCTGCGAAGGCACCATCTGGCCTCCCGGTCGCCGCGGGCCCGGTTGGCGGCGGTGGCGAGCGGGGCCGGCGGCATCCAGGCCCAGGTCCCTGCCGCCGCCCGCCTTGCTCTCTGGTGTCGCGTGGGAGGCTTGCAGCTTGCGGACGTGGAACGGGCACTCTGGCGAGACAAGACACTGGTCAAGACCTGGCTGATGAGGGGCGCGCTGCATCTCGTCGCCGCCGAAGACCTGCCCGTCTTTCTCACGGGCCTACGGAGCGATGCCCTACAACGGGAAATCCGGATCTTCCGCCGCTACGGCCTGTCGGAGGAGGACTATCACGGAATCACCGAGGCCGTCGATGGGGCCCTCGCCTCGGGGCCCCTCACGCGCAAGGAACTCGCCGACGCGGTCGTCCCCCTCCTCGGTCCCAAGGCGCGTCCGTGGCTTGAGCATGGCTGGGGCGGCGTCCTCCGGTTTGCCTGCATGAGCGGCCGAATCTGCTTCGGGCCCAACCGGGGCCGCCAGGTGACATTCGTCCGGCTGCGTGAGTGGCTCCCCCGGTTCCGATCGATTGCCGAGGAGGAGGCGAAGGCCGCCTTGGCCCGTCGGTACCTGCGAGCCTTCGGACCCGCCACGCCCCAGGACGGGGCGGCGTGGTCTGGCGTGTCCGTGACCGAGACCCGAAGGGTCTGGACCGCGCTGGCGGGAGAGGTGCAGGAGGTCTCCCTCGAGGGCCGCCCCGCCTTCCTCCTGGCAGAAGACCTGGACACGCTGGAGAAGGGGCGCTCGCGGGGCCCCGTCGTCCGCCTGCTCCCCCACTTCGACGGGTACCTGCTCGGGCACAAGGACAAGGGACATCTCGTGGACGCCGCCCACTACAAACGCGTCTACCGAAAGGCGGGTTGGATCTCGCCGGCCGTCCTTCGCGACGGCCGCGTCGTCGGGGTCTGGGCCCTCAAGGGGACGGGGACGCGGTTGACGGTGAAGGTGGAGCCCTTCGAGCCCCTGGACGGCGCGGTGCGCCAGGCCGTAGGGGAGGAGGGAGAGGCCCTGGGGGACTTCCTCGGGGGGGAAGCCGAGGTCGTCTTCGCCTGACAGGGCCTCTACCCCGGCGACCGTTGCGCCCGCAACTCCTCGATCTCGCGCTCCATCTCCAGGAGAACCGACAGGAGGGCCGTCTCGAGGGGGTCCAGGTGGGCGCAGAAGCTGGCGGCCGACGCGTGCTGTCGCGCCTTCAAGGCGACCGCGTCGAAGAGCTTTCGGTCCTTCTCCCGCAGCGCCCGTCGGTAGTCCGTCCACGAACCCAGGA
This sequence comes from Thermoplasmata archaeon, assembly GCA_046759865.1. Lineage (GTDB taxonomy): Archaea > Thermoplasmatota > Thermoplasmata > RBG-16-68-12 > JAJISG01 > JAJISK01. Next base: position 8,641 of record JBHIDB010000027.1, read on the forward strand.
TGCCCTCCAGGTGCATCCGGTAGGTGGGAACCGTGCGTCCCATGCCCGTTCGAGGCATCCGCCTTCCTTAAGGGCTCGAGGGGAGGTGGGCGAAAGTGGGGCGGCCCTCAGGGGAAGGCGGGGAGCTCGGCCTGTCGCGTTCGGCTCCGTGTCTCCTGACGGGCAACGCGCAGGACCTTGGGCACGACCGTCGGGTCCAGCGCCATTTCCCCGTAGTCCTCCAGCACGGCCTGATCGGGGCGGACGGGGAGGAAGCGGAGGCTCCGGCCCTCCTCGGGCAGGGAGAGCAGGAGGCCCCCCTTGACGAAGCGGATTCGGACGACCCGGTCCGCCATCTGATGGAGGAGGTTTCCCACGCCCCGCCGCCGGAAGAGCTGCGACAGGCCGTGGTTCGTCATCAGCCCGATGAGCTCCTCCTCCTGCACCAGCTCGCGCACCCGCCGCAGACCTCGGCGGAGCAGGTGGTAGGCCTCCTGGTACTCCACATCCTCGTCCAGGAAGAGATCGGGCAGGCGGGAGAGAATCAGGAGGCCCGGGCCCGCTCGCACCTCCTCCTCCAGGGACTCCAGGAGGAGGGAGGCCATCTGGTAGACGGTGAAGGCCCGGGCGACCCGGATGCGGCCCAGGACCTCCTGCCGCGTGCTCCCGAACCGCTTGGCGAGGGAGGCGAGGGCGTAGGGGTTGATGGAGTTCCCCCCGTCCACGAAGACCACCTCCCGGTCGAAGTCCAGCACGTGGCGGACGGCCATCGCGAAGACCAGATCGTGGACGAACGGGCTGGCGCTGTTGAGAAACGTGAGGCGGCCGGGGGCGAAGCCGCCCAGGAAGCCATCCAGGGCCCGGTTCCCCGTGTAAAGCCGAGGAGGGCTGGCCCTCAGCTCCTCCATCTCCATGTGTCCTCCCGTCGGAACGGTCTTGGGCGGGCTACCCCGGCGAGGTATAAGGCCGGGGAGGCGGGAGGTGGCCGAAAGTGGGCTACTCCTTCCGGGGTTGGGCGGCGGGACGGGACGTCCTCCGCAGCCGGGCCACGTAGGGCTTGACCAGGAGCTCCTGCAGGACAGCGCCGGAGATTCCCATCCCCACGGCGGCCGACAGACTGAGTGGGAGGTCGTTCGTCAGGAGGAAAAGGCCCAGGCCGGCCAGGACGGCCCCCACGAGGGCGGTGACGTAGCTCATGATTCGATCCATGTAGTAGAAGGCGAAGGAGAACATCACGAGCATGCTCAGAATGCCCACGATGAGGGCCTCGCCGGGGCCCAAGGTACCGAGGTCGACGAGGCTACGATAGCTCACGTAGAGGGCCAGGAACCCCGCCATCCCCGCCAGGGCGACCTCCACGAGCCAGGTGAAGGCCATGGCCCCCAACAGGGCGCCCACAATGGCCAGGGCGATGCCCCCAAAGCCGGGGAGGATCAGGGCGCCGATCTGGTACCCGACGGACCCGCCGAGAATGAGCCCCATGAGGGTCATGAGACGGCCCCAGATCGCCCGGCCCAGGTAGGCCAAGACCACCCCCACCGCGAGGTAGACGGAGGAGGTGAAGGAGAAGGCGAGGAAGGGGAGGGGGTCAATGACTTGGAGCACGGGGACCGGGGAGAACGGGGGCCCGGCTCCTCATTATAGTTTTGGGTGCCGTTCCACGGGTCCGGGTTCGAGAACCTCGTCCGTCCGGGCCGCGAGCTTCTCCAGCTTCTCGTGGGTGGCGCCTCCCCCCAGGAGGTGGTCCCGGACGTTCAGGTCGTCGTAGCGCATGATGTCGATGACGGTGGGGATGCGAATGGCATCCCCCAGCACCGCCACCACCCGGGCGGGAATCGTGGAGACGATGTTCTCCCACATGGACCGGTCCGGCACGCCCGCCAGGGAAGAGGATACGTCGCTGGGCTCCTTGAGGGACATGACCAGGCGGTTGGCCAACTGGCTCCGCACCTCGTCGTCGATCTTCGAGGGGCGCTGGTCCACCAGGGCGAGAATCAGGTTGAACTTCCGGGTCTCCCGCGCCAGCTTGCTGAAGATGGTGTAGTGGGCGATGTCCGGATCCAGGAACTTGTGGGCCTCCTCCAGGAAGACCGTGAGCCGCGGGAACTCCTCGTTCCTCTCCGTGTACAGGTCGAAGAAGCGGCGGGCCAGCACGTTCGCCACGAACAGGTAGACCATCTCGTCGGTCCCGAAATCCCCGAAGTCCAGGACGAGGGACTTGCCCTGTCGCACGAGGGAAACCATGGTGGAAAAGGCGTCCTTGGCGGTAGGTCGGAGGAAGGGGAGGCGGTCCAGGCGCCGTACCCGGCGCTTCAGGGCGTTGAGGACCGTGGGGTGGACCCGGCTCTCGTCGAACTCCTCCGGCTCCGCCTCTTGGATCGCGGCCATGAGGTTGGTCCGTCGTCGCTTCGCGATCTCGTAGATCGCGTCGATCATGTTCTGGTTGAGGTCCCGGAGCGCCACGATGAGGTCTTGCGGGCGGATCTCCTCCGCGCTGATGAGGAAGGGCCGGGCCTCCTTGTTCTTCGGGTCCAGGGAGAGGACCTCCACCCGTTCTGGGAAGTAGAACTTCAGGCCCTCCGTCTTGTCGGTCCGAGAGTAGATACCGTACTCCCCGTGCATGTCGAAGACGAGAACGGAGCCCACGTTCCCGCCGAGGATTCCCAGGCAGACGAGCTTGTTGAGGATGGATTTGCCCATCCCCGTCCGGCCGAAGATGGCGAAGGGCTTCTCGCTGAGCCGCTCGAAGTCCAGATGCACGTAAAACTGGGTGACGCCACGAATCGTGCCCAGAGGGGCCGAATGGGCCGTCTTCTCGTAGATGAGCTCCACGTCCGCCTCCCGGGCGTGGCGGGCCTCGGAGAAGTAGGGAGGGATGGTCTGGGGCTCCGACAGCCGACCCGTCTCCTTCTCGATGAGCTGGATGGGCTTGAGGCGGGCCTTGGCGTAGAAGATCGGGCCCCCGTACCCCTCCTCCATCCCCGCGGGCATCACGGTGTCCCGGAGTCGGGAGCCGGCCAGCCGCTCGGCGATGGGAGACCGCTCGTTGACCACGTCCTCCACGAGGCAGTAGAAGTCGTAACGGCGTCCCTCGACGATGACGGGGTACCCGATCCGGAGGTCCTCCGGGTTCTCCAGCTCCAACTTGGCCTCCAGCCCTTGGAGCGCCGAGGCGGAGATGACCTCCCCGATTTTCATTTCAGCTCCCTCGTGACCTTGTCCAGGTATTCATGGAAGGCCCCGCGGCGCGCCCCCTCCATGCTCGTCAGCCCGTCCACGAGGAGGGAGATGGGCATCCCCAGGCGGACGCCCTCCTTGACGATGGCATCCTCGTACATTTCCCGCATCTGCCGGATTGTCACCGCGAAGCGGTGGGCCTCGAAGAGGGGGCGGGGATAGCCGACACACAGGGGGGAGGCGCAGTAGGCGGCCAACTCCGCGAACACTCGGTCGGGGGCGTCCTTGCAGGTCCCGATGTCGACGCGGAACCACTTGGGCGCCTTCGGGTGCAACCGGGCGAAGTAGACGTCCCCGTGCAGGAGACCCCGTTGCCGCTGCTCGAACTCCTCCGGCACCCGCACGAACGCCCTCCCCGCGTGAGGCCGAAGGAGTTCCTCGTCGGTGAGCGGGGAGCGAAAGGCGTGGGTGGTGGAGTCCTTCGAGACCCCCACCAAGAGGTGCCCTCGCTCCTCGCACGCCCGCATAACGTCCCCCAAACGGTCCGTCTCTTTCGGGAAGGAGGCCAGGCTGCCATCGAGGGCCAGGATCAGGTCCTTCCCAGCCCGCGCCGCCTCCAGGGCAATCTGATGCTCATAGTACTTCCGAAGCTCGTTCACAATCTCCCGGTGCTGCTCCTTCGCCCCCCGCGTGAGGCGAAAGACCGTGGCCTGGAGGTCGTCCTCGTTCGGGAACCCCTCCCGCGTCGAGATGACGACCGGCTTCTCCAGCTTCTCGATGCCCTGAATCCGACCGTCCCGATAGAAGAGTGCGCCCACCTTCACCACGGCGAGCCAGAGGGAAGAACTGTTCCAGAGAAAGCTGTACGACCCGTCCACCGCCACGAGGTCCCGTGGGGTCTCCGCAACCTGGAACTCCTGCAACGCGAGGGGGGGCTCCGCTACCTCGGTCTGGTGGTATTCCAGAACCTGGGTGAGGCCCTGACGCAGGTCCTCCAGGACATTCAGGCGACCACCTCGGCACGGGACTCTCCCTCGGGGGTCATGGTCACCCGAACCCGGCCTGGGAATCGTTCGGCGACCTCCGCCAGATGCGTAATGAGGATGACCTTCTCGAAGAACGCCCCCATCTTGAACAGCTTGGCGACGAAGAGCTCGCGGGAGCGCTCCGTGTCCAGGGACCCCAGGTCCCCTTCGTCGATGAAGAGGGTCTTCATCCGGCCGTAGGTCCGGCCCACCTGGGGCATGCTCGCCAGCTCCCGGGCGATGGCGAACCGGAGGGCCGCGTTGATCTGCGTCCGCTCGCCCCCGCTGAAGATGCCCACGTCGTGCCACTCCCCGTCCACCCCCTCCACGAGGAT
>JBHIDB010000028.1:0-12942 GCA_046759865.1 Thermoplasmata archaeon
ACGCCAAGATCGACCTCCTGTACATGCACGAGATGCTCGCCGTCGCCCTGGAGCCTTTCGAGGCGATGGGTGTCGAACGGGTCTGGGACCCCGACAAAATCGTCGTCACGCTGGACCACTGGGTCCCGCCGCCCACGGAGGAGATCGCCAAGATGCATCAGGCGATCCGGGAATTTTGCGAGGCCCAGGGCATCGGCCGCTTCCATGACATCGGCGACCACGGCATCGTGCACCAGCTCGTGGCGGAGCGCGGATACGCCCAGCCGTGGGACCTCGTCATCGGCACCGACAGCCACACGAACACGGTGGGGGCCGTGGGTGCCCTTGCGGCCGGAATCGGGGCCACGGACGCCGCGGCCATCATGGGCACGGGGCGCATCCTGCTCCCGGTGCCCGAGACGATTCGCGTGAACATCGAAGGGAGACTGGGGCGTCGCACCTGGGCCAAAGACGTCATCCTCAAAATCGTCGGGATTACCGGAGATGAGGGGGCCCGTGAGAAGGCCGTCGAGTTCACGGGTCCGACAGTTGAGGCCTTTCCGATGAACGAGCGGCTCACCCTTTCTAACATGACCACGGAGATGGGGGCGACCGCAGGCATGGTGGCCGCCGACGAGGTGACCCGCGAGTATCTCAGCCACGCCGGCCAACCCTTTCGGCCCATTGGTGGCGATGAGGACGCCGTGTATTCGGAGACCCATCGCGTTGAGGTGGACGGCATGGGACCGCAGGTAGCGGTGCCCGAGAAGCCGAGCAACACGAGACCAGTGGAGGAGGTCATCGGCACGAAGGTGGACGTCGCCTTCCTGGGTTCGTGCACGAGCGCCCGCATCGAGGACCTTCGAGCCGCTGCCGAGATCATGGGAGGTGAACGAATGGCACCCGGGATGCGCATGATCGTCTCCCCCGCCTCGCAGCGTATCTACCGCCAGGCCATGGACGAGGGCCTTACGGACGTCTTCATGGACGCGGGAGCCACCTTCGCGAACAGCACCTGCGGTCCCTGCTTCGGGGGGCACCTGGGCGTGCTCGCCCCCAACGAGGTGTGCATCAGCAGCAGCAACCGCAACTACCCCGGCAGGATGGGAAGCCGGGAGGCCATGGTCTACCTCGCGTCCCCGATGACGGTAGCGGCCACCACCCTTTACGGCGAGATCACGGATCCCCGTGAGGTGTAGTCGTGGAGACGCGGCTCGAGGGGCGCGTCTGGAAGTTCGGAGACAACATCACCACCGACCACATCATCGCGGTCAGGTACTTGGGCACCACTGATGCCCAGGTCTTCGCCGATCACGCGATGGAGACCGTAGACCCCGACTTCTCGAACAAGGTCAAGCCGGGCGACCTGATCGTGGGCGGCCGGAACTTCGGGAGCGGGTCGAGCCGGGAGCAGGCTCCCCTCGCGTTCAAGACCTTGGGCATCGCCGCCATCCTCGCGGAGTCCTTCGCCCGCATCTTCTACCGGAATAGCATCAACATCGGACTGCCCGTGGTCGAATGCCAGGGCATTTCCGACGCGGTGGAGGAGGGGGAGGTTCTCGAAGTCGATCTCGCCGGCGGCGTTGTTCGGGTGCCCTCGGGGCAGGAGAAGGCGATCGCGCCTTTCCCTCCTCGTGTCCTCGAGATTCTTGCGGCCGGAGGTCTGATTCCCAAGTTGAGGCAAGAGGCTGCCGAGAAGTAGAATCCCTCGCCAGCATCTGTCGGTGCGCGCAGGCCTCAGGTAGCGACCTGCCCGCGAGCTTTCTCAAGATGGGGGGAACCTACCCCTCCCCCGCCTCCGCCTGTTAGACCTGGGCCTTCTCTTCCGGGGTAAGCTCATGAGTCTCAATCCTCAACTCGCCTGCGGCCGCGTCGATCTCTTCGTCGCTGAGTTCCTCTAAGGACTTCCCGGTCTTCTCCTCCACTTTCTTTGCGTCCTCCTCACTCATTTTCTGGGAGGAACCCGCCGCGACCATCGCGCCTGCTAGCATGACCCGACGGCGCATTCGCCGCCGCCGTCGCCTTCGTCGTCTCCTACGTCCACGTCTACCCACCATGACTCTTCCCCGCGGGGGCGAGAGAGCACGCCAGACTTGAAGCTAACTTGAGATGAAATGTCATGTCCAGATGTTGAGTCGAGTTCCCTTGTTCGAAAGAAACCTCACCCAAGGTCCTCCTCCCCCCCGAGACGCTTAAGTAGCGAGGCTCGGGTCCATCCGCCCATGGCCTACAAGGTGGTGGTCCTCGCCGGGGACGGAATCGGCCCGGAGGTCATCCGTGAGGCCATCAAGGTCCTGAAGGCGACGGAGGACGCCTACGGCCTCGAGTTCGACCTCGTCCCCTACCCAGCCGGGGGAAGGCACTACCTGGAGGCCGGGGAGGAGTGGCCCGACGGCGCCTTCGAATCGAGTCGCAGCGCCGATGCCATTCTGCTGGGCGCTGTGGGCTACCCAGAAGCGGTTCTTCCCGATGGGAACATCGCCGGAGCCGGGGTCGTCTTCGGCCTTCGTTTCGGCCTTGACCTGTACGCAAACGTGCGGCCAGCCAGGCTCTACCCCAATGTGAAGCACAGGGTGCATGACCGCTTTCGCAGGGTGTGGGACGCGGAGAAGGTGGATTTCGTTATCATTCGTGAAAACACCGAAGGCCTCTATCCGCCCATTCGCGGTGTCTTGGAGCGCGGAGGGACCCAGGAGCTTGCCATTGACAACCGGGTGACCACCCGCAAAGGCGCCGAGCGGGTCATCCGGTTCGCCTTCGAAAAAAGTCTGAGCCGGGAGGGTGCGCCCGGCGACGGGAAGCGGCGCGTCACGGTCGTCGACAAGAGCAACGTGATGGACGGGGACCGCCTCTTTCGCCGCATCTACGACGAGGTGGCGGAGGAGTACCCGGACGTCAAACGGGACTACGCGTTCGTGGATGCCTTCATGCAGTGGATGATCCGGACCCCGGAGGCGTACGACGTGGCGGTCATGAGCAACCTGTTCGGGGACATCGCCACCGACCTGGCCTCCGTGCTCCAGGGAGGCATGGGGCTTGCCGCCGGAGGAAACGTGGGGGACCATCACGCAATGTTCGAGCCCATCCACGGCAGCGCCCCGAAGCACGAAGGGAAGGATCGAGCCAACCCGAATGCGGCCGTCCTTGCCGTTCAGATGATGCTCCAGTGGTTGGGGGAGAAGAAGGGAGATGCCACCCTCCAGGAGGCCGCCGGGACTGTGGAGGCGGCAGTGGAAGCGGTGCTCAAGGAAGGGAAGTACCTCACCCGAGACCTGGGGGGTAAGGCGAAGGGAAGCCAAGTCGGGGATGCCCTCGTCAAGCAGGTCACGGCGCTCGCATCGCCGCGAGGATGAAATTGGCCGCCTCCCGGAGGTCGGCTGCTGTGAGGTCGGGCTCCGGTCCTTCCGCCGCGGGGACCTCCCCATGTCGCCGGATCCAGCCCGCCATCATCCCCGCTCCCGTTGCCCCGATAACGTCCTCCCCGAATGAGTCGCCCAGGTGAAGTCCTTCCCCCGGGGTGTATCCTGTCTGGTGGAGGGCCTCCTGAAAGATGGCGGGAGCGGGCTTGTAGGTCCGGGTCGCCTCGGAGGTCACAACGACCCGAAAGCGGTCGGTGAGCCTGGACCGACGGAGTAAGGCCCGCAAGATGTCGTCGTCGATGTTGGAGACGATGCCCAGGTCGAACTCCGCCAGGGCCTTGACGGCTTCCATCGTTTCGGGGTAGGGATCCGTCTTCATCCAGACCTCTAGGAGGCGTCTCGTGTGGGCCTCCGCGTCGTCGTCGACGCCCCACTCGAGTAGGAGGGACGCGAGAGCCATGCGCGTGGCCTCTCGCACAGTCACGAAATCCTCGAAGGCGATTTGGGAACTCCGGTCCCACCAGAGCTGCCCCAACTCTTCGGGCGTCAAGGCGAGGCCGTTGCGCCCGACCACCGACTGCATGACCTTCGGATCCGCCACCCCTTCCGCTTGAAAGAGCGTCCCGAAGACGTCGAACGTGATGAGCCGCGGGCGCTGTAGCGTCAACTTGCCCGCTCCTGGGCCATCTCCCGAATGCGAGGCATGACCTCCCGAGAGAAGAGTTCTATTGGCTCGATTTCCCACGCGTCCGGGAAGTAGACCACGAAGTACGTGACCCCCACGTCCAGGAACCGTCCGAGCAGCGCCGCGATACCCTCTGGGTCCCCGATCATCGTCCGCGCCGCGTACTCCTCGGGGCTCTGCTGGAGCCGCTTGGCGAAGTCCGCCGCCCTCTCCTGGGCCGCCTTATTCTCCTCCGCGATCACCACCGACCGGTTGTGACTTCGCTCGATTTCCCCGGGGTCACGCCCAACGGCTCTGCAGTGGTCATCCAAGATGCGGGACTTCCGAAGGAAGGTCGCCGGATCCCCGAAGAAGTTCGAACGGTCTGCCCAGTTCGCCACCGACCGCAAGGTCAGCTGCTCCCCACCGCCACCGATGGTAATGGGAGGTCGGGGTTCCTGGACGGGCTTCGGGTCGCAGTATGCCCCTGCCAGGCGGTAGTGCTTGCCCTCGAAATGGACCTGCTCCTCGGTCCAGCATTGCCGGATGATCTGGACGGCCTCGTCCATCATGCCGATGCGGGTGGCAGCGGACGGGAAGTCGTAGCCGTACCCCCGGTACTCATGCTCGAACCATCCGGCCCCCAGGCCGAACTCCAGGCGACCCTTGGAGAGCACGTCCACGCAGGCGGCCATCTTCGCCAAAAGGGTCGGATTGCGGTAGCTGTTGGCCGTGACCATCTGCCCGATGCGGAGGCGTTGGGTGAGGGCGGCTATCGCCGTCGTCATCGTCCAGCACTCGAAGACCGACAGGGGCGCTGGTTTCGGGACCGGATGGAAGTGGTCATAGAACCAGCCCGAAGCGAAGTCAAGGCGATCCAGCGCCCTTCCGACCTCCACGATGAGGTCATACTGTTCCTCGGGCCCCTCCTCCTCGGGGAGGTCGTAGATCCACCCTTGGGGGATCATGGCCCCGAAGGTGATCTCCCGCATGGCGCCGGCAACGGGAGTCGCGCTTAATTCTCTTCTCCTCGCGCCGCCAGCTCCGAGAGCTCACCCCGCTGCTCCCGGAGATTCCACGGGTCCTCCGCGTAAACGTCCTCGAGGAGGGCCTCCCACGCGAGCGGCCCGGCGGCCTCCGCCTGCTTGATGGCCTCCGAGATCTCCTGGTCGACCTTCATCTGGAGGTCGTCCTCCTGCACGTCGTCCAGGACCCCGCGGTTCCGGAGGTAAACACGGAGGCGGTCCAGGGGATCCTTCGTCCGCCACTTCTTCACCTCCTCTTCGTCCCGGTAGCGGGTCGGGTCGTCGGCGGTGGAGTGGGCGCCGATGCGGTAGGTGACCGCCTCGATGAACGTGGGCCCCTTGCCCGCCCGCGCCCGGTCCACCGCCCGCTTCGTGGCCAGGTAGACGGCGAAGACGTCATTCCCGTCCACCCGGACCCCAGGGAAGCCGTAGGCCTTGGCCTTGACGTGGAGGGTCTTCGTGGCGGTCTGAGCGGAGACGGGCACGGAGATGGACCAGTGGTTGTTCTGGCACAGGATGACCACGGGCGGCTGGAAGACCCCCGCGAAGTTCATGGCGACGTGGAAGTCAGAGCTGGACGTTCCCCCGTCGCCGACGTAGCCCAGAACCACCGCATCGTCCCCTCGATACTTTGCGGCCATGGCCGTGCCCACCGCCTGAGGGAGCTGGTTCCCGACAACGCTCGACCAGGAAACGATGTTGGCCCCCCGGTAGGCGTAGTGACAGGGCTGCATGTGGCCCTTGAGGATGTCCTCGCTGTTCCCGATGAGTTGGGCGAGGTACTTCGTCAGTGGGTAGCCCCGAAGGAGGGCGGCGCCCCCTTGCCGGAGGGCCGGGTAGATCCAATCCTTGTCCCGCAAGGCGAACGCGCTCCCGATGACCGAGGCTTCCTCTCCCGTCGATGTTCCGTAGAAACCGATGCGCCCCTGTCGCTGCAGCGCCATCATGCGGTCATCCAACAGCCGAAGCTGCAGCATGTGACGGTAGAGGGTGCGAAGGTCTCGGTTGGAGAGGCTGGGGGTCTTGCCCTTGACGGCCCCCGAGGGGGTCAGAATTTGGAAGGGTTCCTTGGCCAAGGGGTCCTCAGGCGCGCTAGGCCCCTTCGTCGCTTAAAGGTTGCGCGGGTCACGACGCCCAGCCAGGTCGGAAACTAGATTATGGCCGGAACCGGATGAAGGAGGAGATGCCTCGCCGCGGCCGGCCAGACGCCCCCCTCCGTGCTCTCGTGGATGCGGCCGGGGCGCTGGCCGCCACCCGCAGCCGCCTCACGAAGCGGGAGATTCTCGTCGAGTTCCTCGCGGGCCTGAAGCAGGACGAGGTGGCCCCGGCCGTTCTTCTTCTCACCGGCCGCGTCCTGCCGGAGTCCCAGGACCGGACCCTGAACCTAGGTTGGGCCACCGTGAGTCGGGCGTTGGAGGCCTCCGAACAGACGACGCTCCTCGCCGAGGAACTGACCATCCTCCAGGTGTACCATTCCTTCCAGGAGATCGCCCGCGTCCAGGGGAAGGATTCCGTCAAGAAGAAGCGGCGTTTGCTCCAGGCCCTCCTGGCACAGGCTTCCGGCGCCGAGAAAGACCTGTTGCTGCGGGCCATCAGTCGGGAGATGCGCATCGGGGTCAACGAAGGGGTGATGTTGGAGGCTCTCGCCGACGCCTCGGGGGCGGACGTCCCTGTCGTCCAGCGGGCGAACATGTTCCTGGGGGACCTAGGTCAGACGGCTCAGATCGCGCTCACAGGAGGGGCGACGGCCCTCGCGGCCCAGCAGCTGCGCCTTTTCACCCCGATCAAACCCATGATGGCTGAGATGGCGGACGACCTGGAGGAGGCGTTTCGCGAGCATGAGGCAGGCACCGCCTTGGAGTTCAAGCTGGATGGCGCGCGCATCCAGATTCATCGGAGCGGCGACGAGATCCGCATCTTCACGCGCCGGCTTACGGAGGTCACCGAGAGCCTCCCCGACGTTGTGACGGAGGCGCGGCGCTTCCAGGGCGGAGACCTGCTCGTCGAAGGGGAGGTCGTGGCCTTGGGCGAAGGCGATCGGCCCCTGCCTTTCCAAGACCTCATGCGACGTTTTCGGCGGATCCACGACGTGGAGGCGCTGGTGGAACGCATCCCCCTCCAGCTCTATCTCTTCGACGCGTTGCTCATGGAGGGAACCCTCCTCATCGATCTACCCTATGAGGAACGCTGGGCTCGACTGGCGAGCGCCGTGCCCGCGGAGGTCCTCGTCCCCCGTCTGGTCCGTCCGACGTTGGAGCAGGGACAGGCCTTCTTCGAGGAGGCCTTGGAAGCCGGCCACGAGGGACTGGTCGCCAAGGACCTCGGAAGTCCCTACACCCCAGGCAAACGGGGGAAGCGCTGGTTCAAGGTCAAGCCGACAGACACCCTCGACGTCGCCATCCTTGCGGCCGAATGGGGCCATGGCCGCCGCCATGGGTGGTTGAGCAACTATCACCTCGGGGTTCGAGATGAGCAAGGGGGCTTCGCGATGATTGGCAAGACCTTCAAGGGATTGACGGACGAGGAGTTTCGGGAAATGACCCGCAGGCTTCTCGCGCTCAAAGTCCGGGAGAACCGCTACGTCGTGACCGTGGAACCGCGCGTGGTGGTCGAGGTCGCCTTCAACGAGATTCAGCGAAGCCCACACTATAAATCGGGGTACGCCCTGCGTTTTGCTCGAGTCACCCGCATCCGAGACGACAAGGCCTGGGCGGAGACCGATTCCCTCCACGGCCTCGAGGCACGCTACCAGAAGCAGTTTGAGCGAAAGGGCAAGTTGCGGGACGCGTAATCGAATCCGTCCACGCGGGGCTACAGGGAAGATTGGATGGACCGGACACCGGAGACCCCCGCAAGAGGCCCACCGGGTGGGATGACACAGGGCGTCCAGACGTTGTTGGGCGACCCGAAGCGGGCGATCATCCGTCTTGCCCTCCCCATGATCGCCGCCTTCTCCCTCCAGACGATCTACAACTTCGTCGACGCCATCTGGGTGGCGGGCCTCGGGCCCGACGCCTTGGCGGCGGTGGGCTTCTTCTTCCCTTTCTACTTCATCGCGCTGGCCATCGGCCTGGGCATCGGCACGGGCGGCGGGGCGGCGATCTCGAGGCGCATCGGGGCGCGAGATCGGGAGGGGGCCGGCCGGGTGGGATCGCACACCTTCGTGCTCATGCTCGTTTCCTCCGTCGCCCTGGCAATCCCGCTCCTCATCTTCGCGGAGCCCCTCTTCCAAGCCATCGGGGCCGGTGCGACCACCGGGCTCGTGGTGGCATACGGGCAGATCCTCTTCGCCGCCGTCCCCATCATCTTCTTCACCAGCGTCGGCAACGCCATCCTCCGGGCGGAGGGGGACGCGCGGCGGGCCATGTACGCCATGGCCTTCGGCGCGGTGTTGAACATCGTCCTGGATCCCATCTTCATCTTCACCCTGGGCCTCGGCATCGCCGGCGCGGCGTGGGCGACGGTCGTGAGCCTTGCGGCCACCTCCATCCTTATGGCCAACTGGCTCTTTCTCCGGAGGGACACCTACGTTCGCTTCGCCTTCCGCGGGTTCCGTTTCGAGGGGGCCATCCTCCGTGACATCCTCCGCGTAGGACTGCCCGCGTCGGCGATGTTCCTCACCATGTCCTTCGCCATCCTCACGCTCAACCTGATCGTGGTGGCCGTCGATAGCACCAATGGCGTGGCCGTCATGACGGCCGGCTGGCGGGTGCTTACCCTCGCCCACCTGCCGGTCTTTGGACTAAGCACCGCCGTGGTGTCGGTGATTGGGGCAAGCTACGGGGCCGGCGCGTACGGGAAGCTGAAGACTGCGTACCTCTACGGCATCCGTGTGGGGTTGTACATCGAAATTCCCGCCGCGATTGCCATCTTCTTCCTTGCTGGACCCCTCGCGGCGCTCTTCACGTGGTCGGCGGCCTCGGTCGACATCACCCAGGACATCGTCCTCTTCCTCCTCATCACTGCCCCCTCGGTCCCCTTCATGGCGATCGCCGTCCCCACGTCCACGATGTTCCAGGGAACCGGCCGGGGCAACAGCGCGCTCCTTGTGACCCTCATCCGGACGGTGATCCTGATGCCCCCGCTCGCCTACCTGTTCGCGGCTCCCCTCGGTCTCGGGTTGACGGGGGTCTGGTGGGGCATCCTGGCCGCGACGTCGGTCGGAGCCGCCGTGGCCTTCATCTGGGGGCGGGCGTACGTCAACGGCCTCATCGCCGCCGGGGTGCCTCGACCCGAGGAGGGTCCGGTGGAGGCCTCCTAGCCGGCGAGGGGAAATCCTTTTACTCCGGCCCGCGTGAATTCAAGGGATTTCCATGGAGCCAAGAGCCATCTGGTCCGGGGCCATCCAGTTCGGCCTCGTGAACATCCCCGTCAAGCTCTACGTGGCCACGATGCGGAAGAACGTCTCCTTTCGCAGCCTCCACCCGAAGTGCGGCAAGCCCCTCAAGCGGCCTTACTTCTGTCCGACCGACGAGGAGCAGGTCGCGTTCAGGGAGGTCGTCAAGGGGTACGAGTATACGAAGGACAAGTACGTCCTCCTGACGAACGAGGACTTCGAGAAGGTGCCCCTGAAGAGCAGCAAGGCCCTGGAGGTCCTCGGGTTCGTGGAACGGGAGGAGGTGGATCCCCTCCTCCAAGACTCGAGCTACTACCTCGGGGCCACGGAGCTCAGCGCGAAGCCCTTCGAGCTCTTCCGTCAGGCCTTGGACCTCACGAATCGTGTGGCCCTGGCTCAGGCGGCCATCTGGAAGAAGGAGCAGGTGGTCTCCCTCCGTCCCCGCGGGGAGGATCTGGTCCTGTCCACCTTATTCTACGAGGACGAGGTCCGCCCAGCGCCGCGCGTGCCGCTCGAGGAGCCCGTGAAGATCTCTGACGCCGAGCTGAACCTCGCCCTGGACCTGATCAAGGCCCAGGCCATCCCTTATGACATGAGCCAGTACAGCGACCACTACCGGGAGGCCCTCCTGGAGGTGATCAAGGCGAAGGTCGAGGGGAAGGAAATCGAGGCGCCGGTGGTCGAGACGCGGGAGACACCCGAGGACCTGATGGCGGCCTTGAAGGCCAGCCTCCAGGCCGTCGAGAAGCCCACTTGACATGCCCCTCCCTCGCGGCCCCATCCAGCCCATGCTGGCCTATTCCCGAGACGACCCGTTCGACTCCGACGAGTTCTCCTTCGAGGTCAAGTGGGACGGGACACGGACCGTGGCCTGGGTGGGCGAGGGCGAACGCCGGTTTCAGAACCGTCGCCTTCGAAGCATCGGTTACCGCTACCCGGAGATCGAGCCCCAGGTGAACGGCTCGGCCATCCTGGACGGCGAGATCGTCGTCATGGACGAGGGCAGACCCTCCTTCGCCCGCCTGCAGCAGCGGGAGCATGTCTCGGAGACGTTTCGCGCAGGACTCCTGGCCGAGCAGCTGCCGGCGACATATGTCGTGTTCGACGTTCTCCATTGGAAGGACCAAAGCCTCCTCAAACTGCCCCTGGAGGAGCGACGCGACATCCTGGAGGAGGTGGTGGAACCCAACGAGCACGTCTACCTCAGTGAGCCGATCCGCCGGACCGGGGTCGCCCTTTTCGAGGTGGCGAAGGCCCGGGGCTTGGAAGGCATCATGGCCAAGAAGCTGGGGACGCCCTACGAGGTCGGGAAGCGGGTGGACTACTGGCTGAAGATCAAGACCTACGTACCTCAGAACTGTGTGGTCGCCGGCCTCACCCTGGGCACGGGTTGGCGCGAGCCCCTCTTCGGGGCCCTCATCCTGGGCGCCTACTGGGAAGGGGAGCTCCGGTTTATCGGTCGTGTGGGCACGGGCTTCGACCAGTCGAAACTGGAGGAAATCGAGGCCCTCGCGCGTCCCTTCAAGGGATCTGTTCCGTTCCCGGAGGAGCCCCCGGGCGAACCCGTGAAGTACTGGATGCAACCCGCCCTCGTGGCAGAGGTGAAGTACCTTGAGTTCACGTCGGAGGGGAAACTTCGGGCCCCCGTGTTCCTCCGGATGCGCCCCGACCTCGAGCCGGCGGACTGCGTGCTGCCCGACGAGTACCCAGGCAATTAATTAGTAGCCGCGCGGCTTGGCCCGCCCGAGGGAGGCCATGCGGGTCGACGACGTGCAACGCATTTGTGTCCTGGGGGCGGGAACCATGGGGGCGGGCATCGCCCAGACGTGCAGCGTGGCGGGGTTCTCTGTCGCCATGCGAGACCTCACGGACGAGTTCGTGGAGGGCGGCTTCCGGCGGATGCGGGTTCCGCTGGAGAAGCGGGTGGCCCGAGGCAAGATGACTCAGGAGGAGGTGGAGGCCATCTTGGGACGCATCGAGGGCTTCACGGACCTGATGGCGGCCTTGCAAGGGGCCCACCTGGTCATCGAGGCGGTGTTCGAGGAGATGGGGGTCAAGGAGGAGCTGTACGAGCAGGTCGACCGCCTGACCTCTGATGAGGTGGTCTTCGCATCCAACACCTCCTCCTTGAGCATCACTGAGATGGCCGCCGCCACAGGTCGCCCCGACCGCTTCGTGGGGATGCACTTCTTCAACCCCGCACCAGTCATGAAACTCGTCGAGGTCATCCGTGGATCCGAGACCTCGGATGAGACCGTGAGACTGGCCATGGAACTGTCGCGCAAGCTAGGGAAGGAACCGGTGGAAGTGAAGGAGTCGGCAGGCTTCGTGGTGAACCGTCTCCTCGTTCCCATGATGAACGAGGCGTTCAACCTCCTCGTGGAGAATGTGGCTTCGGCGGAAGACATCGACAAGGCCATGAAACTAGGCACGAACATGCCCATGGGCCCGTTCGAGCTGGCCGACTTCACCGGCTTGGACGTCGGCCTCGCCGTCATGGAGGTGCTTCAAAGGGAATCGGGGGACCCGAAGTTCCGCCCGAGCCCGCTCCTCCGCCAGCTCGTACGCGCAGGCCGCCTCGGGCGCAAATCGGGCCGGGGCGTTTACGACTACGGGGGTGTGTAGGACGGCCTCCCCACACGTCCGTTTGGATGAGGACGAAGGGATCGCCACGGTCACGCTGAATCGGCCCGAGGCCTTGAATGCCCTGACCAGCGAGGTCCTTAAGGAGCTACGGGAGGTACTCCTAGAGGTCAGGAGGCGGGATGATCTGCAGGTGCTGATCCTGACGGGTGCTGGGGATAAGGCCTTCGCCGCGGGCGCCGACATTCGGGAGATGCGCGACCAACGACCCTTGGAGACCCGGGAGTACGCCACCCTCGGCCATGAGGTCGCCCGCCAACTCGAACGGATGGGCAAGCCGGTCATCGCCGCCATCAACGGGTATGCCTTGGGTGGCGGGACCGAGCTGGCCCTTGCTTGCGACATCCGCATCGCCTCGGATCGAGCCTGGATCGGCCAGCCAGAGGTGAAGCTGGGCATCCCGCCTGGGTTCGGCGGCAGCCAGCGCTTGACGCGCCTCGTAGGACGGGGACGCGCTTCCGAACTCATCTTTCTCGGCGAGCCCATCGATGCCGCCGAGGCGCAGCGCATTGGCCTCGTGAACCGGGTGGTCCCTCACGATCGGCTCCTGGAAGAGGCAAAGGCATGGGCCCGCCAGATGCAGAAGCGAGGTCCTCTGGCCCTTAAGTTGGCCAAGGCGGCGATTCACCAGACGCAGGAGACGGGGCTCTCCGCCGGGCTGGATTACGAAGTGGAGCTGTTCAGCCTCGCCTTCGCCACGGACGACCGGAGCGAGGGCCTGGAGGCCTTCTTGGAAAAGCGGAAGCCCGAGTTCGAGGGAACCTGACTAGGCGCTGGACTCGAACTCCTCTTGGAGGTCGATAATGACCTGCTCGAGGACCTCCTCAAAGGTCGAACTCCGATATTCCCGAAGCCCTCCGAGCTCACTCTGCACGCGGGCAATGTAGGTGTTGGAACTCTTCAGAAACTCCACGTTGCAGAGGGATTCTTCGACCA